>NZ_JAKRFB010000103.1:0-5351 GCF_022348315.1 Alteromonas sp. MmMcT2-5 | reverse complement strand
TTGATCTGATCACCAAACGTCATGAATGTTCCTATCTTTTTTATCTTATTGATATCGCAATATTATTTGTGGGGATACCTCAGGGTCAGAGTACTTTTTCTGCCCCACCGTTCTTATTCGATTAGCTTTAGCCATCACTCGTGATGGTTTCGATAAGCTCGCCGAGTACAGTTTCGGCTTTGCTGGTTTCAACCTGACATGTACCTGCGTTCATGTGACCACCGCCGCCATACTTCAAGCACAACTCTCCCACATTGGTTTTTGAGCTACGATTAGTAATGGATTTACCAATAGCAAATACCACGTTTTGCTTTTTCAGCCCCCACATCTTGTGAATAGAGATATTGCAGTCGGGATACATGGCGTAAATAACAAACCGGTTTGTCGCGTAAATGGTTTCTTGGTCGGTTAAATCAAGCACAACTAGGTTATCGTATACGGTAGAACACTTGGCAATTTGCGCCTTCGCCATTTCATTGTGCTCGTGGTACAAACTCACGCGCTCGGCCACGTCTTCCATTTGCAGTATTTCTCCAATGCTGTGGTCTTTGCACGCATCTATTAGCTTCATCATTAGCTGATAGTTAGAGATTTTGAAATCTCTGAAACGACCAAGCCCAGTTCGCGCATCCATGATGAAATTCATTAGCACCCAGTCGGTGGGCTCAAGGATTTCTTCTTCGCTAAACTGTGCAGAGTCTCCTTTATCTACCGCATCCATCATATCTACTGAGATGTTAGGAAATTTATCTGCACCACCGTAATAGTCGTAAACAACGCGCGCTGCCGACGGCGCTTTCGGGTCAATGATGTGATTATCAATATCGCCTGAGTTACGCACTGTTTCACTTAAGTGATGGTCGAAGGCAATATGGCAACCCGCAACGTAAGGCAGGTTAGTAGTGATATCATTCTCGGTAATATCAATTTTACCGTCTTGCATGTCTTTTGGATGAACAAACAAAATATCGTCAATTAAGTCTAAATCTTTCAATAAGACTGCACATACCAGTCCATCGAAATCACTTCGCGTAACCAATCTAAATTTTCTTTCAGGCATAGTTTATCCATCATTCACTTAGGTAATAATTTTAAGTGTAACAGCTAATAAAAATTTTGAGAGACAGGTTTATTAACTTCTTATTTAGCTTTTTAAATTCAGTAATTTACCCAGCGGTTTCGCCAAGCTTTCTGGCGGTTCGGTAAAGTATGCGGGGCCTGTTTCTGTCATGTACAAACAGTCTTCTAAGCGCACACCAAATTCACCCGGAATATAGATACCTGGCTCGTTAGAAAAGCACATGCCTTTTCTAAGTGGCGTATTTTCACCACGCACGAAGTTAACGCTCTCGTGTCCTTCCATGCCGATACCGTGACCTGTTCTGTGACTTAGCCCAGGCAATGCATAGTCTTTGCTGTACCCTTTGCTGGCGTAGAATTGGCGCACTGCGTCGTCCACTTTGCCTGCTGGTTCACCAATTTTTGCTGCGGCAAATGCCACGTTCTGCCCTTCCCTTACTGTGTGCCAGACGTCCTGAACTTTCTGAGACGCTTTGCCAAATACCAAAGTACGGCTTATGTCGCTTTGGTAACCGTGCACGCTGCAACCGCTGTCTAGCAAGATCACCGAGCCTTCTTTGATAGTTTGTGCTGCGTTTGTGCCATGAGGATAAGCACTTGCATCGTTAAACAGCGCCAAACACCATGTACCGCTGCCGCCTAAGTGCTGCTGTGCGGTGTTCATCAAACTTTTTACATCCTGCTGACTCATGCCAAGCTTTAGGTTGCTAAAAACAAACTCGTAAGCACGTAAAGTAACTTCATTGGCCTTATGCATAAGTGCCAGTTCACTCGCAGTTTTATACATGCGACAGCCAAGGGTAATTGGCTCGGCGGGAACAATATTAATGTTTGGTAGCGCTCGGCTGACTCCGGTAACTACAAAGTAGCGTACGCTGCTTTCAAAGCCGATATTGCCGCTTGTTATACGGCGCGATTTTAAAATATTGGCTACGACATCAAACGGGCTTTCATGCTCTTGCCACACTCTTACATCATCGCCTATAGCTAACGACTCAAACACACTTGGCTTTTCGAAAAATGGCGTTACCACCGCCATGTCACCTTTTTGAGGGATAACCAGCGCGGTCAAGCGCTCACTACGCCACCATTTAATCCCTGAAAAATAATCCATTGCAGCGCCAGGCTCGACCAGAATTGCCGCAATGTCTTGGGCTTTCATAAGCGACTGCGCTTTTTCAATACGCGCTTTGCGCTCTTCTACGGTAATCGGCTTCGCATTTGCGGTGATATCACTTAGCCCGCTTAAACCGTTAGTGTCTGTTGCATTGGTTTGATTAATTGCAGCCATAGAAGCCACAGGAGCAAGCGCAAAGCTAGCGCCCGCTAATTTCAAGAAATGTCGCTTATCCATGTTCCCTTCCTGTCGTTTTAATTAAGGTTGTTTAGCACTTTTTTGTTTTATGAAAATAACATTCAATTGATTTTGTACTAAAAACTTCAGTGTTTAATATTGTCAGTACTTTATGCCCACATAACGAAAATGGCGGCAAGCCCAATAAGAAGTAAGCCAGCAATTTCGCGTTTTGTGACTGCATTTTTTAGCCAGTAATGTGAAAGTACCAAGGTAAGCAACACCTCTAACTGACCAAGCGTTTTTACCAGCGCCACATGTTGTAATGCCATGGCCGTGAACCAACAAATTGAGCCCAAACAGCTTACCGTGCTAATCGCGAGCACCTGCTTTTTAGCGTTGGTTAGCTGTCTGAACACGAAGGGTTTAGTTAGCGCAATATAACCACTTAAACTTATCGTTTGTACACATAGCACCCATAACAACACCCAAGCAGCAGCCACTGTATGCTGAACATTAAGCATGTGACTGGCTTCGCGCACCAACAGTGATGTCAGCGCAAAGCAGGTACCGCAAGCAAGACCTATAACCATGGTTTTCACACTAATACCATGAAGCCGATTGCCGCTGCTTAACACAAATACTGCTATTGCCCCTATTACTATGCCCGCCCACCCAAGGGGCGTTAAATAACTTCCGAAAAAGAGCATGCCTACAACGCCGGCCACCAAGGCCTCACTCTTCGCTAGACCTGCGCCAATGGCAAAATTCTTCTGCTTGAACAAAATCACCATTAAAGAAGTGGCCGCTATTTGAAGTAGCGAAGCACACAATATCACTGTAATAAAAGAGCCTGAGAACTCAGGCACTTGACTGGCGCTACTGCTGTAGAGAATGAGTAAATAGACGAGAGCTATTGGCGGAGCCAAAATAAAGCGAGAGAGCGTCACCCCAGAGGTGTTAACTGCACCGCTCAGCTTACTCTGAAGTGCATTGCGCACGGTTTGCATAACAACCGCGCCTAACGTAAACAAAATCCAACTCATTAGCGTCGCTTCACCTTGTTATATCGCTACCTACAGTTAAGCGTGAATTACTTTGCCTCTTTCGCTTCCATTGCCTGTGTGCGCTTGTCTTTAAAATCAGAGTCACGTTTCCAGTATGGCCACACATCGCCTTGGGCGTAATAGTTCAGCATAGAGCCGATAAGTGAGAGGTCTTGTTGCACACCACCTAATGTCCAGCTTGGAAGGTAGTCATCATCTGCTTTATGATAGCGTTTGGCGATGAAGCTAGGGTCGGTATCGCCTAAGCTCATGAACAAAATTGAAGGCACGCCCTGCTTAGCAAGCGCGAAGTGATCTGAGCGGAAGAACAGTCCATTTTGAGGTCGCGGATCCATTTTAACCGTTCGTCCTTGTAGCGCGGCAGCTGTTGCTAAATCGTCTTCAATAGATAAATAACCTTCGCCGTACTGCAAAATGTAATCAACGCCATCGTTTACATTCATGCCGTCGATATTTAAAAAAGCCACCATGTTCGATGTTGGTACCGGCGGGTTATTTGCAAAATAATCGGCACCGAGTAGCCCTGTTTCTTCAGCGGTAAACGCACTGAACATTAGTGTGCGCACAAAGCCCTCTTCGCGTTTTGAAAGCGCATCTGCTAACGTAAGCACACCTGCTACGCCTGACGCGTTGTCTACCGCACCATTGTAAATAGTGGTTTGGCCGTTTTTCTCAACTTTGCCTAGGTGGTCCCAGTGAGCGTGAAGCATTACCCACTCTTCTGGCTTATCTGTACCTTCTAAAATGCCTGCAACATTTTGCGACTCGGCACGCTCAATAGTATTGGTGAAGCCCAATGATGCTTTTGTGTTTAGCGCGATGGGAATAAATCCTGGCTTTGAAGCTTTGTCTTTAAGCTCGCCATACTCCATACCCACCTTTTCAAATAGCTGTCTGGCGGCATTTAGGTGAAGCCAACCCATTACACCAACTTGTGAAGCATTGTTGTTGTCGTCGACTAAACTGAATTTGGTATTGGAGTTAGAGTTTTCGACTACGCCCCACCCGTAACCCGCTGGCATGGTTTCATGAATAATGAAAACCGCTTCTGCCCCCTGCCTGGCTGCTTCTTCGTACTTATATGTCCAGCGACCGTAATAGGTCATTGCGTTGCCCTGAAAAAGCTCTGGATCTTTAGAAGCGAAACCCGGGTCGTTTACCAGCATTACAACGGTTTTTCCTTTTACATCAAGGCCGGCGTAATCATTCCAATCGTACTCTGGGGCATTAATGCCATAACCCACAAAAATTACCTCACTATTAGCAAGTGAGTAGTCATTAACAATGCGCTGAGTACGGGCTGTAAACTCGCTGCCTGCGCTAAAATCAAGCCCGCCTATTTTTAACGATGAGATGTTCTTAGGCGTTATTTTAGCTAAAGGCACAGCTTGGGTGTAGCTATCGCCAAAGGCTGGCTTCAACCCTAGCTTTTTGTATTGGGTTACCAAGTAATCGACTGTTTTCTCTTCCCCTTTCGACAATGGCCCTCGCCCTTCAAACTCATCGCTTGCCAGTGTTTTAACGTGCTGACGATAAACATCCAAATCGATAGAGGTATTACTCAGCGTCATCTTTTTGCTTTTTGTTGTCGCCGACGATTCAACCGAGGCTAAATTAGAAGCAGGTACTTCGGCATTCGCCGAACCAGTCATTAAAGTAGAAGTAAGTACGGAAGCAGCGCAGACAAAGGAAAAAGCGCGATAAGGTTTGCAAAGATAAGTAAACATAAGCCATTGGTACAAACAAAAAAGGATACCGAAGAGTATCCTGTACCGCTGACTATCTCAACGCCGAAACGACTAAACCACAAGAATGGGGTCAGAGTCTGAGGGATCCCCACGAATTTAATTCCATGTGCCTGCGGTCCAGGCCCCGTCGACTATGGAGCTGTACCATTTGAGTGCAGTTTT
>NZ_JAKRFB010000102.1:0-9962 GCF_022348315.1 Alteromonas sp. MmMcT2-5 | reverse complement strand
CGCAGCGAATAAACTGTTATGAAGAACCGGATGCGTTAATTGCGCTCGTCCGGGTCTGTGAGGGGTGAGGGCAGTAATGTCCTCATCTACTCGGAAACCGATAAGGGTTGCTTGCGTTTGCTCGTAGCCTTGATAGCCATCCACTTGTAGATAGCCGCTATAGCCTTGCAGGAAGTCTACTGCGCATTGTCCAGCGCGACTATTGTGATAATCGTACAACACGATATTAGATGTCGCTGTATCGGGGATATTACCGCTAGGTGAATCAGCACCACTGGCATACAACCACATATAGCTGTTCGCTTTTTCAGACTCGACCACTTTTAGCGTGGTTTCATCCGCCGCTCTGTTTGAACATCGCTTCTTGTCGATAAAGCGGTAACCCATACTGATATTTGCTGGTGATGATTTGACTTAACAAGCTTGGCGTTGCGTAGCCTTTTGGGATCACGCTGTGAGGTACGGGCGCTTGTTTAATCGTGTTGCTGATACCGTCCTTTTCACAAGTACGACACGCATATTTAGGGCGAACATGCTCAATCACGTTGACCTGAGCAGGAATAAACTGAAGCTTCTCTGACTTATCTTCACCTATGCGATGTAATTCGCCCGCACAACAGCCACAGATTTTTTCTTCGTCGCTAATATCGTGAACGATAACTTCACGAGGCAGGTCTTTAGGTAGCGGGTTACGTGTGGGCTTTTTACGGGTATAGCTAATCGTTTCTTCGGCTGTTTCAGCTTCAACAACCAATTCTTCCGCTTCGTTAAACAACTCACCTTGCCCAGGGTGGCCTTCGGTGCTTTTTCCAAACTGCTTATGCTGGGCAACGCGGAACTGTTCTTCTAAATAGGCAATCCGCGCGCGCTTCTCTTCAAGAAGCGCTTCAAGTTCAGCGATGCGGGATTGGTATTCTTTCTCGTTCATACCACCATTATCCCGTATTAAGCTGCTGATTACCTTACATTATTAAGACTATTTCGTGATCGTTAATCGCTACTTATGATCACAGGTTATAAGCCTGATGCGTTGTAGTGCAACGGCTGATGGCCTATGACATCGTAACCCGATAACAGCCATTGTAGCTGTTGCTCACTCATATGCATCTGTTTTAAGTTCGCATCGACAGGCCACTTAAAACGATGCTTCTGTCGAGTAGCCAGACCCGATTACTCGAGCCCAGCCCTCTAAGAACGGTACGTGCGAGTTTCCCCGCATACCGCTCAAGTCGTTATAACGCCATGTAGGATGGCGCAGCAGTATTTTTACTTTTATGAATGCTGTTATGGCAAGAAGGGTGTACAACCACGGTATTACTCGTCTTATTATCACCACCTAAATATAAAGGCACTAGGCGGTGAATATTCCAACCAGTTTTAGCCGTTATTTTCCTTTTGCAATACAAACACTCACCATTTTGACGTGATAATAATCTATGCAGGCGTTCTTTGTTGCGAGAATTTATTAACACATCAAGCCGAGATTCAAAGTAAGTTTCATGTGTCGGATCGTAAGGGTTTGCATCGGAATTGATTTTTGGATGTCGCACAATCGGTATTGCTGCTAACCGAAATAAGGCTATTTGTTTATCACCGGTGCAGAATGTCCAATTACGCGCACCAACAGAGTGGAAGTATCTAGCCCTAATCCAGTGTTTTCCTTTTCTAGGATGCCTACGACATGCCCATTTCCAGAGTAGCAACCATATATCAGAGTCAATCTTGCAAAATACTTCCTTTGCGACACTGTGTCGGTGATAATTACACCAACCTCTTAATATTGGATTAAGCTGAAAAATTAGCCTGTCTTGTCGACTAGAGCGATATTTGGTGATCGTAAGTCTCAACTTATTCATCAAATGTAGAGCGCTTTTGCTACTGGGTTTGACCAGTAATTTGCCATTATACTTTCTGAGATTTTGACCAAGAAAATCAAAACCCTCTGATATATGCCTAACGTGCGTTTTTTCTGGCGATAATGCCAAACCACGTTGGGACATAAATTCATTAATACAAGGCAATATTGTATCTACCAAAAACGCTTGAGAATGAGCCGTTACAACAAAATCATCAGCATATCTGATTACAGAGACTCTCTTAACATTAGAACGAATTTCACGGTGCTTACCTCTTTTAACACCTGAAGCTTCTTCAATTGTTCCTTGCAGTTGATTCAATACCATATTCATTAACGTCGGCGAGATTATCCCTCCTTGCGGTGTTCCTGCAAGTGTTGGATATACCTTGCCAGACTCCATGAAGCCGGCATTCAACCACTGTGAAAGGATTGGTTTGTCAATGTTTAAGTGCTTTAGCATCCATTCATGGCTGATATTATCGAAGCATCCTTTAATATCTGCATCAAGCACCCATTCTCCCGCACCTTTGCGACACAATACTTTGAAGCATTGTTCGATCGCATCAGCGCAAGATCTTTGTTTTCGAAAACCAAAAGAATTGCCGTCACTGTTTGTCTCCACTTCTGGCTCAACGGCTAGCAAATACAGTGCTTGCATCCCACGATCCAGCATTGTGGGGATACCGAGAGGTCTTCTCTGCCCATTCGACTTTGGAATAAAGACTCGCCTTAATGGACTTGCCTTGTATCCAGAACGTTTGAGCGATGAGATTGCTCGCCATTTTTTAGTAGCACTTTGCCATGTTTCGCCATCAATACCAGACGTTTTACGCCCTTTGTTCTCCGTTACCTGTTTAACCGCAAGGGCTTTCGCATAAAAGGAATGAGTCAATAACCATTGCAGACTTTTAACTTTCCCTTTTCTCCCTTGCTTTACTGCTTTCACAATACGCGCTTGCAATGATCCTACGTAGCGCTTTGCAGCCTTCCAATCGATGTTAGACCAGCATTGCGCTTCGTTTATAGGTGCACATTGTTCATAAGAGCAATTCATTTGCATTCCTAAGCTAAAATCTTATTACAAATTTCTTGTGATTAACCACTCGATGGAAGTGGGCTATGCTTTCGCATGATGTCACGTTCAATACATCTATCCTTGCCATTACAGCAAGGCATTCGCTTTCTCCATCGTCCTTTACCCGCATGCCCGTCATTCATTCTTACGAAGAAACTACCTCAACGAGGGAGCATACGGGCTTACCAAGTTCCACTTTATTCACATAATGGGTTAGTGTCAGTCAATCCGCCGGGGGCACATTAAATTGCGTAACATGAGACTAGAGCATGTTAACTTGTCCACCACACCTTTTGGTTCAAGCTTGTCAGCATCTTTAGCTTGTTTATAATGACGACAGTTAAAACTGTTCAGTTAATTACACATACCATTAATTCCTAGGGCCCAACCGCATGATGCTTGCAGTTTGTTCAACATCACTGTTGAACTTAAGGCTACATTGTCTTTCGAGCTTCACACCTCACCATTGCTAGTAACGCATGTCGAAATAGGAAACCTTCGGCAATACGAAGGGTTGAATCAAAGTTCAACAGTAAACAAAGCGACTTCTTGTCGCACCGAGGCGTTTATACCAGAGAGCGAAGCCCGTTTTATCCCAATAGAGTATTTTGACCTTATCGCGCTTTTTGTTGCGGAAGACGAACAGTGCATCGCGAAACGGATTCAGGTTCATATCCTGCTCAACAACGACAATTAAGCCATTTATCGATTTGCGGAAATCGACGATATCCATGTACAGGTAAATGTCAGCAGGCTCTACGAACATCTTCATTCGGACAATGCCTCCATCACGGTAGCAACCCAGTGAGGGTTAATATTGATTGGCACGCTAAGTTGAGCATTTCCAAGTTGCAGGAGAAGTTCGCCACCCATTGCTTCGGTGTAGGATTCAACCTTCGTGACTTCACGTTTCACCTGAACAAACTTGTTGCTTGTTCGCTGCAACCGAATATCTTCTCTTCGTTGATATTGCGGCATGGTCATTCTCCTTAACAAAAAGAGAACACCATGCCGTAGCTAATTTATGAATTGAATGTGGGGATTACCGGACGTGTATGGACTCCTCCTCTTTTGCAAGTAATTTGTTCGATAACTTTGGGTATGATTGCCAACGTGTATCCGGTTTCTTAATGATGCATTTTCTTTTACTGCATCGAACCTCTATGGGCTATTCGCACACTTGCTCCTGAACGGACACACGAGCTTAAAGGCTCTTCGTCCGGGTAAGGTTTTTCAAGTGTCGGTCTAACCTGTTAGCCATCTCACATCTTACTTTGCAATTGGGATGAAAACTTTTCGTATTTCTTAATTCGTTTAAGCTTAAGCGCTTGCTATCAACTCTGGGTCATAACTTTCGTTTGTATTTACCATAGCCCAAGCTGCACGCGCTGTTTTATTAGCTAACGCTACAGTTACCGTATTAACGTGCTTGTATGCGCAGAGCTTTTCAATCCATTTACTTAAATTATCATCATGCCGATGAGCATGCCGGATGACTGACCGTGCACCATGAACAAGTAGTTTTCTTAAGTAACCATCGCCTCGCTTACTGATGCCAAGTAACCTAGGCTTGCCGCCGGTACTGTGTTGCCTCGGCGTTAAACCAATAGAAGCAGCAAAATCCCTACCTTTACGGTATCCTTTCGCATCACCAATAGCGCAAGACAATGCGCTGGCACACAGGATACCAATACCCCGTAACTGAAGTAGCGAACGTGCGACAGGGTCATTTTTGACTTCTTTCTCAATAAGCGTGTCGAGCGTATCGACTCGCTCTTGGAGCTGCCTTAAGTCATCAAACAAATTACGTAGCAACAAGCGAAAAAGCGCCGACAAACCATTTTCTGCATCTTCCAGCCACAGGGGGATGGCTTCTCTCAGTTTGTTGATACCCACTGGCGCAACTAGCCCATATTCGCTTACCAGTCCTCGTATCTGATTTGCTTTGGATGCTTTTTGAACCATCAACTTGTCCCTGATACGGTGTATAGATTGTATGTCTTGTTGCTTACTTGATTTCACACTTACAAAGCGCATGTTCGGCCGACTCATAGCCTCACATATTGCCTCTGCATCAATCGCATCATTCTTATTACTTTTTACGTAAGGCTTAACAAATTGCGCATGAATGATTTTGACTTTAAAACCTCGTTTTTGTAATTCTCGCCCCCAATAGTGAGATGAACCACAGGCTTCCATTGCAATTTCAGTCCCTTTAGGGACCTTGTTCTCAATAGCATCCAACCACTTTGTTCGACAGTATTTTCCTTTCCACTGCCGTTCACCAAACCTATCCACCGCGTGCACATGAAAAACGGACTTTGCAATATCAACACCGACTCGAGTAATCTGGCCCATGGGCTTCTCCTAATTTGAATGCTGGTAACTCACCATCACCATATTGACCAAAAAAAGGACAACAATTCAAGTTGAGGAGGAGTCCATCCCATTGGACACGTTTTATCAATCAATGTACATCTTAGCAATAACATCCGTAGTGGCTTTCGTAGCTTGATATAACTTTGTTGGCTGGAAACGTAAATTCCCTCTTAATTTGCAGGAATATTTAGCCAAGAACCCTACAGCGAAGACAAAAAATGGAATAGCTTGCGCTTTTTGTGGTTCAAAATCCCTTCGAAATTTAGGTGCACATAATGCAACAGATAGCCGCCGTCGTGTTAGTTGCAACAGCTGCTCCTCTCCGCTTTATCACGCTAAGCAATAATCTGTGTTGGGTTTTTGCTAGCTATAAGCACATTTCTCAATAAAACAACTACCCAGAATTATCAAATAAGGGAAAACAATGGGACTTTTCACAAGTGGCTCCAAAGCTTCACCTAAACTTACTTGGGAACATCTCAAAAATGAAGGTACCACTGGTGTAATAAGGCACACATATCGAACTAAGGTTCCTGGTGGGTGGTTAGTTACAGCAGCTGACACTCATGGTGTGGGGGCAACTTTTATACCCGATCCTAACCATGAATGGGATGGGAATTCGCTGGAATAAATTATCGGAAACAAACGTTGATACTTACCTGTAACCTGCTCGCAATGCTCACTCGCTTAATGAGGTTATCACCTCATCACACATTGATAAGGTCATGTGTAAGGAGTGCAGGCTCAACAAATCATGGTTTCTTTTCTATGCCCTGGTATTCGCTGGGGCGATTCTCCGCCTTGTAACACTCTTTGTTACTGGTGCACACCTTCCGTTCTCCATAGTAATGAGAGGTTCGGACTAATCGAAACATATCGCCTTTTCTTTAGCTTCTTTATACCTGGCTTACAATACCCGCCATTTCCCAAGGTGTCTTAGTCACTACTTTTGTCAGTCGAGAAGTTCGCAGCAGTTGTAAAAATACTGCAGTCCACTAACGCTTCTGCGCGTGGGTCCCCTTTTCGCTTTCTACATGTCTTTGCTCTATCCCAGCCTTCATTAAAAGCAATCTCAATGAGCAGTTTCACTCTATTTCTGTCATTGGGGTTTAATCTAAGCATGAATTCTTCTAAAAACAGGCTTTTGGAGGCAGGTAATGCATCGGAAATCTGTTCTTTTACGGCTCTAACTTCACTGTCGGTACTGACGTTGTAATGCTTTGAGAATAGGAGTTCAAATACCTCATCATAGTTACTGGCATGCAATTCAGCTTTTGCCATATCAATGATTGTTTTGGTTTGGGGGCTCACATCTATGGTGTCAGTTCGCTTGATACCGCGGTGCTTATAAGCCCGATAGCGATTTTGAAATTGCTTAATTGAGGCCTGGGGTAACCACGCTCGCATAGCCGAATATAGGGCTTTTGGGGCCAGTGTTTGCCATTCTTTAATTGTTACACTGTCAGCATTTACTAGGGCTTCTTTGTCTTTCAGATACGTTGATTCGGGTATGGAAGATAGAAACTTTACTAGGTGGTTGGCTAGATAGTCAGACCACAACTCTTGCTCTTTTTGTGCTTTGAACATGGTGAAAGATTGTTCAAATTCACCGAGTTTTTGAGGCTTAATATATTTTCTCAACGCGATGAAGCCCATGCTTTTTCCTAACGCTAAAACATCACGCTCGAGCTTGTCTATATTTACGTTGGTAACCTTATCCTTTTCCTGTAAGGTTGATAAGAACGTGTTTAATTGTGCATGTAGAAATTGTTGCCAAAGGCTTTGGTCAGACATTGTTCACCCCTTCTTCTTCTGGTCTCTCATATTACCTCAAAAACCAAATAGAATAAAAGCGTTACTAGTAACGCTATTTGTATTGCGTATCACTGTGCTAAGAATAAGATATAAACAAAGCGTTACTAGTAACGCAAAAGAGATTTCTTGATCTGCCCTCTCCCCTGCTCTATTATTCAATATAAACCAAATTATCTTAAATAATAAAAAAGCACCTAATTATGTCCTCAATGTTAATTCATGTCGAAAATGTACCGATGGCGATCGCTGAATCAGATCGCGATCGGGTAATTGGAAACTTACGTGAGTTAAAAGACGATGTATGGGAATTAAAGTCAGAAAATACGAAACGCGCTTACCACTACGACTTCAATCAGTACCTGGTGTTCTGCAAAGATAATGGGTTGCCGGCGATGGCCAGTGATGTCAATGTGACTAAAACAACGTGTCGTGCCTATCTGGACTACTTAATGTCGACCAAACTGAAACATCACACCATACGCCGTAAAATTGCGTCAGTCCGCTATTTTATTGGTGTGAGCGAGCTACCAGACCCGTGGAAGCAGTCAAAACTTTTTGCTGAATACACCAACCACAAGATAAATCAAAAGCCCAGTCGCCAGTCTCAAGCCGCGCCCATGCGCCTTGAAAATATTGACGCCATCAATGCGCAACTCGATACGGACTCGTTGATTGGGTTACGTGATGCTGTCATTTTTAACACGGCGATAGACACGATATTCCGTGCATCGAATTTATTAGCAATTGAATTGCATCACATCGACTTTGCCAAACAACGGATCTTCGCTCCGCGCTCCAAGACTGATAAATCAGGTAAAGGTCAATACGGTTATATATCAACAACCACTATCAATTTTATCGACAAATGGCTCACGAGAACGGGCATTGCTGATGGCCCCTTATTGCGTAAATTATCCCCAAAGCAAACGGTGCAGGATACCGCGATGCAATATCATGCATTACTGTCTAGATACAAGAATATAGCGTCATTACTTAATTTAGCGTTCAAGCCGAGTTGTCATAGCACCCGGGTAGGAGGTGTAGTAACCATGTTTGAGCGGGGTGTCACATTAGATCAAATTCAAAAGGCCGGTGGATGGACAAGTTCAGCGATGCCGATGCATTACGGTGAAGAATTTGATGTAACGAAAACCGGTATGGCCAACGTGAGGTAGCGCTCATTATTCTATGAGAATGAACGAAAAAGCTCGCCAGACTGTTATTTAAAAATCGTAGAATTAGAAATTCATAGCGCTGATTGTATTTTATGCTAATTTGCGGTTTTACTATCTGATGACAATGCATTTTTTACTCTATGAGTAGAAAAAAGCACAACGTATGCTTACATGATAAATAAATAAGTGTCATCAATAGCTTATGCGTTTTTAGGTGGATTTCCAACTTTTAGATAAATTGCGCTTGTACAAGTCAGAGTCTTCTGATGAATAGAAGGTTTCGTAAGTAACTGACAGAATTAGAAAAATGCAGACATGAGTATAAATTGCCTAATATCTGCCTGCTGCTAAAAAACCTTTTTATATTAGTGATATAAACCGGGTTTCTTTTTCCATTGAATGTCGATAATACAATGGTCAATACGCAATATAGTGAGTCTTTATATGAATGCCAAACCTAGTTTTAGATTAAGCGATGAGAATAATGCTATGCAGGTGGAACCTTCCTTTGAGCATGTACTTACTCAAATAGATTCCCTGAGGACAGAGTTCGCCGATATTGAAGCGAATCTTTACGAGCAACTAGCTATCGATGGTCATCTGAAAACACTAGATGCATTGTCAATACAAAAAGCGGTGGATTGTGTGGAGTTGGCATCTAAGCAATTAGACAGTTATGTCATCACGCCCGATGTGAAATCGGTAGTTATAGCCATGCTTATGCTTGATATCAAATTAGAATATCGAAAATTTACGTCGATATGTCCACGACTGCTGGGGAAAAAGGTTTCAGAACTTGGTTATCGCGCTATGTTTTTGAAGTTCTTCGACCTCGTACAACATGAAATAGAGCGCTACGATACAAAAAAAACGTCGTCTACTGATATAACCAATCCAATAACCGCCCTAGAGAGCCACATTCAACAGGAAGTCACTAGAGAAGTAAAAAAGGTAGTTGGCCCAGTCAATAACATAATCCAACTTCTTATGAATGACTATGCTTTTCTAACTTCTGTCTCAGGCGTGACTAGACAATCCCAAACGAAAGACAGACACCGTTATTTCAGGATGGCCAAGGAAACGCGAGAGGGGTATATAAACCGATTTAAAAAAAGTGTGGTAGCGGCATGGGACAGAGTCACATCACTCAATGAAGAGCTGATTGCGCTAAAAGCAGCAAAAAAATCTCAAATTATGTCTTTAAATAAAGAGTTAAAGAAAACACGAGAAAAAGCGTTGCAGTTCCAAAATATCCCGGACCCTATGAGTGAGTTGTTGGGTATAGATATTGAAGTAAATAAGGACGAAGAAATCGCTGCCCTATCAAGGAAAGTGGATAGCTTGGAATCGGCGAACACGGAGCTTCAACGAGAAAATATTCGTCTGGAGAAGAAGTTATCAATCAAAGGGGTGTGAATATGGATGTCTGTGATGAACCAACTATAAGAGGCGTGAGCTATGAAGAGCCCGAGGGACAGGTGGCGTTGTTATCATCGCAGATTTGGTAAGCCAATACTTCAAATCCGTTTTGATAATCAATACGACGCTGTTTGGAAAAAAAGAGACTGTAACTAATTTTGTGTAACTGCCTATCTCAATTTACTCTATAGAGAGTTAAGGATAGGCAGATGAACATGAATAAGAAAGAGCTTGAAGCTTT
>NZ_JAKRFB010000101.1:0-6124 GCF_022348315.1 Alteromonas sp. MmMcT2-5 | reverse complement strand
TAGGCTCCAAGCTGAAAGTAAACCACCTCCGCAGCCATTTATTGGTGTGGTCTACAGAGGATTATGTCTTTTTAGAGGGGAAAATCCCTAGAACCCCTTCATGGTTGCATCATCATTGCCGAAGAAAACCCTTAACCCTTGCTGCAATTTTTCGACTGTGATTTTTACATTTTCTGATTCTGCTGACATGTCTCAATCTCTTAATGATTGGGACAACGTGGCTCACTGCGGCACGCAGCAAGACAGAAAGCGCGGTTAACATGTAAAACAAAACCCGACTTATTGAGAATCAACCCGTTCTATTCAACACAAAGTGCGTTATAAAGGGGGCGCGTAACGAGGCGCCCTACTACCAACGAAAAAGTGAATAACTCATCAAACAGCAGCAAATCCAACGAATAAACCATCCACAACCTTGTTGATAACTGGGTAAAGAAAATTACTACGGCAACATACCCTAAAATTCCCTAAACCAATAAACCCTTTTCTCACCAACCCAGCATAAGAACCCTAACCGGACTCATTGACTAAAGCACAAACGAGGACGACTCACCCACAACAAAAGACTCGCCTCACACACCACTATGCATCCACCAACCTGCCCCATAGTAAACGTACGTTACTTGTCCACTACCTGTGACCCACTTTCGTTTGCCTCCCCTACTCGCTCGCCAATTTCTCACGTTCTACCTGCACAACTGCGCGGAGCGCGCGGCCGCCGCAGCGAAGCTGCGGAAAGTTTAGCAAGACTGTATAGGGGTATGTTGCCGTAGTAATTGGCAGGTGGTTGTGTTTTTTCTTCAGAATCACGCGTACTATGGTCATTCCGTACTACACTGGTACCTACCACACCTATTCACATTAAGGACGATTATGAATGTACGCAAATATCTGGTTTTAGGCTCGTTAGCTTTAGCCGGATGCCAGTCTCCCGTTGATGATATGCTTAACAACAATTTTGTGCAGATAAAGGCTGAGCCGGCACCCTCACAAATCATTGGGTTCTGGACAGGTAACATGGGCCCTTACCTCGCGAGCCTCAGTTTCGATAAGTCGGGTAACGGGTACTTTTGCTATTCCTACGGAACAGCGGACGTTATTCAAAAGGTTAAATACGCTGAAGACACTATCTTTATCCAAGATGGAACCAGGTTAACGCTCGATGCTGTTTCTTCTGATGGCCTTAAAGTCTCATCAAATTACTTTGGCAGTACCGTCAGCGAGTTTTACTCTGATAATGAACGCAAAGCAGCTTCGGAATACTGTTCAACGCATGTTCGTACATAGCCTCGAGTGAAGAGTGACGCTTAACACGCAGAAACTACCGCCTCAGCTACTAAATTGCATTAGCGGAAGCAATATTGCGACAAAGCTAGTTGATATTCCAGATTACATCGAACGCATCATGCCTGATGGCAGAAAATCTCTCGGCCATTTGCGCAATGCTTAATTTTTGCAAATCATCAGCCTACCTGTAAAAAAAAGCCTCGCGACTGAGAGGCTTTGGGTTCAAATAAAAAATTACAGTTAATCGTTTATCAGTTCTGGATATTGATTTTTAAGAATCTCAAAGCAGTAATCTAGCCCAGCGGAAATAAAATCAGTCATTAATACATCTCTATCCCTTTTGAAGACGCTAATCTCAGGACTAAAACAAAACTTGTAGCCCACACCATTAATAAACTGGTTTGTACCGCCATCGTGTTTAACATGCTGGGTATTTGAGCTTGTCATAAGAGACATAGACTTATAAATCTTTTCCCTTACATCATTAGTATCTTGATCTACAGGGTTAGAAATTCGATAAACACTATCGCGCTTGAATGCAGCATTACCAAAGGAAACATCATATAAAGGTATAAAAGTGAGAAGCCTTTTGTTTCTATTAGTTAATACAGGGAGTAAAAGCTTTTTATCTCCCTGTTCGAGTACGTAAAGTGAAGGTATAGAAGCAATTTTGCGTGTTCCTACAAAAAGCTCGTCTTCAAATGTTTGACAAACTACTGATTCGTCAGCCTCATTTATAATTATTGTAGTGACAGGATTACTAATAGTGCTCATTATTGAAATATGACCTTTCCTAAAATTTCTATTTTTAACTCTCTGGTTGAAACGATTGAAGCACACTAGTAAGCGAAGAAAAAGAATCAACATCGTGTGATAGAGCGACGCCCCGCGAGCGCGAGGTGAAGTGGTTGGATTCAAAAGTCACAATTTACCTTATTTGGTTTTGTTCAACTTTACTTTATACAAAGCCAAAGCAAATGCTCCGATAATTCCAACAGCAATCAAAACCTTTGAAAATATATTGATACGATCACTAGTTTCTTGAACTTGTTTTGCCGAAGTACCGTAATCTAAGAACGGAGACTCATCAATTTGTAAGCTCCATACCGAGCAAGAATAACTCAGTTTTTGCTGGCATTCTTCCTTCGTTTCATCAACCAACACCTCAAACAGCGCATCACCCTGAGTGTTTTCAAAAACTTCCAATAATTTAAGATTCTCTTTTTTTGTTTTAACAATAAGTGCAGGTTCAAATCCACTCAATTTAAATTTGATACCGTTGCTCTTAGTCTCAAATGCATTGAGTTGGCCACTAATGATAGTCAACTCTGCTTTATTTGGAACCCCGCCGTCTTTTACAATAAAAACATAGTTTATATAGATGCCAACTAATATAGATAGAATACTTATAACAAACCAAGCGTTAACATACTTTTTTTCAGTCATTTTTTCTCTTCATGATTTTTAATTGATTGAACGATTAGTCTTTTTGGAGTTCATCGACGCCCATTTGTACTAGACCCGCAGTTGCTGTTTCCACGATAGCAGTAGCTTGCTCTTTAACCTCTTGCGCTACTTGAGACTTCGCATTACCTTGAACTGTAACACCAGCAACAACGTTACCGCTAACCGCCGCTACAGCTCCCTCTAACGCTGCTCCAGCTATTGCGACGCCGTCCATTTCTTGACCATTTATTAGTTGAGTTGTGGCTTCGCTTCCTCCACCTGCTAACGCACCTGTTGTCAATGATGCTACCGTGCCAGCTCCCTTTGCCATATTAATCAATGTCCCGATACCACCTGAGGCACCTCCGACTAGAGTTCCAACTGCCATCGCCCCAGCTTTTTCAGCGAAACTCATATCTGAATCTTTAATTGAATTATATGTTGTTGCAGCTCCAATAACTGCCCCGACTATAAATTGAACGAACTCCCCATCAGGGTCAGTATATTTATATGGATTGTTATTAGCGTAAGCATAGCGGTTGAAACCATGTGTAATGCTGTTGCCACGTTGCATGTGCCCCAACGCATCTACCGGGTCATTCGAATAAAAACGACCTATGACTGGATCATAGTATCGTGCCTGCATATAAATTAGTACAATTTATAAACCGCCAACAATTTAAGAATGTGTTTTTCTGCGGAAATATAAAACAACATGTGATGCTTGGTGAACCTGACACCAATAGTCTTGCAATCCACATAATTATTGACCTATAATAAATCCACCATAGAGCAGTTTTGTCAGATTTCACATAGATATGTCCGTATCCGCATTAGTCAACAATAGGTTATCTCGTATGCAACGAGGAACACCGTTTGCGATAGAGAAGTTTTACTCTCTAGGCTCTGTTACGGCTGTCCAAAAGGTAATGAGTAGACTTGCAAAAGAGGGACAAGTTGTTCGAGTGGCGAAAGGCATCTACTCTCGACCGAAACCACTGGCGGCCCTCCCTTCTGTTAAAATTGCAGCTAAAGCTGAAGATGTTGCTATAACTTGGGCTAAGGCTAATCATTACAAGATGGTTCCCCAGGGACTGGAGTCCGCCTACCGATTAGGGCTACAAACTCAAGCTCCATTAAAAACAATATTTTGGAGTTCCGGACCTTCACGTGTATTTAAAGTAGGGAATCAAGAGGTTCAGGTCAAACATACGGCTAATTTCAAACTCAGATGGCAGCATCGGCCTGAAGGTGAATTGTTACGCGGTTTAATGTTCGTATCTCCTGAACATACTTCGAAGCAACAATTGAGTACAGCTCTCAAACGTCTCAATATTTCACATGAAGAAAAATTGGTAGTGATAAACAAACTGCTCAACAACAGCAGCTTAAGGACTTGGAAAAACAAGTTATCTAGCGTAAAGCAAACCTTGACGTCATGAATTTGTTTGATCTTTATATCGATAATAAAAACCATAAAGATTTAACTGATATATTCACAGTTGGCGCACAACAGCATCCGGGCGGCTTACCTGCAAACTTTCTAGAAAAAGACATTTGGGTAACGGAGATACTAAGACTACTCTATGATGACTCGTTGCTAGGTAATATCTCAGTTGCATTTAAAGGGGGAACCGCATTAAGTAAATGCTGGAATGCAATTTCGCGTTTCTCTGAAGACATCGACCTGTCAATCCACTGGGCTGATTTATCTGGCCTCTCTGAAGAAGATGAATTAAAGGCATGGCAACAAAGTACCAAATCTAATAGCCAAGCTAAAAAATTCAGAGATAACCAACAAAGGCTACTAGAAGACTGGAGCAATGAATTTTTAGTACGTCTAAATCAAGAATTAGATAAATACCAGATTGAAGGTTTATACGCTGAAATTGAGCCAGATTCCAAAGGTGAAAAGGTTGATATTCACTTCCCACGAACCACACGTGGCTCAAATGATTACCAACTCGACCATGTGTTGTTAGAATTTGGCGGTCGTAACAGAGGAAAACCCACGGAAGCTTTGAATGTCGAGACGTACTTAAATCAATGTCCAGAATTAAGTAGCTTGGAATTACCCAGAGCAAATGTTAAAGCTTTCCAACAGGATTACATTTTGTGGGAAAAACTAACGGCTCTTCATCAATTTTCTACACAAACAAAAGAACCAAACCCTGTTAGATTGGCTCGTCATTGGTATGATGTTGATTGTTTGCTACAAAACAAATTTGCAGATCCGCTTGCGACAACTGAGGCTATGCAGGCCGTTATCGAAATGAAAAAGCACAGATGGTCTACTCCAGGTGTCGATTTTGAAGCCATTTTAAGCGGTGGATTGCGACTAATCCCTGATGGTGAAAGATTGCGCGCTGTCAATAAAGATCATGTGGAAGCTATTTCTGGAAAAATGTTTTTTACAGTTCCTGATGAATTTGAGTATATCGTTTCTCGTTTGGCTGATGCCCAAGAGGTATTTAATCAACATATGAGAGACTTAGTACAGAAATCAGGATAGTCCGCTTCCTCCTTCAATTAAAGTTTTTATTTTCATAAGATTAACAAAGTTTCGACCTATATACATGTATAGTTGAATAGTTAAAATACTTGAAAATGCAATTAAAAACTTATTTACTCCATGCCATCAATCCAGTCCATTGGTACTAGTTTGATACCATCTCTCCACTCTTCAACTACGTGACCATTAGCCAACTGGCTAACCAAGTGCGAAGGAGCATGGTCTAATACAATAACTTGCAACTTATTATTTGTTTTCTTAATCGCCTCGCTAAAGACGTTGAATATTATTTGAACTTGGACAATATCTTCATCTTGTTCCATCAAAGCTAAATCTTTTTCGTCACTTTCCTGTGGACTATTTAATTTATTCGGAAAATATACTTGGCTAGGCTGGTCATAAATAATATAGCTAGGTACCGGAGACTGTTTTTGTCCAGCGAAATGTTGATGAAGTGCTAGTGAAATTGCTACGTGATAAGATACCCAATTGGCACCACTACCAATTTCCCATAAATAGTCTTCTCGGCCATTGTTGTTGACTTTAATAGTCATTTCTTTCTCAGACAAAGATATTGGTGCGTCGGGGTTTTCTGTATCAAGACTTGGTAACCAATCAGTTGCAAGTTTATTTACTTTTTGAAGCTGAAGATAAGTTTTATGTTTCAATGACTGAGGATTTACTTGTTCCTTCAATCCTTCAAATTCTTTCTTCAGTCTTTTGTATTCTTTTTCCAGCTCTCTTTCGTCATCAGATGCCCCCATTGTTTTCAAAGCAATATGGGGTTCTAGGGATTTTCCCCTCTAAAGTAACATAGAACGCTACAGGTATTATATTATATGGTCTGTGGCGGTGGGTTACCTTCCAATATTCTGCCAT
>NZ_JAKRFB010000011.1:0-83622 GCF_022348315.1 Alteromonas sp. MmMcT2-5 | reverse complement strand
CTGTACTAAATAAATCCGGAATCAGTGTTCAAATAATTCCAGAATGAGTGTTCAAGTATTTCCGGAATCGCTGTTCAGATCCGGCCGGAATATGCAGCCTACCACCCCATCCTGACGTGCGCGATGGCTTACAGGCACTTAAAAACAAGGGTTATAAACTAGTAAGCCTTACCAACTCGTCTAATCAAGGCGTATATACTCAATTTAAGAATGCTGATCTTTTGTCTTATTTCGACGAGCGACTAAGTGTAGAAGACATTAACTTATATAAGCCCGATACACGCACGTATGAGTGGGCTATTGAAAAAATGGGTATAGCAGCAGAAGACGCTATGTTAGTGGCGGCCCACGGTTGGGATATTGCTGGTGCTAAACAGGCAGGCTGGCAAGCCGCGTTCATTGCACGCCCCGGTAAGGTACTTTACCCGTTAGCAATAGCGCCTGACACGGTGGTAAGCGGACTAGATGAATTAGTCTCCCAATTACCCGATGCCAAATAAGCGTTAGGGTTGATGGTATCTAGGTGCACATAAAAGCACAGCTTAAAGGTTGGCACGGGTAAACATAATTATTAGGTTAAACGCCTGGGCCATAAAAGGTCATGCAAACCAATATTTCGAGCTAGGCACTGAGCTACGCTGTTGCCGTGCCTGCTCTTTTCATATCGATGTGAGGAATATCGTCTTCCAAGTACATAGTCGAGGTGGCTTCAAACCCAAAACCTTCATAAAACCGTTTTAAATACTCTTGCGCGCCAATTTCAATATCACAGCCTGGCCATAACGCCTCACAATGATCAATGGCTTCACGCATAAGTGCTCTGCCCGCCCCTTTACCTCTGAACGCTTCGCTGGTAGCTACTCGACCGATACTCACCGATGGATAACTAACCCCTTCGCCAAGTAATCGTGCACACGCTACCAATTTGTTATCTTGAAACCCCATTAAATGATGAGTTTTTGGGTGGCGGTCTTTTTCGTCAAGCTCCGGATAGGCACAGTTTTGCTCAACGACAAAAACATCGACACGCAGCTTGAGCAAGTCGAAGAGTTGATGATTAGTCAGTTCATTAAATGTAAGTGATTGCCAGGAAACCATGTTGCCTCGATGATTTTTTATTATTAACGTTTGAGTAGCGCCTTTAACAGATCCTGTTAAAGTTATAGATGTCAAAATACAAATTTTAAGATGCCAATTTTAAAATGCTAACTTTAAAATCTCTGCGACGATAACGATTGGTTTAGTGTAACGCAACCCATTTTACTCACAACTTATGCTGCAGCCTGAGCACCACACGCGTAGGTCAAGATACTCTGGATTATTCAGGCTCTAGGGTTAAGATACTCGTTGTTCGCCAACCCTGCCTTGACATAGTCAATGAACATTTTAACCTTAGTAAGGTTCTTACGCCCTTCAACACTTACCACCTGTATAGGCAACTTTTTGTCTTCCACATCTTCTAACAAACTTACCAAATCACCACTTCTAAGTGCTTCTGCAACCTGATAGGACATCAACCGAACAACCCCAACGCCTGCAATGGCGGCGTTAATAGCCGCTCTGTTTTGGTTGGATTGAAAACGAGGTGTGAGCTTAATGGCAATAGGTCTGCCGTTTTTGTGATACGTCCATACCGCTGGCTCGTTAAAGCGCGTCGGATAAAGCACACTGTGCCGTTTTAAATCTTCTGGCTTTTTTATGGCCGGGCTACTCGCCAAGTAGCTAGGCGCCGCACAGGTTACACGCCGCACGTATCCTACCGTAAGACCATAAAGCGAAGAGTCTTTCGGGTTACCTATACGTATTGCTACATCCATATTGCTATCAATTAGATTCACCACATCGTCGTGAAAATGCCCGTTAACCCTAATGTCGGGATAGTCCTTAAGGAATTGGGATATTATTGGCGTTACATAACGTTCGCCGAACAAAATGGGTGCCGTGATATTAAGCTCACCTCTGGGCACTAAATCAATGCCAGACACAGCAGCTTCACTTTGCTCAATATCTGCCAGTATACGTGAAACATGAATAAGGTAATGTTCACCAACCTCACTCAATTTCACTTGCCGCGTTGTGCGATGAAAAAGTCGAGTATTTAACTGTGCCTCTAAATGTGCAATACACCGAGTAACCGCAGGCGCTGACATCGACATCGCGTCTGCAGCTCCTACAAAGCTTCCCGACTTAGCAGCCTCTGCAAACACTCTCATGCACAAAAGCTTGTCCATATTATTTCACTCAATGAAATTATAAATTTCAAAAATAGCTAATTATTAAATAAAAGGAAAGTTCTAGTATCGCTATCAGCTTTTACACGTTTTCGTTCAGGTTAACGTTTTTACACTACAGCCCAATGCCTACAGGAGTTAATTATGAGACCACCGCTTCCCCCCTTTTCACCTGAAACCGCAGCGCAAAAAGTGCGCCTTGCTGAAGACGCATGGAACACCAAAGATGCGGTAAAAGTTGCAGGTGCTTATACCTTTGACTGCCGTTGGCGCAACCGAGCAGAATTTATTGAAGGACGTGCTCCAATAGTGAGTTTTTTGACGAGAAAGTGGAACAAAGAGCTCAACTATAAATTAGTAAAAGAGCTATGGGCATTCAACGCAAACCGCATAGCAGTGCGCTTTGCATACGAGTACAAGGACGATTCTGGTCAATGGTATAGAGCTTACGGTAATGAAAATTGGCAGTTCAACCTTGATGGCCTAATGGAAAAACGTATTGCCAGTATCAACGAACATCCTATTTCAGAAAGTGACCGAAAGTTCACGTGGGATGGCGAACGACGCCCTGACGATTTTCCCACTCTGTCCGAGCTTGAGCTGTAAACAATGTTGATAATAACACTCAACTAACCATTTCTATTGAGAGGATGAATTTATGACAAATCCAACAAGCAATACATTGCCAAAAAGCCCTATTGTTTTGATTCAAAACCCTAAATCTGGCCACTGCCACAAGGTTTCATTGTTTATGGCACTGAATGCCATCCCTTTCACAACCGTTGAGCCTGACATGGCCAAAGGCGAGCACAAGAGTGATCGATTCAGCTCACTTAACGTGTTTAAACAAGTCCCCGTGATAACAGACGGTGATATCACGTTGGCTGACTCCAATGCCATTCTGGTTTATTTGATCCACGCATACGCAGACAGTGACTATTGGCTAGGAAAGGACGCCAAAGAAAAAGCGCTAATTCAACGCTGGCTATCAGTCTCAGCGGGTGAACTTGCTAAAGGGCCGGCCGCCGCGCGATTAGAATACGTTTTTGGAGCAACGATTCATGTGCCCACAGTACTAGCCACCAGCGAGACGTTACTTGCAAACATGGAGGCTCATCTAGAAAACACGGTAAGTGCTTTTTTGGTTGGCGAACACGTTACCGCAGCAGACATCGCCATGTATTCGTATATAGCTCATGCCCCTGAAGGAGGAATATCGTTGTACAAGTTTCCTCTTATCAATGCCTGGATAAATGCGGTTGAGAGTCTGGATAATTTTGTCCCAATGCCAGCGTCTGACATCGCACCAGCGCGCAATACCAGTCCGTATAGTTAATTGAGGTCGTTATGTCTCTACCTAAGCTATCATCCTTGAACCCAGCGTTTCATCAAGGCGAAATTGCACTGCAAAAAAAGCTGGAAATTGACAGGGAAATCGGTGAGCGGACGAATGGTTTTATCCGTAGCTTTATGCCGGAACAACACAGGCAGTTCTTTACATCCAGTCCGTTCACTGTTTTCGCCTTGGTAGACGAAAAAGGCCACCCTGTAGCCACGCCTGTTTGGGGAGAAGGAGATTTCATAGAAAGTCCCTCTGCTACCCAATTACGCTTTAGCCTACCAGTAGAAGTTTGGAATATGATGCAACACTCGCTAAATCTCGACGTGACTTCAGGCAGCAAAATTGGAATCGTCGGTATTGAATACGCTACAAGGCGAAGAAATCGGTTGAACGGTACGATAAGTCACGCAACTAATGAAAACCTTACGATATTGGTAGATCAAAGTTTCGGTAACTGCCCCCAATACATTCACAAACGAACCACAGTCAAAAAACAACGTGCCGTTCAGACTGCCCCAATGAAAAATACAGTAGGTGCCGGTGATTCTACATTTTTTACTTCAACATCGAATGTGCTCACCCCAAGCGCACGCACGCTAATATCAAGGGCTGAAACGTTTTTTATTGCCTCACGACATAAATCTTTAGGCCATGCAGCGAATGAAGGGCTAGACGTTTCTCACAGGGGGGGCAAAGCAGGCTTTGTTAAAGTGGAAGGGAACTCGTTAATCTTTCCCGATTTTAGCGGTAATAAATTCTTTAATACCTTGGGCAACATCCTACTAGACCCACGCGTCGGTCTGTGTTTTTGGGATAATGAAACAGGTGACCTTCTGTTTATTGAAGCAAAGGCGAGTATCGAATCCCTCGAGTCGAATATAACCGCATTTGAAGGTGCAGAGCGCTTTGTGTCTCTTTCGGTACTCTCGGTAACACATATTTCGGGTGTGTATCCCTACTCCCATGAGATCACAGACATATCCCCCTATGCACTAAAGACAGGCGACTGGAAATAAGCGGTTAATTGATGAACCCTATCATCTAGTTAGCGTAATCAATTGGAATACCGTAACCAGAATGGTTACGCTGTTTAGACAAAAAGTCTTGGTTAGGTTTTGTAGACAAGGGCAAATGCCCGCGTAGACACAGGGGCAGAACATGAGTGATAAGCGTAACATCAAAACGTACAACAAACCCGCTGGCGGATGGGGAGCACTAAAGAGTGTAACCCAGAGCTGGATCCAAAGCGAAAAGCCACTTAAGAATCTACGAGCCATGCTCAAGACGAACCAAGACAAAGGCTTTGACTGCCCAGGCTGTGCGTGGGGTGAATCACCAGAAAGTGGTTTAGTGAAGTTTTGTGAAAATGGTGCTAAAGCAGTGAACTGGGAGTCTACCGGTCGCTATGTAGACCCAACATTTTTCTCTAAGTATTCGGTCGGCTCACTGAAAAAGCACACCGACTACTGGCTTGAGTCACAAGGGAGACTCACCCACCCTATGCGCTACAATGCTCAAGCAGACCATTACGAACCAGTATCATGGGACGATGCCTTCGCACTTATTGCCAAACACTTGAAGGGTTTACATTCCCCTCATCAGGCGGAGTTTTATACCTCCGGGCGGGCGAGTAATGAAGCCGCCTATTTATATCAGTTATTCGTGCGCGCATTTGGCACAAATAATTTTCCCGATTGTTCAAATATGTGCCACGAAGCGTCGGGGCAAGGTATGAAACCTACGATAGGCGTGGGCAAAGGTACAGTTACGTTCAATGATTTTGCAAAAGCAGACACCATTTTTGTTATCGGCCAAAATCCGGGAACTAACCACCCTCGCATGCTAGAACCTCTTCGTGAAGCAGTACGAAGAGGGGCGCAAGTGGTATGCTTCAACCCGTTAAAAGAGCGTGGCCTTGAACGATTTCAAAACCCACAGCATCCCGTTGAAATGCTTACCAATGGCTCTGAGCCAACTAATACCGCCTATTTCAGGCCTGCTCTTGGTGGTGACATGGCGGTTATGCGCGGCATCGCAAAATGGCTGTTAACTTGGGAACAAGAAGCCAAAGCAAACAATGCTCCTCCCGTATTCGACCACGACTTTATTAACGCACATACCAATGGAATGGACGACTATTTGAGTACTGTTGAAGCGACGAGCTGGGAGCATATTGAAGCGCAGAGCGGTTTATCAAAAGACGAAATACGTCACGCGGCAACCATGTACAAACGTGGAGAACAGGTGATCATGTGCTGGGCAATGGGGATCACCCAACACAAGCACTCAGTAGCTACGGTTCAGGAAATAGTGAACGTACAACTACTACGAGGAAACGTGGGCAAGCCTGGTGCAGGGCTTTCTCCCGTTCGTGGCCACAGCAATGTGCAGGGGGATAGAACTGTGGGTATTAACGAAGTACCCCCCAAAGCATTGCTTGACGCACTAGAGAACAAGTTTAACTTCGCCGTTCCACGAGAAAGAGGTCACAATACGATTCAAGCTATCCAGGCTATGGAAAGTGGTGAATCCAAAGTTTTCATCGGCCTAGGCGGTAATTTCGCCCAGGCGACGCCAGATACGCCGCGTACTCACGCTGCGCTGTCACAATGCGACTTAACCGTTCATATCGCCACCAAATTAAATCGTTCTCACCTAACCACAGGTAAAGACGCGCTTATATTACCCTGCTTGGGACGTACTGAAATTGACATGCAGGCTAGCGGGCAACAAGGCGTGACTGTGGAAGATACGTTTTCTATGGTCCATATTTCTTATGGCCAACTTCCGCCAAGCTCGCCCGAACTTCGCTCTGAACCCGCTATTATTGCTGGTATCGCGAAGGCGACGTTAGGCAACACGCCGGTAGACTGGGACTTCTTAATAAGCGATTACGACAATATTCGTGAGCTCATTGCCGACACCATAGACGGTTTTAAAGACTTTAACACCAAACTCGCTCAACCAGGTGGTTTTCATTTAGGTAATGCAGCAGGTGAGAGACGCTGGTTAACACCATCGGGCAAAGCCGAGTTTGCTGCTAACGCCCTGCCTGATTCACTGTTAAATGCTGACCTCGTTGCGAAAGGTGAAGAGCCGGACCTCATTTTACAAACACTGCGCTCTCATGATCAGTACAACACAACTATTTATGGTTTGGATGACCGCTACAGAAACGTGTTTGGCGCGCGGGACGTTCTGTTTGTCAATGAACGTGACATTAAGAAGCTGGGTTTTAACGATGGCGATAAAGTCGACATTACGTCAATGTGGAACGACGGCAAAACACGCCAAGTTAAACAGTTTATGTTGGTGGCTTACGACATCCCGCAAGGTCAAGCAGCAGCATATTACCCCGAAACCAATCCGTTAGTACCACTAGAAAGTTACGGTGATGGCACGTTCACACCAACATCGAAATTTATCGCGATCAAACTTTCGAAATCTGAATCAGATGGCCGAATAGCAGTCTCTGCGGTGTAAGCTTTTCGTTGCTTATCCGGTACTTATCAGTACAGGCCCTTTGTTTCTAACTAGCTCGCTGCGCACTACTGTTCTTGCGGTGCGTAAGCTCTCGGAGGGTCATACTTAGGTACATGGATCAGGGTGAGACCATAACGGCTTGCCCACTTTACTGATAAGGCTGTAGGAGCAGATAGCGTCACTACCAAAGGTAATTTAGCTCTTATCGCTTTTTGAACCAACTCTAAACTGCAGCGGCTTGTGAGCACAACAATACCTTCAGGTTGAAAGAGTTTTTTGGTGGTGATAGCACCAATTAATTTATCAAAAGCATTATGCCTTCCTATATCTTCTCGGCATGCCAGCACATTGCGCTTAGCATCAATGTAGAGCGCTCCATGCACCGCACCGCTCTGCTGAGCTAATGCTTGCGCATTAGATATAAGGCTTCGCAATCCTTTAAACCAGCTCACATCAGGCAAAGGCGATACATCAATAGATGTCAATTGAGGCAAAGCGTTGTCTAATGCCTCAACACCGCAGAGCCCACAGCCCGACGCCCCCGCCAATTGCCGTTTATTTTCCTTTAACTTCCAGAACGCCTGATTGGCAATTTCAACTTCCGCATTGATGTGTTCTTTGTGATGCGTCAATTCAATACCGTAAAGCTGGCGGGGATGTTCGATAATGTCGTTACTTAAACTGAAGCCCACAATGAAGTCTTCAATGTCGTTTGGGGTTATCAGCATTACGGCATAATTAATACCGTTATAACTAATGCTTAAAGCGACTTCTTCGGCAAGGGCAAACTTTTGAGTATAGGGTGTAGCATCTAAAACTAATGCGTGCAGTTCAGTGTTACTTTTCATGTGGCCATTCACCTGGAGTATTCACATTCAACCACTCTACGCCATCTTCATTGGACATATTTGCGAGACGCTTTTTGTTATCGCTTTCATCTTTACGCGCTGTTTTTTTGAGGTCGCCTTCTTTAAGAGAAACTGCATTGAGAATTTCTAAAAATCCTACCACTCGTCTTTTTTTTTGCTCAACTAGATAGTTGGCTAAGAGGGCTTTGGTCTTCTGCGTAACGGGTAAGTAGAAAGGCAAAAAGCGTTTTTCCACATAACATGCCTTTTCAGCCTCTCGCCCTCGCGAAACTAATATTCTCAAAAGCTCGGGCGTCATCTGCGGCATGTCAACGGGAAGAACAAGTAGTTCACAAGGATTGCCATTGTGACTATCAGATTGAGATAGTGCGTCTAAAACAGCATGTACTCCGCTAAGCGGACCTGCATCTTCAATTCTGTCATTCAAAAAGCCTGGCGCGTTGCGGCTAATTAACACTTTATCGCAACTCGCAGACTGTAAAAGTAACGAAGCATTATCGATGAGAGTACGGCCCTGATAACGCATAAGTGCTTTATCTTGCCCCATTCTGCGCGATTGACCACCCGCAAGCACTAAACCGATGAGTGTCGTATTCACTTTACTCACTGCATATGCCCCCTTTATTGAAAATCTCCTCATATCCTTTTAAAAACTCAAAGCATTGTTTGGCAATGGGAGAGCTGGGTTCGCCTTTTCGCATGATGAGCCCTAAAGGCGAAATGGTTTTACCATCGTCAACAGTAACATAGGCGAGTCCTAAATCATCTTTGGCCTTTGCGACGTTGGTTGGAAGGATCGTACAACACATCCCCTTTTTCACTGCTTGCAGTAAACAATGAACCGAGTCTGATTCAATAACAGGCTCATTGTTCACGCCCACATTAGCCATGTTTAGCGTGATTGACTGCCTAAAGTGCATTGAAGGTGTTAATAACCCAAGTGGCAGTGATGAAAGAGACTGCCAGCTTAGGGTATCTTGCTCAAAGCAGTAATGATTGGGGTGATACAGCAACACCATTGGAGTAGCTTTAAACGGCAAAATATGGAAGTGTTGCGCGCTCATGCCTTCAAGGTAACAAAGACCCAGGTCAAGTTCGTTACGGTGTAGCGCGTTAACGATATACTCACTGCTATGTGTTTGTAAGGAAAACTGTAGTGCACTGTGCTGTTTTGAGAGGGTGTCAATAATGTCGATAGGATCGACACTCGCTAGAGGAACGGCACCGATCCGAAGTCGGCCAACTAAGGCGCCTTTGCACGATGCAGCTTCCGCTTGTAATCCGTCACACGCCGCTAAGATATTCCTTGCCCATGCCAAAATTCTTTCACCTTCCGGTGTAAAGCCTTGGAATCTGTGGTTGCGAGCCACCAACTGAATACCAAGCTCATCTTCTAAATTATGAAGGCGTGAAGAAAGCGTGGGTTGTGTAACATTGCACGACTTAGCCGCTTTACCGAAGTGCTGCGTCTCATCTAACGCGACCAGAAACCGGAGCTGACGAATATCCAAAGACCAATACCTTAATCATGATAGATAGCTTCTATCATGATTCTACCAATGGAACGCTTGACTTGTAAGTACATTAAACGCATGTTTTTAGAATAAGCCAAAAACCCCAAAGATATGTGCACATACTGATTGATAGAAGCTATCACTCAAGATTATTCGCCCAGCATAGATTTAGCATTTGTTCTGCGCAAGCGCTGCAACGCTGCTAGACCGACATCGCCTGAAAAATTTGTAGACGACGTGTACTAGCGCCTGTTGACCTTTGATGATGCCTTCTTACAACAAGTCCCATTGAAAATAGAAATAGCCATACCGTTGCGGCTTCACTTACTGCATGAGTAACCGTAGTCAAATAGCCAATATCAGCAAACGACGCTACAGTGGTATCACTTAACGAAATTGGATATGGCCCCAAATACCCTGTCATCAGGTCTGATGAACCACCAGGCCAAGGTTCGTCCCAGTGACTGTTGGCAGTGCCGGCTCCTCCCCCCAGTTCTACAGGAATAAATGTGGCGTTTTCCACAAACTCGCGACGATAAATTTCCAAAGCGTACTCTCCGGTGTAACGCCCTGAACCGCTGGCGTAGTTAGATTGGCTGCCCGCAATAAAAAAGTCGGTCGTCCACAATGTTCCAAATCCAATAACATGGGCCATCTCGTGTACGATGACATCAAAAAGCGTACCGCGACTTTCTAAGCTAGCAAGGTCTGCCGTATCAAAACGCATGCGGCCTTTATTTGCATAAACAAAAGTGCTGTCTGGTAGCTGAGTGATACCCGTTGGGCCAGCACTACCCAATATGCCACCCACACCATCAAGTGCAACGCCACTCGCATCTATAACAATATTGTGATTAAACTCGCTTTGAACGCCTATTAAGTAAGACTCCCAATAAGCGATTGCATCATCAAAAACACTGGATTGTGAAGGTGTTAAACCACCAAGATCGTTAATAGAAATTTTGAATAGTCCTGCATTTGCTGAAAAAGACACACACAACGACACCACAACACTGAAGAACCACTTAATTGAGACACCCATGGCACCCCTCCAAAACTAAGAAAAAACGTTCGATGCAAATAAAATTAGTAACGTAGGCCTGTTCATCTTTGCTGTATTTCAAAGCTCAACAGGGTTAGGACTAAAAAAAACTATAGTAGAGAAAACCGTAAGTAGTTATGAGAAAGATTACTTGTTAACGGCAAAAGTAAAAATTACTAAAGATCAACGTGTTGAATTTTTTAACAGAGAATGCTTAACGGTAAGTCGTTCGCCATTGGCACAATGGCGTATTGGGAGGGGGCGAATTATTGAAATTTTTTTACGTCTACTTTCCCGCTTACCACGCTCTGTGATACAGAGCGCGGCTGCGAGAATCAATTAGAGGGCCTACCAGGTTAAATCATCTGGAATTTCATAATCGGCGTACCAATCATCTTCTTCTTCATCTTTACCATCGGCTCCGCTCTTATCTAAATCAGCACGGTAAATAACTGAAGCCTCGTCGCGCTGTGCAATTTTGTCAGCAACGGGGGCTGGTACTAGTTCATAAGCGTCATCTAACAATACAACAGCCAAACGACCTTTTGTCACTTGCTTGTGCATCTCTTCACTCACATACAGACGCTTTACTACGTTGTCGTGTGTAAAGTTAAGTAAGGTTTCGCCATTGCGCGGTTGTTTGTTTACCGTAATAAGCTGCCTTACCTGCGCAATAATTGAGCGCTTCTCTCGCTCCTGCTGTTGAAGCTGGTTTAGCTCGCGTGAGCGCGCTTTTTTCTCTTCAGCTGCTTGTTGAGCAGCAATAGTCGCTTCATCAACGACAGGTTGTTTTTGCTTATTCTTTTGCTTTTGTTTTTTGCGTTTATCTGCACGCGCTTGCTTTGCAGACGCTTTATCGGCCAAACCGGCTTTCAGTAGTTGGTCTTGTAAGGAGGCCATAATTACTCTCTGTTACTCTGTTTCTATTGATACGCTTTGCAGACGTTTACCGTCTTTTAACTACGTAACAAGCCCGAACAATGTCGGGCTTGTGAATTTCAATTAAAGGTCTATTTTTACCTTTTCCGAATTAAAGGCGTTACTTCTTCTTGGCTTTAGTCGCTGGCTTTTTAGCGGCTTGCTCCTGCCATTTGCCATTGTCGTACCACGCAGACCATCCTGTTGCTTTACCGTTGTCATTCTCAGACATCACGTATTGCTGTTTGGTCTTCCTGCTGTATCGAACTATTGCAGGGTTACCATCAGGGTCTGTTTGTGGCGCATCAGCAAGATAGTAGAATTTCGGCGAAATTCTATCCCTAAAGCGAGCAAGTTCTTCCACTTTCGGTGCACGAGTTTCACGCGACTTTGGAAAGTTATGCGCCGCTAAGAAAATTCCCGAAGCGCCATCACGTAGCATAAAGTGCGCGTCAGACTTTTCACATGGAAGCTCAGGTAAATCTACCGGATCTTCTTTTGGCGGCGCAGCTTCGCCGTTTCTAAGTAGCTTACGAGTATTCTTACACTCTTCTTTGGTGCAGCCGAAGTATTTACCAAATCGACCGTTTTTAAGCTCCATATCGCTGCCACATTTATCACACTCAATAATGGGGCCGTCATAGCCTTTTATCTTGAATGTGCCTGTTTCAACCAAGGTGCCATCACATGTTGGCGTGTTACCACACACATGAAGTTTACGGGTTTCGTCAACCAAGTAACTGTCCATCGCCGTGCCGCACTTAGGACAACGCTTTTTAGAACGAAGCGCTTCTGTTTCGAGCTCTTCTTCATCGTCCACTTTCACGACTTCGTCACCAGGCGTTAAATTCATGGTGTTTGTGCAGCGCTCTTTCGGCGGTAAATTGTAGCCTGAACAGCCCAAGAATACGCCAGTTGACGCGGTTCTCACGTTCATTTCACGGCCGCATTTATCGCACTCAACACCTGCAGGCACTGCCTGATTCAAGCGCATACCGCCCTCTTCAGGGTCTTTCTCAGCGTTTAACAGTTTTCCGTAGAAGCCGCTGTAAAAGTCGTTGAGCACGTCCTTCCAATTTTTCTTGCCTTCAGCAATATCATCAAGATGCTGCTCCATGTTGGCAGTAAAGTCATAGCTCATTAAATCGTCAAAGTTTTCCATCAGACGATCGTTTACGATTTCGCCCATTTTCTCGGCATAAAAACGCTTGTTCTCTAAGCGCACATAGCCGCGATCTTGAATCGTCGAAATAATACTGGCGTAGGTCGATGGACGACCAATACCGCGTTTTTCAAGCTCTTTTACCAACGAAGCTTCATTAAATCGCGCTACAGGCTTGGTGAAGTGCTGTTTAGGATCAAGCGCTTTTAAGTCAAGCACATCGCCTTTTTGTACATCAGGCAACATGAGCTCTTCTTCGCCTTTTTTGCGAAGCTGAGGTTGAACGCGAGTCCAACCATCGAACTTAAGTACGCGGCCTTTCGCCGTCAGCTCGTAATCACCCGCCGCCACTTTAATAGTGGTTGCATCGTACTTAGCTGGAGTCATTTGACAGGCCACAAACTGGCGCCAAATAAGCTCATAAAGACGCTGTGCATCGCGCTCCATATCGCCCAAACTTGCAGCACTTATGCTCACGTTTGAAGGGCGGATCGCTTCGTGCGCCTCTTGCGCACCTTCTTTACTGCCGTAGCGATTTGGCGAATCAGGCAGGTACTTGTCACCAAAATTATCTGAAATGTACGCACGAGCACTGTCCAACGCCTCTTGGCTTAAATTGGTTGAATCCGTACGCATATAGGTGATGTAGCCCGCCTCATAAAGGCGCTGTGCCATCATCATGGTTTTCTTAACACCAAAGCCCAATCGAGTACTTGCCGCTTGTTGTAGCGTTGAGGTAATAAATGGTGCAGAAGGACGACTTTGCGTAGGCTTTGACTCGCGGCTTTCTACCTTGTAGTTAGCCCCTTCTAAGTCAGCAAGCGCTTTATCTGTTTCGGCCTTGTTTTTAGGCTTGAACGCATTGCCCTGGTGCTTTGCTACCAGCATGCGCAGTGCCGCCTTTTGCTGGCTAGTTAAATCTGCGTGTACGTCCCAAAACTCTTCAGGTACAAACGCTTTAATTTCTCGCTCACGCTCTACAACAAGCCTAACCGCTACCGATTGAACACGCCCTGCTGAGAGGCCTCGCGCAATTTTTTTCCACAGAAGTGGCGATACCATGAAGCCTACAACACGGTCTAGGAATCGACGAGCTTGCTGGGCGTTGACGCGAGAAATGTTTAGTTCGCCCGGATCTGAGAACGCATCTTGAATCGCGTTTTTAGTAATTTCGTTAAAAACCACTCGCTGGTAAGTTTTGTCTTTTTTACCTAGCAGCTCTTGTAAATGCCATGCAATCGCTTCCCCTTCGCGGTCCAAATCGGTCGCGAGATAGATAGTGTCAGCATCTTTAGCAAGCTTTTTAAGTTCGTTAACGACTTTCTCTTTACCCTGTAGCACTTGATAGTGGGCTTTCCAGTCTTTCTCTGGATCCACACCCATTCTGTCTACAAGCTTCAAATATTCGTGACGGCGAAGATATTCTTGACGCTCTTCTTCGCTTAAAGTTTTGAGTTCTTTAGCCGGTTTTTTAGGCTCTACTTTGCCTAAAGCCTTCGTCGGAAGATCTCGCACGTGGCCAACCGAACTTTTTACGATAAAATTTTTACCGAGATATTTATTTATCGTTTTCGCTTTGGCTGGTGACTCGACTATGACCAGTGATTTTGCCATATAATTGAACTAAACCTATTGATTTTTAATGACTATTTACGTCAAATTCTGAAAATTGGAGCAACCTTGCACTATATATAGGGTACTCGCTCTTTTTTAACATATATCTACAAAGTGAATGGAAAACAAGATCTTCTTCATACTTATTCTTTCCTTTGCTTTAAACACGCGCAAAAACTGTACAATAAATAAACAGTGCGATTGGCATTGGCCTTAAAAGCCGTATAATGCCAGCCATTCCAACCTAGCCTGACAACATGTTCAGGTGTGAAGAAGTGCATCGTTTGTCCCTGTAAAAGAACGAAAGCGTTGCCGCTGCTATTAAATTAATCGCAGTGCGTATGGAAAAGTAACATATAGGGTCAAGCGCCAAAACTCCAAGAATGAGGGAAAGTATGAAGCAGTTTGAAGTTAACTTTGATGGTCTTGTAGGACCTACCCATAACTATGCCGGTTTGTCGTTTGGCAATGTCGCTTCCCTGAACAACGCAAACGCAAAGAGCAGTCCAAAACAAGCTGCAAAGCAAGGCTTAGCCAAAGCAAAGGCGTTGGCCGATATGGGAATGATTCAAGGTGTGTTGGCCCCACAAGAGCGTCCTGACATCGCCGCACTGCGCCGATTAGGCTTCACAGGCTCTGATGCTCGCGTGCTAGAAAGCGCTGCAAAGCAATCTCGCGAGATTTTCCTTGCTTGTTGTTCTGCCAGTAGCATGTGGACTGCAAATGCCGCCACTGTGTCTCCTAGTGCCGATACTGCCGATGGTCGCGTTCACTTTACCCCTGCAAACTTAACCAACAAGTTCCATCGTTCACTAGAGCCTCAGGTTACAGGCAATATCCTGCGCGGTACATTTGCCAATGAAAAGCACTTTGCTCATCACCAGCACCTGCCAGATAACGAGCATTTTGGTGACGAAGGTGCAGCCAACCACACGCGACTTTGCAGCAACTATGGTCAGGCAGGCGTAGAGTTGTTTGTTTATGGTCGTCATGCATTTGATACCAGCAAACCAGCACCGAAAAAATATCCGGCTCGCCAAACGCTAGAAGCATGCCAAGCAGTAGCTCGCTTACACGGTCTAGACGACGATGGCGTAGTTTACATGCAGCAAAACCCAGACGTTATCGACCAAGGCGTATTCCACAACGATGTGATCGCTGTTGGTAACCAAAATGTGTTGTTTTTCCACGAGCAAGCGTTTCATCAAAAAGACGCTGGATTTAAAGAGCTTCAAGCTAAATTTGGTAGCGAACCGCTTCACTTTATCGAAGTACCGACTGCTGAAGTCTCTGTACAAGACGCAGTAAAAACCTACTTGTTCAATACGCAAATTATAACGCTTCCAGGTGGTGATATGACCATCATCGCGCCAACTGAGTGTGAGGAAAATGAAGCCGTTAAGCGCTATTTAGACAAGCTGGTAACTCTGGGTACGCCCATTAAGTCGGTTAATTATTTTGATGTTAAACAAAGCATGCGTAATGGCGGTGGTCCGGCATGTTTGCGTTTGCGCGTTGCGATGAATGACCAAGAACTTGCCGCAGTTAATCAAAATACGTTAATCAACGATACACAGTTCGCTCGCCTAAACACTTGGGTCGACAAGCACTATCGCGATGAATTAGGTGAAGATGACTTGCGCGATCCGCAGCTGCTAATTGAATCTCGTACTGCGCTTGATGAGCTTACACAAATCCTTAAAATTGGCTCGGTTTACCCATTCCAACAGGCGTAACAATCTTTATTTACGCACCTATTCTGCTTTAAAGCTACCATCAAAACAAAAAGCCCGACGCTTGCGTCGGGCTTTCTTTCAAGGAATCAGCTGATACTACTTAATAACTTGTGCAGCTTAATCAAAGTCGGTACAGCTGTTTGACATCCCAAATGGGTTCGCCGGAAGCCCTGCACCTTCATTAGTCAGGTCTTCAGAACTAACTCCTAGCCTGTAAAAGTGGTCAGCGCTCGACTCACTACCATTAGACTGCCCGAATATTGTAATGACGGTATCGTACCAGTAGCCATAGCTTGCTGGGTAACGATAGATTAATTCAGCTTGCCCGTTTATGTCGGTCACGCCATTACCCCCGACTGAGATAGTCCCCACAATACCAGGCGTTAAGAATGTGTCACCATTTGTATCTTCTCCGGCGTCTAATATACCATTGCTATTTGCATCTTCATTTTGGCAAACCGCTGTTACGATTGGCTCCCAAATAGAACGGTCTTCGTTCCAGTTCCATCGTCCTTTTAGATAAATTCCTCTGTTGTCCGGTTCAGTTCGCTTAACTGGGGTAGCAGAAGCTGTTAACGACACTCCACTAACGGGTCTCCCAGCTGAGTCAGAAACAAAGACAGCAAAGCGCTTAAGGTACGTTTCTGTGTCTGGCTCTTCAAGTGTGTTTCCTGTACCAATAGAAATATCAAACGGTCTACTTCCTACCGTCATATTTACGGTGTCACGAATTGAAGGGTTGCTCGCGACTTCTGCTGAAATAATCACAGCATCTTCGCTTGACGTAGACCCTGACGTGAAAACAGTAGAAGCTACGCCATTACTGTCTGTTCGAGACTGAGAAGGTGAGATAAACCCTGTAGATGTATCGTTAACATTGAAATTGATAACTTGATCTTTAACCAAGTTTCCACTCGGATCTCTTACGATTGCGGTTATAGTACTCGTTTGACCGTCTGGCCCTATTATATCTGGCGTTGCATCAGCGATGAGGGTTGCTGGTACAACCGCGATAAACGCAACTTCTTCTACCGCACTAACCGAAGAACCATCGCTACTGTCGAGGCCAGTTGCGGTAAGCGAGGCAATTCCTGCATTATCAGCCTGAATAGAAACTTGGGCAACGCCGTTTGAATCTGTCGTACTTGTGCTACCATTTACAAACTCACCGCGAGAAATACTAAATGTAACTTCTTGCCCCACGACTGGCAGGTTATCCTTGAGCCATTGGACAGAAACCAAGGTTGGCGTGTTTAATGGTATTTCAGACTGTGGAATATTGTCGAAGTCAAATTCATCTTGTTGAACTTGGATAGTAACTACAGTGAGCGCACCTAGAGCGCGCACATTGAATGAGTCGGTACCTGATTGGACGGCTGTATATGTAACGCTTACTTGGCCATTTGCGCCTGTGGTAACTGCCGTATTGTCAAATGTTCCCGTGCCGGGCTCGATGATTATAGACTCATTTCCCAATGGGTTGCCGTCAGAATCTTGCACTCTCAATGTAAATTCGGCTGTACTGTTTAGAATAACAGATGAAGGTCCGTTAGCAGTGACTTCTGTCCCGCTGATTTCAATCAAAATTTTCTCAGCCGGCAGGCTCCCAGCTTGGGCAAAAACCTCAGCAGGCCTGTTCATCGCATTATTTCGTGTTGACACAAATGCTCTAGCAGTACCATCTTCCGCGGTAACAGGTTGACTTAATTGAATTTGTAAACCGTCTTCATTCTCAGCGAAAAAAGATACATCGACTCCTTCCATCAACACACTTTGCGCATTTTTCACCAAAGCAATAAGCTCAATTTGGTCGTTACCACTCGATGGCAATAAAATACTACTTGCGAACAGGTCTAGTGAAGCAGGCTCTTCACTTACCGTTGTACTGCCCGTAGAGCTGAATGTAGTTGAATCCGCTTCACCAGTTGACAAAGTAGCCGTTACTTCACCATCCCCTGATGCGCTTCCCACCGACATACCGATCGACGCTACGCCTTCTGCATTAGTCAGTGCAGTGGCAGTATCGTTAGAAAACGTCGCTAAATCATCATTGCTCAATGAGAAAGTTAGGAGCAAATCGGCCTGAGGCTCACCCTCAGAATTAGTCACGGTTGCCAGCGCAACCAATGCGTTGCTAGAAGATAAGCTGTTATCTGCTTCCCCAGCTGCATTTTGTAGGGCTAGCGATACACTTATTGTTGTTGGGTCGGTGCTTGTCACCGCTGTGGCTGAAAACGTGGTAGTTCCCGTTTCGCCGCTACCGAGCGCAGCGGTAATTTCGCCATCTCCAGAAGCCGTGCTGGCATTAAGGCGTAATCGGGCTACACCATTTGAATTTGTACGCGCCGTTCCCGTGTCGTTGCCAAACTCGGCTAGTTGTTCGTTGCTTAGCGTAAAGGTTAGTAACGCGTCTGCATGCGGATTGCCATCTTGATCTGACACGGTCGCAACAACAAACAGACTATTGTCTTCAGAAAGGCTGTTGTCGCTTGCTCCACTTTCATTTTCAAGTGTTAAAGCGATTGAATAGGTTGGTGATGTGGTACCGCCGTCTCCGCTTCCGTTATCCGTGTTATCTCGAGAGACTGATGAACCGCCCCCACCACATGCTGTTAGCATAAATAATGCGCTAATTAGGCTTAGCGTTTTCGCTAATGTCGACATAATTCGTTCCTGAACCTCTTTTATTGACAATTGCGTCGTTTTTTATGTTTAAAAATCAACTGAATCTGGCACACTACGAAAGATTAAAAATATAAAAATGCACAGGGAACATTAATGTCTTCATCTGCACATAAATATAGTTTAACCGCCCGCATCTTTATCGGCATGGCTGCCGGTATCTTGACTGGTGTCTTTCTCCAATTATTGTTTGATGATAGCGGAGATTTTACGTTTTCGATATTCGGTTTAGCGTTCTCAACGTATAACATTCTTGTAGAAGGTATATTTTCCACTCTCGGCCAAATATTTATTGCCAGCTTAAAAATGCTTGTGGTTCCTCTTGTGTTTGTTTCCTTAATTTGCGGAACCAGCACACTGTCTGACCCTAGTAAATTGGGAAGACTTGGTGCAAAGTCAGTCGGACTCTATGTTGTCACAACCGCCATTGCCATAACACTAGCCATGAGTATAGCTTTAGTGGTGTCTCCGGGTGATGGGCTAAATCTAACAACAGAAACTACTTTCCAAGCGAAAGAGGCCCCTAGCCTGTCTGACGTTATCGTTAACATGTTCCCAAGCAACCCAATTAACTCAATGGCACAGGGCAACATGCTACAGATCATTGTGTTCGCCGTACTGTTTGGTATAGCTATGGCGATGACAGGTGATGCGGGCAAGCGTCTTACCGCTATCTTTGAAGATATTAATACGGTAATCATGCGTCTTGTAACCATCATCATGAACTTAGCGCCATACGGCGTGTACGTGTTGATGGCGAAACTCTTCTCCACTATTGGTGGCGAAACAATTCTGAGCCTGGCGAAATATTTCTTCTTAGTATTTGGCGTGTTAATCCTTCACGGCCTGGTAACCTACTCAGTGCTGCTAAAAGCTCTATCGGGATTAAACCCTGTTATCTTGATGAAGAAAATGCGTGACGCTGCGCTATTCGCATTTAGTACCTCAAGCAGTAGCGCTACCTTGCCCGTCACTATGGAAACGGCGAAAAACAAGCTTGGCGTAGGTAACTCGGTATCGTCGTTCACCCTGCCGCTAGGCGCAACAATTAACATGGACGGCACGGCCATAATGCAGGGTGTTGCCACGGTCTTTATTGCTCAGGTTTACGCTGTCGATTTAAGCCTTGGCGACTATATGATGGTAGTACTTACCGCCACCCTTGCTTCAATCGGAACCGCCGGTGTGCCAGGTGTGGGCCTTATCATGCTAGCTATGGTATTGCAGCAAGTGAACCTACCGGTTGAAGGGATCGCACTTATTATCGGTGTAGACAGACTGCTGGATATGACACGCACTGCGGTAAACATTACAGGCGACTGTATGGTGTCGTGCATTGTAGCTAAAAGCGAAGGAGCATTGGACGAAAGCGTTTATAACGATCCTAAAGCCGGTTTGAAGCAGGAAGATGTGGACTTCGAACATTTTGAAAAGAATAAATAACGACTACAAAAGCTTCTTTAGCTCGATTTACATATGAGTTTACAGAAGCAGTCGCATACTAAAAAGGCCAGCATCAATTGCTGGCCTTTTTAGTTAGTTTGTCCGTACTCTTTGTTGTGTCACCTTGATGTAGAACCACTATACCTGCGGTAACACGCCGCGATTACGAACATTTTAACTCTCGCTGAGTGGGTAATGATCTATGCTGACTGGTATTACTTACCCTATTGAGCTTAAAGTTAGTGAAGCGCTGATGAAGGTGATACTTTGGCTGCCTTTTGCGCTGGATAAATAGTAGCGCCCACACTCAAGAACATAGCAACAACCACGGTTACTACAACGTCTTGCCAATGTAGATCAGATGGTAGGAAATCGATGAAATATATATCGCCTGATAGAATTTCTATGCCTATCGCCACCTCAATAAAGCGAACAATCTCAGAGAGGTTAGGTGCTACCAGTAGCGCTAAAACCACACCTACAGTAATGCCTATAACGCCATTGATAACGCCCTGTAACACGAAGGTATTGCGAATTAAACGATCTGTCGCTCCCATGGTTTTTAATATTGCGATGGCAGCCTGTTTGTCTCTAACCGCCATAACCAGTGACGACACAATGTTAAAACAAGCAACGGCAATGACCAGCGTCAAGGCGATATACACCACAGCTCTAACTAGCTGAATATCGTTATACAAATGGCCCTGGGTACGTGTCCAGTCAGACATGTAAACAGCCTGAGGATAGCTGTAACCTATATCTCGCATCGTGTCGTAAGATGAAAATGGGTCGTTAAGTGTAAATTGAATTCCTTGTGACTTAGATGAAATACCAATAGCTTCAGACGCTGTTTCCAAGTGCATTAAACCCAGCTGGTTATCGAGTTCACCGCCAACAGATAGCACTCCAGAAATAGAAAGCGTAATTGAACGTGGGGCTTTGAAGGTTAGATCCTGAGTTGTTTGGGGAATGAGTATTTGAACAATGTCACCAATATTAAGGTCCATGGAAGCGAAAATACCCTTTCCTACAATGAGACCATTTTTCTGCGTCGAAAAACGTTGCCATTCGTCACTTGTGACTCTTTCAGCATATTTGTCGCTAACACTGTTAACCGGAATACCAGTAACGCTAATTGCCTTCAACTCCCCCTTTGACTGCAACATTCCGGTTATCCCTGTGTATGGCGTGACAGAGGCAATACGGCTATCTTGAGACAAACGATAGAGCCGCGCGTCTAAATTTTCTATCCCGCTTTCGCTCTTGCTATATAATTCACCATGAGGAACCACACTCAAAATACGACTTGTAAGCTCTTTTTCAAACCCGTTCATTACGCTCAGCAACACAATTAGTACAAAGCAACCAAGGGCAATCCCAATGGTGGATGACATCGAAATAAAAGAGATGAAACGCTGTTCTGAACGTGTTTTTCTGAAGCGTTGGGCCAATTCAAAGGCGAGCATCTTGGCTCTCCTTGAACAACGTATCGCTCGCTAATCTGCCGTCCTTTATCTTCAGCACCCTGTCCATTTTCCTAGCCAAGGTAATATCGTGGGTAACGACGACAAACGCTGTCCCTTTTTTATCACTTAAGCTAGTAAGCAGTTTATAAATTTGCTCACCCGTCGAGTCATCAAGATTTCCTGTAGGTTCGTCGGCCAGCACCACTGATGGCTCGGTAACTAAAGCTCGTGCTATTGCCACACGCTGTCGTTCACCGCCTGACATGGTCGATGGTAAATGGTCGACGCGGTGAGAAAGCCCAACTTCATCTAACATTTCACGAGCCTTGCCGTGGGCCAATTTGGTCGAGAGCCCTCTAATTCTTAGCGGCATTGCTACATTTTCTAACGCTGTGAATTCACCGAGCAAATGATGAAATTGATAGATAAAGCCCATTTCGTCATTGCGAAGCTTTGCTAATGCATTTCCAGATAATTGACCGAGTGATTTTCCATTGAATTCGACTTCGCCGCTAGAAGGTTTATCCAACCCTCCAAGAATATGTAAAAGGGTGCTTTTACCTGAGCCGGAGCTACCTAAAATAGCAACATGTTCGCCAGCTTTTATTGAAAGAGAGACATCGTGTAAAACGGGGGTAGCATTACTGCCATCTTGATAGGTTTTATTAATATTGCGGCAAATTAGCACGTCCTGCATGCGAGTATTCTTCTTTAATTTCCAGACGGTGAATGGTAGCGTTAAACGCTACCAACACCAACTGAAAAATAACAGCGCTAAAATGTAAATATCAATCCGTATTATTGTATGCCTTGAACGCTTTTGGCCAACGCATCCACCGACTGTGGCTTGCCAAATAACCACCCTTGACCAAAGCCGATGGTTAATCCTTTCAGTTCATTGCATTGATCAATGTTTTCGACCCCTTCTGCAATTAAATCAATATTAAGTCCTTCGGCAATGCTCACAATGTGAGGGATGAGCGATGAACGAATGCTGTTATCTTCCATATCCATAACAAAGCTGCGGTCAATTTTAAGGTAATCACAGTTTAGCGTTTTAAGCTGGCTTAAATTTGAATAACCCACTCCAAAGTCGTCAATTGCAAATAAGAAGCCTTTGCTCTTCAGCGACTTAATATGCTTCACCGCGCTATGAGTGGCGATTTGCTCATCTTCAGTGATCTCTAAAACTAACTTGAAGTTCTTTACGTTCATATCTAGTACAAAGTCTAGGTCCAAACAACCTTCGCGGGTAAAATCGAAGGGGAATAGATTAAACGATACCTTAAAGCCTTCGGGGATCTCTGGGTTTTCGTTGAGTTCTCTCATGGCGGTGGTAATCATATCAACCGTAAATTCCCAGGTCATATCCTGCTCTTTTACCTGAGGAATAAATTTGTCAGGGTAAATCGGCCCAAATTCATCCTCAAATCGACTCAATACTTCGCACCCAATGACCTTTCCCGATTCCAAATTTACAAAAGGTTGGTACAAGCAATAGAACTTATGTTCTTTTAGCCCTTTACTGACGCGAGACTCAAGTGAACGTCGTCGTCTTAAATAGTTAAAGGTAAGCATATGCGTAAACGCTGCTGTCATTATCATAGCAAACACGAACAACACCAGCTTGCCCATGTGCAAATCTAATACGCGACCGTGATCAGATTTCACTTTTAGGCAGGTATGATTGTAGCGTTCATCACACTGGATAAATTGTAAGGAAAAATAGCCAGTGTGTGCGTCCATGTCATCTTCGCTGAGGGTAGAACCGACAAGGCTAGGATTACCTGCCATATGATAAAACTGATCGCCATTGTAGAACAGTTGCCAATCTTGCGTGTAGCTGTAACCAATGACACTATCCATATCCAATACTGCGTTGTAACGTCCGCGCTGTACTATAGTACCAGTAGCTTGTTTATCGAAAAGCTGAAGAGGAGTATTAATCCAAAAAGCGTCGCCAAGCTGAGTATAAAAATCAGGCTTAACCTCTTTCATGGGCTCTTCTAGAATGTCCAAATAAGTACTGCACAATAGCTCGTTATTTTGATAAAAACCTATCTCTTTTACAAATCGAGAGCGAAACAAGGTTTTTCGCATTTCCGCTAAGTTATCCATTCCACAGGTTTGATACGGCAGCGCATTTAGGTAATCGAGCGTGATCTCAGCATCTCTAAATACTACGCGCACATTATCTAGTATTTCTGTAGCGCGACTCTCCTCTTGTTCTCGAATAAACACAAACATAACGATAGCGAGTAATAGGGTCACACCCACTACGCTTAGCAATGACACCCCAATTGCTTTTACATTATCAGCAAGAAAGTACTGTTTTTGGTCGCTTTTATTCATGGTTTCCGTGTTTTTTAGCGTGAGCGACCTAACTTTAGTACAAATTAAAAAAAAGACACTACGACTTTAGGGCATGTTACTGTTTGTTGGATGTTTTTTTACTTTATAGAAGACTATTAATCGAAGAGGAATAATGTTTCTAGTGTCACATTGTGCAATTGGGAAATGGAGCAATTTCTTGAATGGCTAAATGACAAGGGGGTAAGAATAAATAAAGTGCGATTGCGAGAACAGCAATTTTAACGACAGAGTAAAAAGAGAGCTTTTTGAATGTCCCCAGAAGGGGGAATTATCTAAGAAGGAAAAGCTTATCATTAATGGCGGAGCGGACGGGACTCGAACCCGCGACCCCCGGCGTGACAGGCCGGTATTCTAACCAACTGAACTACCGCTCCGCATAATGGGAAGCGCGCTTTATTCGATTAATGGCGGAGCGGACGGGACTCGAACCCGCGACCCCCGGCGTGACAGGCCGGTATTCTAACCAACTGAACTACCGCTCCACATAATCGAGATTGCGCTGTATAACTAAATGGCGGAGCGGACGGGACTCGAACCCGCGACCCCCGGCGTGACAGGCCGGTATTCTAACCAACTGAACTACCGCTCCGAAGACCTTTTAGTTATACCATTGAAAGAGTGGCGGAGCGGACGGGACTCGAACCCGCGACCCCCGGCGTGACAGGCCGGTATTCTAACCAACTGAACTACCGCTCCACATCTTCAATGTTATCAGTGAGTTGACTTGGCTGTTGTTGCCCTGTCCCCTGACTGCGGCGCAGATAATACGTATTCCCCTATGTGGAGTCAACGCTTTTTATTAATAAAATTGTCATCTGCGGTTTGTTTGCCTGTTAAATAGGCATTATGTCGAAATAAAATTCAAACTGAACAAATTAGCGACGCCTTAAACTGAAGCGCTGGTCTCCCTGCTATTCCTTTTCAGCTTTTTCACGCTTTTTGAATAGCCCTAGCAGTTTTTTAAACCCCTTAGGTTCAGATTCCATAGTAAGGTCAGCATCGGTGGTTTCTCCCGATGGCTTTGCAGTGCTATTTGCTTGCTTAGGCGCAGACGCCTTTTTTCGCATAATAATAATTACAGCAGCAGCGATTACTCCGATGAGCACTATAGACCCATTTACGGCCACCAGAATGAGGGTTAGCGTCCCATCATCCATTTCATCTTCTACCGAATTTGGCTGCATATCGTCTTGTGGCACTTCAGGTTGCGTTATTAAGGGTGCACTGCCATCAACGATAGGATCTTTTCCATTGATTAAAGGGTCTTCAACCTCAGGCTCGGCTGGTCCCTCTGCCACAAAACTATATTCAGGGACATCTAATATAAAATCGCGCCCATCCATTGTCGTGCCGTAAGCAGTGAGCTTTACCCTAAAAATTCCTTCTTCGTAGGCGACAATTAAGTGCTCTCGAGGATCCACACCGCCTTCTGTTAGCGAAAAATTCTGCATATCGGAATTAGGAAACTTCACTTTGCCATCGACTAGCAGTGACTCGATGTCGACTAATTCACGGTCTACATCAATAATAATTTTATGATAGCCCTCTCCGCCTCCATCCATTTCAACATCAATAGACACGGGATTTTCATGTAAGACGATAAGTTCGCCTATTTGCTCGCGGGTGTACATTGGTGTGCTTACGCGAAAAATAGGCTTCCATTCACCAGCCGGTATTTTCAAGTTGAACTGGCCAGTAAAAACGCCATCTCCTGGTCGCTCATCCATCCCTCGCCCATCGTCTTTAAATGTCGCTATGCGCTGGTCATTTGTACCAAAGTTGCCGTAGTTAGGGTTATTGGTACTCTTAAACTCAATCTCTAAGTCGACGACATCTCTGAACTGTTTGTTTTCTATAGGCTTGCCGTTGTTGGTTAAATAGGCTGTGGATTTAAGTATTTCGCCGGCAAACAGCACATTCGGTAACGGCTCAGCATGAAGTTCAACATTAGACAAAACCATTACACGGCTTTGCGGTAATACTTGACCTACAGCTTGCCAAGGCCCTGGCACAGGATCTTTGATGGTGATCATGTCAAAGGTATCAGCGTCGTACCACTGCACCTTTTCTTCGTCGACGCGCCCTTGAAAGAGCTTTGAACCATCGGGTCTAACCAGCACCACAGGGGCAGAACCGTACTCCCTAAAGAAAACCATGGTGATTTCTTTAACGTTATAGTCAACGCGAAAGCGGTTTTGTAACAGTTGAATGGAGTTGGTGTATTCATCACCAAGCTCTGTAAGAGGAGATGTATCTATTGTTGTGTTGCTTGATTGAGCATTTTGTACAGCACTATCAGCAAGCTGCCTTGCAGCGTCGCGTTCGTCTTCTTGCGACTGAGCGCCAGCGCTTAAGTGTATAAACAATGATAAAAAAATTACCCAATAAAACCACACTCTCACGCTACGCTGCTCCTGCATTGTTTGGCTATTTTAGTTCTGTTTGATTATGTTCTGCTAAGACACCTCTTCAGGCTGAGGACGCCATAAACATTTGCCACCCGCTTTTTCGACAATATCCAAGCGGGCCTCATGCTGTGTTATCTCATCGGCGGTAGCTTTAATAACCTTTAATTTATTTGCACTTCGCTGAATCCTGCGAATTGCCGTGGAGTCTGCGTCGCTGCCCGAACTAGATGCCAATTTTAGCTTAGTTTGCCCACCGGTCATCAACAGATAAACATCTGCCAGGATTTCCGCATCCAGCAAAGCGCCGTGAAGGGTACGATGACTATTGTCTATACCATAACGCTTACACAATGCATCAAGGTTGTTCTTTTGGCCTGGGTGCATTTGGCGAGCAAGAGTAAGTGTATCGAGAACATCGCAAATTTGGTTAGTAATAACGCCTTTGGTAGACGCTTCCATGCCAAACTCGTGATCCATAAACCCAACGTCGAAAGGCGCATTGTGAATGACTAACTGTGCCCCTTTGATAAAGCTCACAAACTCCTGAGCCACTTGAGAAAAGGTAGGCTTGTCGGCAAGAAATTCATTGGTTATACCGTGGACTTCAATTGCCTCTTGTTCAATGTGACGGCCCGGATTGATGTAAACGTGAAAGTGATTCCCCGTCAATCGGCGGTTAACAACTTCAACACACCCTATTTCGATAATGCGGTGGCCTTCTTTGGGGTCAATACCTGTGGTTTCAGTATCGAGAACAATTTGGCGCATGGAACCTCTACTATAATTACACTTTCATTTTTTGATAGTATATCAACCCCTTCGCAAACCGCTAAGGGAAAAGATAATATAAATTAAGCCAGTTAAATCAAAGGAAACGCTGTGGCTCAAAAGACCATTCATATATACACCGACGGCTCGTGCTTAGGCAACCCTGGACCGGGCGGGTACGGAGCTGTACTGATTTACAAGCAGCATAGGAAAGAGTTGAGCGACGGCTTTGCCCACACAACTAATAACCGTATGGAACTATTAGCCCCTATCGAAGCGCTTAATAGTTTAAACGAACCGTGCAACGTTGAATTAACTACCGACAGCCAGTACGTAAAAAATGGTATTAATCAGTGGATCCATAACTGGCGCAAGAACGGTTGGCGCACGGCAGATAAAAAACCCGTCAAGAACGCAGATTTGTGGAAGCGACTAGATGAAGCGGTAAAAAAGCATCAGGTAAACTGGCATTGGGTAAAAGGCCATTCGGGGCACCCTGAAAATGAGCGCTGTGACGACCTGGCCCGCAATGCGGCAGAAGCCAATCCAACGAAACCCGACGAAGGCTTCGTTGGCAATTAGGTAAGCTTACTGCAAAGCTCATTTACCAAGAAAGAACCAACTTGCCCTGCGTATCGTTGTTTTCCAAACGCACGTGGGGTTCGCCGATATCTTCAATGCTATAGTGAGTATCGATATTTACCCTAAGCTCTTTATTCTCAAAAGCGGGCAAGCATACGGTAGTAAAGTCACGAATTAGATCAGCTTTATAATCGTCGCTTCGATTTCTAAGTGTCGTGCCAATAATGGACGCCCTTTTACCTAACAGCATAGCCATATCGAGGTTATCAGCATATCTCCCTGCCAGCATCGCTAAGTAAACCACTTTTCCATCTTGCTTCAGTATTTTAAGGTTACGGTTGAGGTAGTCGCCACCTACCATATCAAGCACCATATCAACCCCTTCAGGCCAGACTTTTTTAAGCACATCATCAAACTGTTGCTGCTTATAATTGATAAGATGCTCTGCGCCATTGCTTTCACACAACGAAAGCTTATCTTGACTTGAAGCCGTTACCGCACTGTGTACGCCCCAATATCGACAAAGTTGCGTGGCAGCCAGCCCTACACCGCTTGCACCGCCATGAATTAACGCCCGTTCAGCCGGCTTTACATGCGCGATTGTGCGCAAACACTGAAATGCCGTAAGAAACACTTCGGCCAAACCCGCGGCTTCAAAATACGGCATGCCTTTGGGGATGGGCATTAAATGGGCTGGATTAACCATCACTTCAGTGGCATAGCCGCCACCTGCAACCAAACCAAATACTTCGTCACCTTCTTTAAATGCAGTAACGTCACTGGCAACCTCTGACACCACACCGGCTACCTCTAATCCAAGAATATCGCTCTCGCCTGGTGGAGGTGGGTAATTCCCTTGGCGTTGTAAGGTATCCGCACGATTCACCCCAAACGCTTTTACGTCAACTTTTACTTTACCTGGTGCTAGCGACAGCCCTTCACATTCCTTTACAACAAGTTCGCTTGGGCCGCATCCTTTTTCAAAATCGACATATCGCATAATTTACATCCAATCCTAGTCTTAAATTCTAATCGTAATTTGGCTACGTACTTTTATATCAAACAGTTTGGGTTTGTTTTGTGTTTATACCAGTCCGGATAGAGCATTTTAACTCTCGCTGAGTGGGTAATGATCTATGCAGATTGGTATTATTAACACAGAACTTATGAAATTGCGTATAATCGCGACCATTCTCATAAGCGAGTAAAATCGCTTAACTCTGTTTCACATTTATTAAATTAGTACGAGAGCCTTCATGTCAGCACAGGTCATATTACAGCCATCCAGAGACAAATCACTTCGCCGCAAACACCCTTGGGTATTCGAAAGCGCTGTGGCTGAACTAAAGGGCCGCGCGCGAGTTGGCGATACGGTAGACGTATTTGACTCTGAAGGCGACTGGTTAGGGCGAGGCGCTTACTCTCCAAATTCAAAAATTCGCGTTCGTATGTGGACATTCAAAAAAGACGAAAGCATTGATAATGGCTTTTTCCTACGTCGTTTAGAAACTGCACTAGCCCTTCGCAAACGCTTGTTTGACCCAAACAAAACCAACGCGTTTCGCTGGATAGCGTCTGAAAGTGATGGCCTTCCAGGGATCACTATAGACCTATACGACAACGTTGCAGTACTTCAGCTTTTGAGCGCGGGCGCCGAAAAACACAGAGATAAGATAGTGTGGGCAATTACTAAGCTAATGCCTAATGTACACATATACGAGCGAAGCGACGTGGACGTGCGCAAGAAAGAAGGTTTAGAGCCTGTAACTGGTGTACTGCATGGTGAACCACCTATGCAAGTTACAGTAAAAGAAAACGGCATCAACATAGTGGTTGATATCGAGAACGGCCATAAAACCGGTTTTTACCTAGATCAGCGAGACAGTCGCGCGGCGGCTGCACACTACGCGAAAGATGCCGACGTACTCAACTGTTTTAGCTACACAGGTACGTTTTCTTGCTACGCACTTGCTGGCGGTGCTAAATCAGTGACTAACGTTGATGTATCTCAGCCTGCTCTTGATTTGGCTAAGCACCATGTAGCCATCAATGGTTTAGACGAAAACAAAGCAAATTACGTAAACCAAGACGTGTTTAAGGCACTCAGGGAGTATCACGAGCAGGGCAAACAGTTTGACATGGTGATACTCGACCCGCCAAAGTTTGTCGACAGCAAGGCAACATTAAACCGTGCTGCCCGCGGCTATAAAGACATTAATATGTACGGCATACATGCTGTTAAATCTGGTGGGCTGCTGCTTACATTTAGCTGCTCTGGCCTTATGCCGGCAGATTTATTCCAGAAAGTTGTGGCAGACGCTGCACTTGATGCAGGTCGTACTATCAAAATTATCGCAAGGCTTAATCAAGCCTCAGATCATCCTATCATTGGCAGCTATCCAGAAGGCTATTACTTGAAAGGTCTAGTGTGTGAAGTCACCGACGACTAGCTATTAAAAAAGCGCCCTTGTTGATGTATAGGGCGCTTAACGAAATCAATTGAGCTAACATTACGTTGTGCGAAAAGCTTACGAAGGTAAATCCATTCCCCTAAGATGCAAAGGTTATCTCATTGTTAGAAAAGCGACTTGATAACTGTTGTGAACTGTCATCTGATTGTTCCTTAACAACACCCTCTTTTTCTTCAACTTTCTTCCACACCATCTCGTGAAAATAAAACGCCACGGTATTAATGGCTGGCTCAACCAACGCTACGGCACCGCCTACTACCACACTTCCTGTCAGTAAGTAGGCAACCGTAAAGGCCACTGAAAAGTGCATCACTGCAAAGGTCATCGTCTTTTTCATAGTCATCGCTCTCTCAAAGTATTAAATCAGTTTGCTTTCGCATTAATGAGAATTATTAGCAATTAAGACTGAGAGTTAAAATAGAAAAAACTGAACGGCCTATTCGGTTTAGTATATGAAAGCTGAAAGACTGTTTTCAAACCACAACGGGCTGGTCAACATAGGAGCGTAAAGAAAGAAGCAACACCGCGAGGACGTCATTGCTGTAGACCCTGACGCTTTGTGTTTTTTAGTTAGACACGAAAAGGCGAAGCTTTTACCCCGCCCTAAAACGTTAGATTAGACTATTTCATCTGAGAAATTTCGACGCCTATAATGCAGCTTGACTCGGATTCAGGTTCACAGCGCACAACAGTCGCTAATGCTGCCAAAGATGGGATTTGCGAACTAGATGACTCTATTGCAACACTCACTTGTGTACCCACCTCAATTGAGGGTTCATCGACTTCCAAAGACATACCTGTAGCACTGATATCTCTACACATTGCCTGCATGGTGCGGCTCGACTCATCATCAGTAATTTGCAACTGACAAGGCGAATTTACCATCATCCTGAAAAAATTTCGCTTATCGTCGTATCCCAACATGTCTACTTCTCCTGATTTTTAGCGTTACGCTGACGACTACATCTGATGTTATAGGGCGATGCCGGTAACTTGTCAATCGAACTGTATAATATTTATTCAACAATTATTAAAAGTGTACTTTGGTCTAATTTCGACTACCTTCCCACTTAAATCAACGACTCAGCCGTTTCTGCCCGCTGTTTTGTTTGCGATAACAAATATGTGCCCTCATGCCCTAGCCTAGCTCATTGATGCTACCTTACACCTAACGCCCTTTTTTAAAAGTCAGCGAGGTGCAAAGTGATACGCTTAGCCGAAATCGGGTAAGCCGTCCCAAGCTGCTGCGCAAACAACGAAACCCGTAATTCTTCTATCATCCAGCGCACATCATTAAGAGCTTGAGGTACTTTACCTTTGGGGTATTTGCTGCACGCCTTTTCCCATTCTTTAATCGACTTTTCTACCGTGACCTGATGCATTCTGTCTTTGTTGGGATCAATGGGGAGCTTCTCTAGCCGACGAGCTAAACCTTTAATGTAACGATTCCAATCATCTAATCTGCTCTCGCCAATTTCAGAAACAAAACCAGGAAAAACTAACGATGCCAAGTGGGCTTTACAGTCACCTAAGGCGTTTATCATCGTCAGCGGCACGTTACCTTTCATTTGCTTCTGGCACTGGTGCGCAAGGGTAAGCCCCTGCTCCACTTGCGTGGCAATTTCTAACACCCTGTCATTAATGTTTGCACGAGCAATCTCTAAACAGGCCTCAAAATCGGCTTTGCTGCGAATGTCGGTGTTATTGGTTTTGCAGTAATCACTGACAATGGCGTCGATACCCGCAAAAATACAGTCATCAATTAGCGCCTTCACTTGTCCAAATGGGTTGAAATACAAACCCAGTTTGGCTTTATTAGGTAATTTGCTTTGCAAATAATTAAGGGGCGACGGCATGGCGTTTTTAATCAATACATTCACGCCTTGCTTGTGCAGCACTTGGGCTTTATCCGCTTCTTCAATTAGCGCAATATCTACCTTATCGCCCTTTTGAACCAGAGCCGGGAACGCCTGAACTTCAAACCCACCAACTTTCTGCACAAAAGTTTCTGGCAAGCTTTCGAAATCCCACTGTTCGATGTTATTTCGCTCTAATTCCGGTGTTGCGGCTTTCTCAAAGGTTTGCTTCACCTGCCCTGCACACTGCTGTTTAAGCGCGTGCAGGTCGTCACCTTTGGCAATATCATCACCATTGTCATTAACTACTGCAAAGTGCATTTTTAAATGCTTATCAAGCTGATCTAAATTCCACTCTTCGCTTTCAATAATAACGCCTGTCATTTTGCGTAACTTATCGGTTACAGCTTCAAGCAAAGGCACCGGACGGTTGTTCTTATCTGTTTCACAGATATCAGCAAGGCATGCTTCAGCAAAGTTTGGCGCAGGCACAAAGTTACGACGCAAGCGTTTTGGCAAGGTTTTAATTAACCCCACAATAAGGTCGTGCCTTAGTCCCGGCACCAGCCAATCAAAACCTACGTTATCAACTTGATTAAGCACAGGCAGCGGGATGACAACAGTTACGCCATCGTCTTCAGCGTTAGGTTCGAAGTTATAGCGAAGCGGCAGCGTAATATTGCCTTGGCGCCATACATCAGGAAATGCGTTTGCTACCGATTGCCCAGGCTGCTGACGATATACGTCTTCTTCTTTAAACGTTAAACTGTCGTTGCTTCCGTGTTGCTTAAACCATTTCTTAAACGCCGCATCATTATTGGCTTCAACCGGAATGCGCTTCGCGTAAAAGCTTACCAGTTCTTCATCATCGACTATCAAATCGCGACGACGGGTCTTTTGTTCAAACTCGTCAGCCTGCTCAAGCAGCGCCTGATTTTCCTGTAAGAAACTGTAATTGAGCTTAGTATTGCCCTCGACTAACGCTTCGCGGATAAATAGCTCGTGGCAAATTGGCGGATCGATGAGGCTATAAACCTTCGCACGCTTCATTACTATGGGTAGCCCGAACAAGGTTACTTTTTCAAAGGCAATCACCGCACCGCGCTTTTTAGACCAATGTGGCTCTGAATAGCTTCTTTGCACAACATGCTCGGCCAAAGGCTCTACCCATGTTGGGTCTATTTTTGCCACCATACGAGCAAATAGCTTAGAGGTTTCTACAAGCTCAGCTGCCATTACCCATTTGGGCTGAGACTTTGATAGCCCTGAACCAGGGAAAATAAGAAAGCGCGAATTACGAGAACCCATATACTCGCGCTCTTTATCTTTAAAGCCCATGTGAGACAGCAAGCCGCTGGCGATGGCTTGGTGAATAGCCTGATAGTCGGCTTCTTGCTTTGAGATGCCAAAGCCCAGCTCAGCAATAGATTTTTTGAGCTGGCTAACAATGTCCTGCCACTCACGCATACGTAAATAGTTGATGAAATTTTGCTTACACCATTTGCGCAATTGGTTTTGACTGAGTGCGTTTTGCTGCTCTCTAAACGCCACCCACAAGTTGTAAAGACTGATAAAGTCAGAATCTTTATCGTGGTATTCGCTGTGCTTCTCGTCTGCTTGCTGGCGTTTTTCCTGTGGGCGCTCTCGCGGATCCTGAATTGAAAGCCCCGCTGCAATCACCATTACTTCGCTAAGCGCATTAGTACGCTCGGCTTCAATCACCATACGCGCATAGCGAGGGTCGATAGGCAAACGTGCTACTTGACGACCTAATGGAGTAAGCTGCATCTTGCCGCTTTGCTTGGTTTTTCGGTTATCTTTGCCTTTCGCGATAGCTTGAATTTCTTCAAGTAAACGGAAACCGTCGTTGATATTGCGGTTATCAGGCGGCTGAACAAATGGAAAAGCAGCGATATCGCCTAACCCTAAAGCAAGCATTTGCAAAATAACCGACGCTAAGTTGGTTCGCAGGATCTCTGGGTCAGTAAATTCTGGGCGGCCTAAATAGTCTTCTTCACTATAAAGACGAATACAAATACCGTCAGACACACGGCCGCATCGCCCCGCACGCTGATTCGCTGACGCTTGAGAGATGGGCTCAATAGGTAAACGCTGTACTTTACTTCTAGCGCTGTAGCGTGAAATACGGGCAAAGCCCGGGTCAATGACGTATTTAATGCCAGGCACCGTAAGCGAGGTCTCTGCCACGTTGGTGGCAAGTACAATGCGCCTACCGCTGTGAGACTGAAATATGCGGTTTTGCTCTGCCGCCGACAACCTCGCATACAGCGGAACAATTTCAGTATTGCGATAATGCTGTTTGCTCAAGGCATCTTGGGTGTCGCGTATCTCGCGCTCCCCGCTTAAAAACACTAAGATATCGCCTGGCGCTTCACGCATTAGCTCGTCGACAGCATTTACGATGGCATCGCTTTGATCAATATCGTCATCATTGTCTTCTGGCGCGTGGTAGCGAATTTCTACCGGATAGGTACGTCCGCTCACTTCGATAATAGGCGCATTATTAAAATGCTTAGAGAATCGCTCTGGGTCGATAGTAGCTGATGTTATGATGAGTTTTAAATCAGGGCGCTTATCTAAAAGCTGACGCAAATAGCCTAACAAAAAGTCGATATTAAGGCTTCGCTCGTGGGCTTCATCGATGATGATAGTATCGTATTGATTTAAAAAGCGGTCTTGCTGCATTTCAGCTAGCAGCATACCGTCGGTCATAAGCTTAACGTAGCTTCGCTCGCTTACCTGATCGCTAAAGCGAATTTTAAAACCCACCTTGTCGCCAAGCGGCGTGTTGAGCTCTTCGGCTATACGGGTGGCTACACTTCGCGCCGCTAATCGTCTTGGCTGGGTGTGGGCTATCATGCCGTGTACACCGCGACCTAACTCTAAGCATATCTTAGGTAGCTGCGTAGTTTTACCCGACCCAGTCTCACCTGCAACAATTACCACTTGGTTATTCGCAATCGCTTCTTTGATATCTTCTTTTTTATCGCTAACTGGCAGCGGTGGGTATTCAACTTTGGGTAGGTTGTCTTTACGCCAGTTACGCTTTTCTACCGATGCATCGATGTCGCCTTCGAGCTTTTCAAACTGCGCTTTTAAACTATCTTCGCTAACTGCGCTGTCACGTTTTGAAGCTTTGGGATTAGCAGCTTTTTTCTCCCCGCCTTTTCCTTCAACACCAGAATTATCATTCACTTTTTGTGCAAGCTGCGTAATGCGGCGCTTCAAGCGAAATTTATCTGCGCTCAAACAATCATCTAGTTTGTTGTAAAGAGGTTTTATTGCAAGTGGTGAAGACAAAGTGACATCCTAAAGCGTGTTTCTAATCATCAATAAAATTCGGGCGGTGATCCTAGAAGATACCGCCCTAAAAAGCCAGCGTGTTAAGCGTTACGAGAATTTAAGCGCTTTGGGTTAATTCATCGTCTTGGGGCGTTTTAAAACGGGGAAAACCGAACCAAATGGCCGCCACACCAAACACGAAAATCAGCATGGGATACCAGCAGTACGGTGTAATAGCTAACGGTGAAATACCTACTACGGCCGCGGCACTTAAAAGCTGCGCACCGTAAGGGACTAAACCTTGGAAACTGCACGAAAAGATATCCAAAAGTGATGCGGTACGACGAGGGTCAACACCGTATTTTTCATTTAAGTCTTTAGCAATTGGACCTGCGGTAACAATCGCAATAGTGTTGTTCGCCGTTGTAATGTCCAAAAAGCTAACCAAACCAGCAATACTGAACTCAGCGCCTTTCTTTGACGTGACCTTACGAGTTAAGCGCTCGATTAACCATGTTATACCGCCGTTAGCGTGCATAAGCGCCACAATACCGCCTATGGTTATAGCGATCATCGCTAAGTCTTGCATCCAGCCCATCCCTTTTTGGATGCTCTGCATCATTGAAAGTGGCGTAAAGCTGCCTTGTAGCAAGCCTACTACGCAGGCACTGGCAATACCCACTGCAAGTACGCTAATGACGTTAAACCCTGTTAGCGCAAAAGCGATAATGCACAAGTAAGGCACTATGCGCCAAAAATCGTAGCTGCCGCCTTCAACGATGCCAGAAGTATCAACTTCTACCATAAGCAGCAACGCCATGGTGACGATGCATGCCGGCACAGCAACCATTAAGTTTGCCTTGAACTTGTCTTTTAGCTGAACGCCTTGGGTACGGGTTGCGGCAATGGTGGTGTCTGAAACAAACGAGAGGTTATCACCGAACATTGCGCCCCCCACCACAATACCCAGCGCCATTTCCACCGGCAGTCCTAAACTTGTGGCAAGACCTGCACCTATGGGCGAGAGCGCGGTAATGGTGCCCATGGACGTGCCCATTGAAAATGATATGAAACAGCAAATTAAAAAGAGGCCTGGCAATATAAGTGCGGAAGGCACAAATTGTAGTGCCATATTGACCGTGGCATCCCGAGCGCCAATATCAATAGTCACCGCATAAAATGCACCAGCTAACAAGAATATAAGCACTAGAAGAATAATGTTTTTATCACCGCCGCCTTTACAAAACGTTTGTACTTTTTCAGAAAAGCTGACCTTTTTCCCTTTCGGATTTAAACATAGGCCATACCCAGCGCTGATAAAAAACGCAACCAAAATAGGCATCGCAGTGATGTCGTTTGTAGTAATGCCGGTTACCACAACAAGGATCACAAAAAGCAAAATAGGCGTTAAACCTAGCGGGTTAGGTGCAATAGAATTTGGTGCAATGTCTTTATTTTCGTGCACAGAAAACTCTCTTTTTGGGTTTTATTGCCTGCTAGCAACAGTTTAAAGGCTACGCGGAAAAGCCACCTGCCGGTTGCGAATGCGTAAGAAAAAGCTTCAACGAAACCATATTTTGACGGTCTTGAACGGTGAAAAGCTAAAGCTGCAAAGGATAAAAGGTTTTTAAAGCATTGAAAAGAAATTTACTTTCCAATAATTAACCCAACTGCACTGTGCCAGACGCTACGATTAGATTTCGAGTTATTAAAGGAGTGAAGCTACAACCATTTAGCCGTAGAACGCGACTGCCGCCTAGCTTTTTTTCATAGCAGTGTTGCATAAATGTTTGGCATAAGTGTGTGGCATAGCTCTGTTACGTAGAAATATGGACAGGCGCTATCAGTCATTCACGTTAAATTCTAAGCTCGCTAGGGGTTTTACCTGTAAGCCGTTTTACCGTTCGTCGAAAGTTAGGTAAATCGTTAATGCCCATTGCATTGGCCGCCGTCTCGTTACTCACTTTGTGCACCGAAAGAAGTAAAAGTGCATGATTGCGCTGTACTTCCTCGCAGAGCGCGCGATAGCTAGTGCCGTACTCTTTTAGTTTCCGCTTTAGCGTAGCCACACTGACGTTTAAGGTTTCCGCTAATTCAGGTAGTCCGATATTTGCTGCCTGTGTGTTGGAGGATGCATAAACATAACGCCTCACAAAATCAGGCAAAGACAAGCGATTTTGCAATTCAATAGAAGCCCCTTCTTTTGTTTGCGTTGCGCTGTTACTAACGACACCTTCCAGAGAAACATGTGATTCAGCAGAACAATCCGACTGAGCTATTAGCTCCAAAGGTTGGCGTAATACGTCTTTCTCAATGCAAATACTGCTAAAAACGCTATTAAACGATAACTTAAGCCCAAGGTGGGTTTCGTAATCAGCAATATTTCTTGGTCGACTATCGGTAAAAGAGAAAGATAAACGAATTCGCTTATTCGCTATACTTTTCATAAGTGCAACAACGCTTGCGAATGCCACTTCAATGGAGAACTGAAGCTGTTTGCTGCTTACCCCTGTAAACTGAGGCACTAACATTATTTGGTCTGCGTTTTCAAAACGCTGAAACTGACAGAGCGGTAGGCTACACCACCGGTATGTTTGGCGTTGAGTCAGCTGTAAAAGTAGCTGCTCTACATTTTCACATGCTTTGAGCGCATTAAGTGGACTAGATAGCCACTGCGAGGCGAAAGCGCCTCCGAGCAAAAAACTAACGTCGCCGCCTCTCGCCTGGCTTTGAACATTCACTAACAGCGATGAATATTGATTTATGCTTAATAGTGATTGGTGTTGCAACGCATCTTCAAAAATACCTGTACCGCGCAAGAGCTTATTTTTATTCGCGCCACGAGAGAGCGCCACATTAAGTGCTGCCCTCACTAACCAATACCCAACTATTACTTTATCTTGGCTAGACATCACTACATCAGCACTACCAGCACTATCGATGACACCCATGTCTAGCTCATTAGCGTCATCTTTTGCAGTGACACCCATGTTAAGCATATCAGCATCGCTTTTTACAGAGACACCCATGCCAAGCGCTTCAGCATCATCTTTTAGAGAGACACCCATGCCAAGCGCTTTAGCATCATCTTTTAGAGAGACACCCACTCCAGAAAGACGAGTTGAATGACGGTACTCAGCACCTGCAATTGCAGCTTCGTCCTCAGAGTCTCGTAGTGCGTTTAGTCTTGGTAACATTAAATCCATAAGTTACTCGTTGCAGGCATCTTCATTCATCTTCACCGGTTACCCCTACCAATTACTATCGCCAAATACACTGACCAAACCGGCCTAATTACGCTGCGCTACCATGGGCACGCTCAAGTTCTAAGAGCATGGTGTTAAGCACTGTCGGAAGGCGTTGGTTAGGTAACAAAGTCACTTGAGTACTGCGAGCGGTGGTGTAAATAGCGTTTGCATTTTGGCTGTGTCTAAACGCAAGGTGCTGAATGCTCACTTTGATATCGTTGAGAATAACGTCAGCCTGCATGGGCGAGACGTCTGGCATCAAAATAGCAAACCTATCACCGGCATAGCGGCACGCTAAATCTTGCTGACGCAAATTCATAATCACCAATTGCGCAATATCGTGCAGATACCTATCGCCTTCTGTATACCCATGTTTTTGGTTGAACAAAGAAAAGTTATTGATATCGATAATGGCGATGACAGCTGACTTGCCAGACTGCTGTAATTTATTAATTTGTGTTTTCCAATATTCTGCGCGGTAAAGCTGAGTGATGGGATCGATAGCATCGTGATCGCGAAAGTCCCATTCTCTGCGTCGTAATTGCAAATTTAACGCGCGCTGCTCTAGATGCCACTGATACAGTGCCGCGGTCATTACTACCATACCCACAGCCGCAGGATAAGACTCAATCATGCTTAGCCAATAAGCCTCTTCAGGATAATGAAAAAACTCATCCAAGAAATCTAAACTGACTGAAAATAGAAAGAAGCCGAGTCCTACCGTGAGAAGGCTCGTTACTTTACCTGGAGGACGGCTGGCAAGCGCAGCTAGCATCCACGCCAAGGTTAAAAAAGCAATGCTTCCCTCCCCCACAATATCGAGGCCTGATATCACCGTGCTTTCTTTTGCATCGCCAAACATAAAAGCTAAACAAACCGCCAACGCCACTACGCAAAATGTAAATGCTAGCCAAAGCTTGTGATGTCTAAATTGTGTTGAATTTGTAAAGGTAAACATAGTGCTCTCTTTGGAAATCTCTTGAATTGGATACATCACGCGTTAGTCCGGCCGGCGCCAGCGTTTATAACAAAACGAGAGTCTTGCCCAAATTTGATGAAACTGTCGAGGGTCAGTTTGGCTCAGCAATGTGACATCTTGATGGCAGCGAACTTTAGGAGCATAAAAAAGACACACAAACCAAACAAAATCAGTAATTTAAGCAAGGGTCAATTTAGCTCAGCCAATTGCAAATAGGCGACAATTACCGATTGTGTACCGCTTGTTCCATCAAATCGTCATATAACTGTCATGCAGCATTCTTAGGGTACTCATTCACTTACTTAGCACTTATTCAAAACGCCTTTTTACTGCTTAATTAATTGGAAAATAAATGAAAATTAAAACCGCGTACTCTTCTCTAACACTTGCCTGCATAGCGGCAATGGGCCTTAGCGTCGCTACACCTGCTTCAGCTGCTGATGGCGTAATTATCGGTTCAGTAAAAGACACCGCACAGACGCGCAGCTATACCGGTGCTCAAATTAAGCTTAAAGAATTAGGACTGGCTACTGAAGCTGGCACAGACGGTACATTTCGGTTTCCCTCTATTCCAGAGGGTACTTACACGCTAGAAATTTCTTATCTTGGTGAGGAAACGGTTACGCAAGCGATAAAAGTGACGGACAACGGCATTGCGCGCGCAGCCGTGGAGTTTGGCGGCGGCGATACCATCGATGAGATCTTGGTACGTGGTCAACGAAGCGGTCAGGCAAGTGCCATAAACCAGCAGCGAACGTCAGATCGTATTTCGTCTATTGTATCCGCAGATGCCATTGGACAATTTCCAGACCAAAATGCTGCTGAGTCGTTACAGCGTTTACCTGGCTTGTCAATTGAGCGAGATCAGGGTGAAGGTCGCTTCGTCGGCATACGCGGTATCGACCCCAACTTGAATAACGTAACCATTAACGGCTTGAATATTCCCTCGCCTGAATCAGGCGTACGTTCAGTAGCCCTTGACGTCATTCCCTCTGAACTCATCCAAACGTTAGAGGTATCTAAATCGGTAACGCCCGATATGGACGGAGACGCCATTGGTGGTTCAGTCGCGGTGAAAAGCGTGAGTGCGTTTGATAAGGCTCGAGATACCGCGAGCGTAACCGTGCAAGCCAGTCAAAATGATTTACGCGATGAAACCAGTCCAAAGCTTTCTGGTACGTTTACTAAGAAGCTTTCGCCCGAATGGGGGGTGGCTGGCGCCATTTCCTACTTTGACCGAGATTTTGGTTCAGACAATGTTGAAAGTAACGGTGACGATGAGCTTGAGCAACGTCACTACACGATCACTCGCGAACGTTTGGGTAGTGCGTTAAATATCGATTTTCGTCCTGACTTCAACAACCAATATTTTCTTCGCACACTTTACAGTGAGTTTTCTGACGACGAATACCGTCAAGGTAATATATTCACGTTCGATGGCGAAGACTCAGAAATAGAAAGAGAAAGTAAAGACCGCTTTGAAAGCCAGAGTATTTTTACTGTGGCGCTTGGTGGTGAACACCAATTAGATACCTGGAAAGCAAACTGGCAGCTCGGTTATGCAAAGTCTGATGAAGACGAGCCAGATGCACTGTATTACGTATTCAAAACCGAAAATGACAGTATCGACGCAGACTTAAATACTATGCGTCCAACCGTGTCACAAAACGCTGATGCCATGGACTTATCAACCTATGAAGTCGATGAGATAAGCTTTGAAGATAACTACACGAAAGATACCGAAACCAGTATTAAATTCGACGCCGCCCGCCCCATCAACCTTGGTGGCTATATCGGTGAGTTAAAAATTGGCTCGAAATACCGAAGCCGAGAAAAAGACCGCGACAGCAGCATCGCTATTTTTGATGGAGACTTCGACGACTTAGACGCTTCGCAATTTGGAGCTGCCAGTCCAGATTACTCTCTTGATAACTTTGGGCCTGGGCTTAATCGAAGTGAAATGCGTAACTACTTTAACGAAAACCGTAAGAGCTTGGAATTAGACAGCCTAAATTCTGAAGTAGAATCTCGTGGCGCGACCTATGTGAATGAAGAGGATATTTTTGCCGCTTATATCATGGGCAGCGTAGATATAAATAAACTTCATTTGGTAGCAGGCGTACGCTATGAACGTACTAACTTTTCTACATCGGGTATGCGAGTAGAGCTTGTAGAAAACGAAGAAACCGACGTGGAAGAAGTGGTAAATACGCCATGGGAAGCAGAGCGCGACTACGATCATTGGTTACCCAGTGTAAATGCCAGATACACTGTTTCAGATAAACTTCAGCTTCGCGCTGCCTACACCCAAACTATTTCAAGGCCAAAATTTGAAGATGTAGCGGCATTTCAAATCATCGAGAGTAAAACAGAAGAAGATGATGGCGTATTTGTAACTGAACGAGAGGCGGAAGTTGGTAACCCTGACCTTCAGCCTTACGAAGCACAAAACGTTGATTTGTCGATTGAATACTATCCTGGTGACATCGGTGTAATTTCAGCAGGGCTGTTCTACAAGAATATCGATAACTTCGTTGTGTACGCTGATGTTGCAGGTACAACCGGTTGGGAAGGTTTTGAAGAGGTCATACAGCCAATTAACGGCGACTCTGCCGATTTAACCGGCTTAGAACTTTCTTGGGTGAAAGCTTTCAATAACGGTTTTATTGTTTCCGCCAATGCTACTTTTACTGATTCTGAAGCGACTACCTTCTTAGATGGCGAAAAATTTGAAACCCAGTTACCAAATCAATCAGACCGTATTGGCAACATCACCATTGGGTACGAAGCGAATGACTTCAGTGTACGTCTAGCCACCACCTATAAAAGCGACAATTTCGAAGAGATTGATGGTGACATGCTCAGATTTGAAGACGACCACGTACAGGTTGATTTCATGGCGCGCTACTACATCAACGACAGCATGCAGGTGTATTTCAACGGCATCAACTTAGGTGACGAACCTTTCTACAACTATTTCGATACGCGCAACCAAAACGCGCAGTATGAAGAATACGGCCGCACGTTCGAACTTGGCTTTACTTGGCAGCTTAACTAGGCAGGTATATCGAAAGTTAATTATCGGGTTTGAAGGCCGTAGGTAGTATGGCCTTCAAGCCTGCTCTTAATAATCTGTAAGCCATGTTTTAGTCGATGCGCCATGCATGGTTTGATCTCAGTAAGTTTCAGGACAATAACAACAATGACCAATCAGCGTCACACCAAAACAGTTTTTAAAACCACAATTACCACAGCGGCACTTTCAAGCGCACTTTTGACGTTGTTCAGTTGCGCAGCCTCTCACGATACCAATACCAGCGCAGATACCCATGCAAATATCAAGTTAGCGCACAGCGAAAGCCAGCTAGTAAAAGCAGAAAGCCAAGACATCGCATTACCGCTAACAAAGCTAAAAAATGGTCTAATCCTGACTCTGCACTACCAAACGCACGCCGACCATTCTAACACCCAAAGCGCTTACAAAGACGCTTACAAAGACACCCATACTAACAACACTAGCAAGGACGCCCGCGCCAACAACAAACATAAAGTTTACGATGACACCCACGCTATCAACATTAATGTTAACGAACATAAGGGTATTTCACTAAGTAACTCTGAAGGAAAAAAGCACTTCATTGCGGGACATTACACCTTAGCACGTGCCGAAGTTGTGGAATCTAATTCAAAACAATGGGTGTCTTTAGTAGTGTTCAATAACAACACCCAGTACATAGAGGTGTATCGCATTAACGCCGCGTCTCTTGAGGTTGGTCAACCGCAAACCCAGTTGACCAATGGTTCTGAAGCCATTTGTGCTACAACATCAAGCGCTGGCGAACTGCAAATTGTTAATATCGATGCGACAGGCACACTGAATCAGTATGAATTTCATGACGGGCGCTTTTTATCGCTTAGAGACTTTGCGATAGGTCCAGGCATTAAAAGTTGCGCGATAAATGCCAATACCGAAACGCTATACCTTGCTGACGAATTTGCCGGTGTGTGGCAATTAGACACCGATATTGAAAGTGAGCTAGCAAAAAACCTTATTTTTCACGATCAAGATGTTGCCATTGAAGGTGTAGCCACCCTATCTTCAACGACGGTAGATGGCGTGGATATCGCTGCCTGGGTGAGTCCGGATGCCAGCGGGGTATGGCTTAAAACGCCATGTCTTACGCAATTTGTCTCGCTAATGAATACTGCGAACGAAAGTAACTCAGCAGATCGCCAGTTGAAAGCAACCAACAAGTCTACTTTTATTCAGCCTGAATTTGTTCACCTGTTGTTAAGTGAAGAAGGCACACACATTTCTTTTGTTGTTGACGATGACGAATCAGGCGACATGTTTACTGCCGAGCTTCCTTCAAAACTAAGCGCAGCTATACTTAATCGACAATGCAGTACCGATTTTAAAGCTACCTCGCTAAAAGAAAATTACATGGAGAAGGCGTATACAGATAACAGCGCGTCCCAACATGCAAACCTAACTATCAAGGTTAAACCCGATGTTGAAACTGACCCAGTGGAAAATCATGGCGACTCCGCTGACGACCCTGCCATTTGGGTTAACTCGCACAGCGCTTCACAAAGCCGCATAATCGGCACCGACAAAAAAGGCGCATTAAATAGCTATGACTTAGCTGGCAAGCTAGTGCAAAGCCTTCCTGTTGGCAGAGTGAATAACGTTGATGTGGGATACAATGTGTCTGTGGCACAAATCAAAGCACAGCAAAGCGATACGCCACTTATCGATATCGCAGTGGCATCAAACCGGTCGAATAACAGTTTGTCTGTATTTGAAATAGATAAACGCGGCCATATGACTCAGCTTGGCCACATAAGCACTACACTCAATGATATATACGGCATGTGTCTGTTTGTGTCAGGCGGAATAGCTCATGTATTTGCTAACGACACCAGTGGTCGCTTCGAACGATATAGCGTGTCTATCGCCCCAGACAAAACTATTGATGGACACTTAACACAGTCCTTTTCACTGCCCTCACAGCCAGAAGGATGTGTTGTGGATACTAAAACGAACACGGCATACTTAGGTGAGGAAGGTGCTGGGATTTGGGCCTTGGATATTACTTCAAACAGCAATCAGCCTCAGTTCATCGCTGAGATAGAAGCCCCGGTAGAAGCTGATGTAGAAGGTTTGGCTCTGTTTAATGTAGATGCACAAACATACCTAATCGCATCTAGTCAGGGTAATAACAGCTATGCTATCTATCACGTACACACTGAAAACCCTGAAGTCTTGGAACTTATGGGGCTTGTTCAAATAACGGCAGATAAAGCCGCGCAAATTGACGGCGTGTCTGAAACAGATGGGCTTGATGTAACCAACGCTAACTTGGGAGGAAGGTTCACCGAAGGGCTTTGGGTAGTACAAGATGGAAGAAACGTCATGCCTAGCGAGACCCAAAACTTTAAGCTAGTTGCTGGTGCTTCACTTAAAGATGCGATCAGAAAATTAGCGAGCGCCAAGCGTGAACGCCACTCACACATGTAACAAATAATACGAAAAGTAAATAAGAAGGAGGCGTTAAGCAAGTTAACGCCTCCTTTCTGGTATATGATAAATGCATGGTGCCGCACCAGCTTCTGGCCTTTCTAACCCAGCGCCGCACCTTCATTCATTACGCTACCTGCAGCGCTAAATCCTACCAAGCTAAATTAAAGTGCGTTAGTCTAGCCCGCGCGCTGGTATCCATCATTTAATTGAACATCAATAGCCCGTAGCACTGCCGTTCGATTAATTGAGCCTAACAGTACCCCGTCATCATCAACAATGGGGTAAACTCTCGGCTTTTCCTTTAACAGCAACTGCGCTAACTCTATTACCGACATATAAGGTTTGATAGAAATCACAGGGGTTTTCATGATTTCCCCTACTCTACAAATTTGTTCGCGATAGTAGCTTGACGCAATCATTTGAGCGATACAGTCTTGCTCAGACAAAAAGCCCACCACTCTACCTTTGCTATCGAGTACCGGACCACCACTCTGCCCACTGGCTAATAACACTTCGACAGCCTGCGCAACGGGCATATCGACATTAAGCTTCACTGGGTGAGTATTCATATAATCACTGACTTGCAACGATTCCATTTTCAATTCTCCAGCCGTGGCGCCTAATGTGACCGATACTGCGACTTAATTGGCGTTACGGCACTTCAATTATTTTTAACCACATGTGAAAGCAATTTTCCCCCACACTTTAAGATTAGACGTTTCGTTACATACAAGCCAGCACATTTAACATTAAAATAACAAATAGTTTTTCAGTGATCAGTCCTTGTAAATTGCCACTTTAACTTTACCATTTATGTCAACACTAGCGCGGTACATACCCGCAGAATTGAAAGGCATAGCGACGTTACCTTTAGCGTCAATAGCAATCACACCACCATCGCCACCGGCTTTAACAAGTACGTCGTTAACTACAGTGTTCGCAGCGTCATTTAACGTTAAACCCTGGTACTTCATTCGCGCACAAATATCTGCTGCCACGTTGTATCGAATAAAATATTCACCATGTCCTGTTGCCGATACCGCGCAGCTTTCATTGTCGGCATAGGTCCCCGCTCCAATAACAGGCGAGTCTCCAATACGTCCGTACCGTTTAGCCGTCATTCCGCCAGTGGATGTTCCCGCGACAATGTTGCCTCCTTGATCCAATACTACGGCTCCAACAGTGCCAAAGCGCTCATTGCCTTGCTGCGAACCGTAACCACTCGATACCTGCTGCATACGTGCTTTCGCTTTATCTAAAGCTTGCTTGCGAAACTCGGTATCAAAAACGGTGTTGTCTACCTGTTCAAGGCCATTTTCTTTTGCGTAATCTTCAGCGCCTCTCCCTGAAAGCATAACGTGTGGAGATTCATTCATTACCAATAACGCAGCCTCTATTGGGCTTCTTATTGTTTTCACCCCCGCAACAGCACCTGCATTTTTACTGCCGCCGTGCATTATCGACGCATCAAGCTCGTGCTCACCGTCGAAGGTATATACCGCACCGATGCCAGCATTAAATAACGGCGAGCTTTCAAGAATTTTGATGGTTTCTACTACCGCCACTTCACCTTTTTCGCCTTTCTGCAACAAGGCGTAGCCATGCTGCACCGCTTGGGTTAATACGCTTTTGTAGTCCGCTTCTTTTTCTGGCGTCATCGATGATTTTAAAATGGTTCCTGCACCGCCATGAATAGCGATAGCTACGGGTGTTTTTCCTAATTGTTTGGAATCATCCGCTAATGCGGGAACACTCGTAATGGCAAACGATGCAGCAAGCGCGCCTATTGCATACAGTGCATGTCGAACTTTATTGGGCTGGCGAAAAATACGAGATGGGTTCAAAAGCTTTACTCCTAATAGCTACGTTTTACGTGCGCGCATAATCTGTGAGATGGTTTGAGTACAGATTTCTAGAATCAATTCAACGCGCTCTGTTGATGCGATTTTTACGCGACCTTAGACGTAAGATGACACAATTAGCTTAGGTAGGCTAGGCTACCTCGAGGATCTCTAAGAAAGTATTAAGATCATCGGTGATGGAAGGGAGTAGCGCTTCAGCGTCTTCCCACTTTTTCGCCTTTGACAATTCCCATAAGCTCTCAAAGTCTCGTTGTAACTGTACGGCACCAATATCTGCAGACATACCTTTGAGCTTCAATGAAAGCACCTGAACCTTTTCGAAGTCTCGACTATCAACAGCCTGCTGAAGTAATTTAAGCTTGTCAGGCGCGCTTCTGGAATACAGCTCGCACACACGGGAAAATAGCGCTTTATCGCCCATTATCCGAGCAATGGCATCGTCTTTTTCCCAACATCCATCAAGCTCCTCTGAATTGTTTTCATCAACTTGAGTTTTACTGACGTTATCAATTTCAGCCTCCTTCTCCGAGCCCTCGCGAGCGGCGATATCATTAGCTATTTTCGCATTCTGTAACGTGGGGGCTATTTCTACTTCAGACTCTTTACTTGACTGAGCCTCTGTTCTTGAATGCGATAGCGTGTCGCAGTCCATTTCTTTTGAGATGGCACTCAACAAACTGTCAACCAGTGGAGGTTCGCTGACAGTGATTCCGGTACCTGACCTCGTATCAGTATCGTTAAGCTCTGCACTTGCTAATGCCGTTATTTGATGTACTAACCATTGTTTCACTTTAGGAATAAGTACATCGGCCATGACAGGCTTTGTCGCAAAGTCGTCCATACCTGCCTCTAAACATTTCTCTTTTTCGCCGAGCATGGCATTGGCTGTCATGGCAATTATAGGTACATCTTTGTGCATCGCTCCTGCCTTACCTTCTCGTATGGCTCGGGTAGCGTCATAACCATTCATATTAGGCATCTGACAATCCATCAATATGCTGTGAATTCTGCGGCCTTTGCTTTCACATTTCGTCAAGAACGCCACAACTTCCTCACCATCGCTGCAGGTAAACAATTTAACAGGTAAACTTTCCAGCACTCCCTTCGCCACCTCGCGATTGATCATATTGTCGTCAACTATCAATAAGTTGGCATTCTCAATAGACAATTGCTGCTCAGTATCGTCTGCTGCCTCTTCACCGTCTGAGATGTCCTCAGCTTTCCCTTTACCTGATGAGATATCTGATTGGTTTAATGTATATCCCGACAGCGCAGCGTCTAACCCTTGTTGGACAATTGCAAAACTCGACCTGAATAATGGCTTTGGCAAGTAAAGCGGCACAAGGTGATTAAAGTGGAAAGGTGTCCCTTCTAGTTTTTGAAGAATATAAACCACAGGTAACGTACCAGCGTCTTTAGTTGCAGCTTGTGCCTGCCATATATCATCTAGCTCACGAATGAGTGAACTGGCCTCGTCCACAATAATGGCATTTAATTGCGTCCAAGGTACTGTTCCTAACTCAGAATGCTTACCTAATACTTGCGGCTCTGCACCGACGTGTAAGGCTAAACAACAGATGTTTTCCTCTAAAGGTGGATAACTTGCAGAAACACCGATTGTGATCCCGTTAAGCAGCATACTTTCGTTTTCCACCGCCATTTTATGCTCGAACGCGCTGTCGTAAGTTGTTTCAGGAAGAGTAACGAAAAATGAGAAGGTGCTGCCTATGTCAACTTCAGAATTGAACGTAATGTCTCCTCCCATAAGCTGGCTCAATTGCTTGCAGATAGACAAGCCAAGTCCGGTACCTCCGTATTGGGTAGCAACAGATGCATCAGCCTGCGTAAACGCGGTAAACAGTTTGGGCTGATTTTCTTGTGCTATCCCTACGCCCGTGTCACATACGCTGAAATGAAGCTGTTGTGTCCCCGCATCTACATCACTTAACGATGCTTGTAGCTTTATATGCCCTTCTTCAGTGAATTTAATAGCATTGTTCAATAAATTACTAAGAATTTGGTTGATTCTGTGTGGATCTGAGTTTATTTCCACCGGGGGAAGACCTGTTGTATCAACAAGAAGCTGTAGTCCTTTAGAAGCTGCCTTAACGGCAAAGACCTTGGCGATAGACTCGATAAGTGCAAGCGGATCAAAATATTGATTATTAATATCAAGCTTGCCCGCTTCAATTTTAGACAAGTCGAGAACGTCGTTAATCAGCACACTGAGATTGTTGCAGCTAATTTCCATCATGGAAACAAGCTGTTCAGCTTTTTCATTAAGGGGCTGACGCTTAAGTAGCGCCAAGGAGCCAACTACCCCGTTTAACGGTGTTCTCATTTCATGGCTAATATTAGAAATAAAAGAGCTTTTAACACTGCTCGCTTTTCGCGCCTCTTGCGTCGCTTCAACAAGTTCTTTCGTCCTGCTTACCACTTTTTCTTCAAGCTTCAGGTTTACCCTTTCTATTGCGTCTTTTGCCTTGCGTTCGTCGGTCACATCTCTAATTACAACAGCAACGCCTGAAAACTGTGACTGTTCACCCCAAATGGTAGATGCGGTTATAAGTAGCGTGTGCTCTTCTTTTTCGTCATCGGTGTAAGGGGTTGTAAAGGTACTTTGCTTTCCGCCTTTGGTGAGAACCGATTCAAGCCCTAATAGAGAAAGCTCCTCAAATGACGAATAGTGATGATTTAAAATAAGCTGGCTTGGGATCCCAAAAAGTGACTCGGCTGCCATATTCCAACTTTTCACCACGCCAGCAGAATCTACGCTAAAAATCGCATCTTTAGATATAGCGATAATAGCAACGGACTCACCGCGCACCTTAGCCAGCTCAATGTTTTTACTGTTACTTCGGTGTACGAAGAGTAAAACGCTTACAAAAATTAGCGTAACTACCCCAATTACACTGTAAACGCTAATCCTCTTCTCATTGATAAGGGCTGCCACTTCTGACTGAGACAATGCCGTATGAAGAAAAAACGGGGCGGTTTGCTGATTTCCATTTATCGTAAAAGCACGAGTGACCGTATACAAAGATGAGTTTGTCTGTGCGGTCTGTTTAATTTTAGCCCTACCTATTTTCGAAGGGCTTTCGAATTCGCTCGCCCAATTCACCGTAGGATTTAAATCTCTGGAGAAGGACTTATCACTGTCTGGATGACTGACAAAAAAGCCTTCACTGTCGGTAACAAATAGCAATTGATTGCCGACAAGCGTTTGTTCCATTTGCGACAGTAGAAACTGGGCGTTTACGTTCATGATTATAAAACCATAACGCTCACCAGAGCTGCTGAAGATTGGAAGAGAAAGGCGAATAACGCTTTTATAAGGAAACTCGAGCTTCCCATATTCACGATTCAAATTGATATCTGAAATATAAAACTCGCCCTTATTGCGCTTAACACTCTCTATGAAGTAACTTCTCGCTGCTTTAGGTTGTAAATCGTTGCCCTTAACTACTAAAACACTTTCCCCGTTTCTTTCCACTCGAATAAACTCATTTCCATCCTCATTGGCTTGAATGATCCTTAATTGATCGACTTCTTCGTTATTTTCGATAAAAGCAACGAAAATCGTTTCTAGTCGCTGCTTCCACTGTTCCAACGTCGTACCGTCTTTGGGGTCTAGATTTTCATTTTCAGTCGCGCGGACGATGCCGCTTATGGGTGGTGTCTGATGTAGAAAGTTAAGCGCATTGATATACTTTCTCACCTGAGAGTTTGCAGCATTTTCAGCACTGGCGGCACTCTCTTCTAATGCCGTGAAAGTTTGAGATTCAGCCGTCGCTTTGATATTACTTTCGAACAAACCAACAACAAGTACAACAAGCACTGTTGCAAGTACTAACGCTAAGCCTAAAGTACTCTTAGCTTCACTGATGGATGAACTGGATTTAAGGAACGACAAACAGGCAATATCCGTATAAATTTTGATAACTTAAAGCTAGTCATCATTTTGTTAATGCGCAAGTTTCGCGCGATACATCAAAACGCAAAATACTCAAAAAAAGACAATAATTAACGCGTTTTTTTAAGTCTTGCCGATGGCTAACAAATAAATCACTGTTCATATTAACGCCAGCATTTGGTATTCAATTTCTCGCGGTGTACACTGCCATCAATATTTCTCTAACATCGCAATAGTGGTTATGCACGCACCTACATTTTTGTGGCACGATTTTGAAACCTTTGGCACCAGCCCACAAAAAGATCTCCCCTGCCAATTCGCTGCAGTAAGAACTGATATGGATTTAAATGTGATTGGTAAACCCATAAATATCATGAGCGCCATTGCGAATGATTATTTACCACATCCAGAAGCGTGTTTGGTGACCGGCATAACACCGCAGCAAACCATTCGCGACGGTTCTAACGAAGCTGATTTCGCCGCGCGAATTTATCAGGAAATGTCGACGCCAAATACCTGTAGTGTGGGCTTTAATAGTATCCGATTCGACGATGAGGTTTCCCGCTACCTGTTTTATAGAAACTTTTACGACCCATATTCACGTGAATGGCGAAATGGCAATAGCCGTTGGGATATAATCGATTTAGCGCGAGCGTGCTATGCACTGAGACCCGATGGTATTAATTGGCCACGCCGAGAAGATGGTGCACCAAGCTTTAAACTTGAGGCGTTAACTGCTGCTAATAACATTGGCCACGAAAACGCTCACGATGCTTTGAGTGACGTCTACGCCACAATAGCCCTTGCTAAACTGATAAAAGAAAAGCAGCCTCGCCTTTTCGATTATGCGCTGTCGTTACGCAGTAAACACACAGTTATGCAGCAAATTGATCTCACTAAACCATCGGTATTGCTTCATATCTCGTCTAAACTCCCAGCCTCTCAAGGCTGTTGTACTTGGGTTATGCCTGTGGCAAAGCACCCAACCAACAACAATGCATTTATCGCTATTGATTTATCGCATGACATTGACAGTTTAATGAACGACACACCAGAAGAGATTAGACAGGCGCTTTATGCCCCGTCAGATACATTTGACGATGTGCTAGAAAGACCGGGGCTCAAGCTCATTCACGTCAACCGCTCGCCGTTTATTACCACAGCTAAAGCAATGACAGAAGACAATGCCGCACGACTAGGACTGGATCGCGAGCGCTGCTTAGACAATTACAAAGTACTTGCCAGTATGCCCGAACTGGCCACTAAAATCGTAGATGTCTATGATGACGACATTCAAAGTGGTGAACTGGATATAGATCACGCGCTATATAGTGGTGGGTTTCTTAATGACGAAGACAGAAGGTGGTGTGAGCGTGTAATTGAAGCACAGCCCGATGATTTAGCCACTCTGAGTGAAAAAACACAGCACGAAGGGCTCAGAAAGCAGCTATTTCGATACCGCGCTAGAAATTATCCTAATACGCTGACCGCAGATGAAATGACCAGGTGGCAGCATCATCGCCAAGCTCGCCTGACTGATTCAGCTTTTCACGGCTCAATCACATTAGAAAACTATATGATGCGGTTGGAATCACTGGCGCATGAACACAGCGACAATCCTGAGAAGCAGGCCATATTACGCGCACTTTACCAATATGCCGAAAACCTTTGACGGGCGTTTTAGAACGCCTTAAATTAGTAGATGAAAAAAATAGACAGGCCGAGAACAAGTCAACGTCAAGTAATCGATAGATGCCGCCGATAAAAAGAATACACGTGCGCAAGGGAATAAAGAAGTTATGAATGGCGTAACAATAAGCTTCGACAAATCAAGAACCTACATTAACTTACAGTTAAATCCTTCTGATTTCACGTCAGAAGTTGATAGTAGGGAAATAAGAAAGCAATTAGAGAGCGGAGAAACTAAGCGGCTGTATGTTTCTGAAAAAGCGTTAAAGTCGGCCTGTGATACGGCTAATCATTATTTTAAGACGGGTGATAGCACTGTTGTTCAGGAACGTGTTGGCGAGCGCAAAAATGCTGAAATTGAATTTCGCATTTCCGAGGATGGGATGCAGGCGAACCTTGTGCTGACCACACCCTATGGCGGTAAACTTCCCTCATTAAGTACCGTTAAATCTCTAGCAGTAAAAAACAGAATCATTCGTGGCTTAAGCACCAAAACCATTGAATCTATGCTTACCCAAGCAAGGCAGTCTCCTCCAGGCACAGTACTAGAACAAATTGTCGCGAAGGGCCTACCAGCTAGAAATGGCAAAAACTCAAAGTTTATTCCCCTGGTACCAAATGCACTTGAAAGGGTGTTAAAACCCCAGACGGGTGATGGCGAGCGCGTGGACATGCGTAATTTAGGCGAAGTTATTTGCGTTAAAGTGAACACGCCTGTGCTGAGAAGAACCGAGCCAACTCAGGGCCGTTCTGGCTTCGATATCAAAGGGAATAAAATTCCAGCCGTTGCGGGCGAATGGGTTAACTTTAAAATGGGCAGCGGCACCGTGGTGTCCGACAGCGACGCCAATTTATTAATGTCTGCAATTTCTGGTATGCCGAAATACCGAGACCAGATAATGAACATTGACGATACCTTCATTTGTAGCGGCGTGAACGTTGGCTCTGGGCACGTGAATTACGAAGGTGCAGTATTGGTAAACGGCGATGTTACAGAGAAAATGCAGATCAAGGCCGCTGGAGATGTAACCATTAACGGCTTTGTGGAGTCGGCGTATATCGAGTCTGGCGGCGACATCATCATTACCGAAGGCGCGATGGGTAAAGTTAACGATACCCAAGGTGAATTCCAATGCCAACTAGTCGCAGCCGGCAGTATCCACGTTCAACACGGTCAAGGCATTGATATTCAATGTAGCGGTAATATTACCGTTGGTCGTCAGTTGGCGTATAGTCGCCTGCGTTGCGGCGGCGCAGTCATAGTTGGACAAATTGATAAGCCCATGGGAAATCTATTTGCTTGTGACATTATTAGCCAAGATCGCGTTGAAGCTGGCACTTTAGGCGCTGTATCTGGCAGTACGTTGAAAGTTGATTTTAGCCCGGGTTTTAACCAATTGTTAGAGCGCAAAGACTCTTTAGATGAATTGTTGAAGCAAATTCGCGAAAACAATCTAAAACACAAAGAAAAGATTAACCTTATTCAAGGTAAGAAAGTGCCTAAAGAGCTTCAACGTAAAGTAGCTGAAGCCTTAGAGCTTTTTAACAATGAGAGCGCATTGCTGGAGTGGCTTGAAAACAAAGCCAACGACGTCAAAGCAGCAAAAGAAAACTACCAGTCTGATATAAAACTTATCGCGAACAAACGTCTTTATCCCGGGGTCTCGGCGAAGCTTAATAATCGTAACTGGCGTTCTGAGCGAGAATACGACAGGGCACAAATTCGTTACGATTCGCACCAATGGCACTACGACCCATTAATTTAACCGAACTAGTTCACTGAAGTTACTGTGCCACAGTTACGTTGCCATACCCTTGGCGCTTTGACTGGTACAGTGCCTTCATGGTGCGTTCAAACCACTCTGTGAATTCCTCAGACTCCCTGAGTTCAGATAAACCCATGGCCGTTTTAAAACTCTCGACAAGCGAGTGATGGGTAGAAATGCAGTCTAACAATCTGTCTGCAAGGTTTTTAGCTGCGTTTAACTCGGTTTGAGGGCACAAGATAATGAACTGTTCACCGCTAAAACGCGAAACAACATCGACTTCTCGAACGGTATTTAGACAATTCGTTGCCACGGCTTTTAGCGCCTCTTCTTTAGCCGAGGGCTCAATTGAATCTCTGTCATCACTTACAGGGGTTAGTTCGATAACAATTAACGAAGCCGTAGTGTGAAACCGATGGAAACGTGAGATTTCTTCTTCAGCGCGCTGGATCATATGGTTGCGGTTATATAGCCCTGTTACTGTGTCGTGAGCAGACAAGAAAGCAAGGGTCTTGTTCTTTTCTAACAAGGTTGCTTGTAACGCACCTATTTCCTCGTTTTTCTGGCTAATTATGCGCTTGTAGCCGCTAACGTTTCTATTTCTAAAAGTAAAAAGCAAGAAAACTAAAATGACAACTGCGGTGCTCAAAACTATAACGACATAGTTACGACTATAGCGAACTTGGACATTATTCCACTGCTTATAAATTTCTACCTTTCGCGTTTCTGGAATACGCTCAATGGCAAAGTTAAGCTTGTCCACCAGGTGGCCATAGGTTTTGTTCACACCAAAAGCTAATGAGTCGAAGGGCTCGGCGTAACCAACAATATTGAGGTCTTTAAGCTTCAAATTATTGATGTGCATATTCACGCTCATTAATGAGCCCACCATTACATCAAACTCATCATTCGCCAGCTGCTTTAGCCCTTCTTCTTCAGACGGAATAAGCTTTAAACGTAACCCCGGATAGTGACGTGAAATATATTCAACTTGGCGATAACCCTGAACAATCCCTACTACTCGATTTCCCACTCCAGCATAGCCTTGTATCATTGGCATTCCAGACTTAGCCACCAGTACATTGGGCGCTTCAAAATACGGCACGCTAAAGTCGAGGAACTGCTTTCGATAGTCTGAAGTATTTAGCATGGGGATAACTTGGCATTTCCCCTGCTGAACGTACTCTAGGCTCTGTTGCCAGCTCTCAGTGGGCACTAGGGTAAACGTTAATTCAGATAGTTCAGCAATCAGTTGCATATACTGAGCAGAAACCCCCACATGGATACCGTTTCTGATTGCTTCGTAAGGCGCCCAGTTAGGATCTATACAGTACGTTACATTATTAGATTGTTCAGATGCCGCCTTTTGACCATCTTCTGCTTGTAGGAGCGCGCTAAAACAACTCGCTCCTACAAACAACATGGTACAAAGCAGATATTTTCTTATTTTTTTCAACTGCACACCCAAAACATGTGAAGATATCGATGACAACCGCGAAGTATTAAGCGTAAATTCAAAAATTGCAATTATTTAGCTGATAATCTCGCTTTTCAGCTAGGTAACGCTCTGTCTTTGCTGAAACTCATCGTTTTCATAGCGCTTTTCATTCATAATTTCGGTAAGGCTTGCCACCGCTTTTTCAATATCGACGAAACTTAAATACAGTGGCGCAAAACCTATTCGCAGAATATTTGGTGCACGGAAATCTGCAATCACCCCCTCAGCGATCCACGCTTGGCAAATGGCGTAAGCGTGGTCGTGCGCGAAAGCAAGCTGACTACCTCGGTTATCAATGCTGGGGCTTACAATGGAAAACTTGTCCAGAAGGCCTGCGCGCTTGGCTTCAGCGATGAAAAATGCCTGTAGCTTTTTGGATTTTTCATCAATAGCTTTAAGTGATACATCTTCAAATACGTCTAATGCCGCATCTAAAATGCTCATTCCAATAATTCCTGGCGTACCGCACAAGTTTTGCTTCACGGAATTGTCGCCAGCGTAATCAGGAGAAAATGAGAAAGGCGAGCTATGCCCCATCCAACCAGACAAAGGTTGTTGATACTGTGCTTGATGTCGTTTAGCGACATAGATAAATGCTGGCGCGCCAGGGCCGCCATTTAGATATTTGTAGGTACAGCCGACTGCAAAGTCCACATTACATTCGTCTAGGCTAACAGGAAATACTCCAGCACTGTGCGCTAAATCCCACAAAGTTAAAATGCCCCTTTGATGGGCTTGCTCGGTAATGGTTTGCATATCGAGTTTGTTGCCACTTCTGAAATTTACCTGTGTCAGCATCAGTACGGCAATATCATCAGTTAGCTGTGATCCAATACATGCTTCGTCAACATAGCGAATACTGTAATCGCTGCCTAGTAAGTCAAGCAGGCCTTGCACCATGTAAATGTCGGTAGGAAAATTATCGCGGGTCGTCGCTATTACCTTGCGACTTGGGTGCATTTTCAACGCCGCACTTAATACTTTAAACAGATTAATAGAAATGGAGTCACAACAAATAACTTGGCCACTTTTAGCGCCAATCAGGCCGCCAATCTTATCACCCACTATTTGAGGTAGATGGATCCACTGATGCTTGTTCCAGCTTGTAATGAGCCCCTTTCCCCACTGTTCATTGACAACTTCGTCAGCTCGCTGTTTCGCAGCCTTAGGAAGAGGTCCTAGCGAATTCCCGTCTAAATAGACCGTATTAGCGGGAAGCGAAAACGCCTGCGCCTTGTCACGGAGTGGATCTTTAATATCAAGTTGTTCAGCTGAAAAAACCTTATTCATCATGTTCACTAATAACCTCAAGTAAAGCATCAAAGGATGTTGATTCAGGGTGAAGCCAATCGAAATGGCCACCATTTTTAATTATTTTTGGGTTGGTTCCAGATAATACAGCGTGGCGCGCTGGCACTATACTATCAGCATCGCCTTGGAGTAGTGTAATTGGCAAACTGCCATGGGTTGGGCGTGGTGTCGCCCTTTGATATGCGGTTGGAACATCTTCAGGCGTTCCATTCATGAATTTCGCTGTAGCCGACTGGCAGCTGTTATGTCCCATGGCATAGGACTGGATGTCCGTAATTGCCGCTAACCCGATAATCCGTTTTATGTTTGCGCGCGATAGGCTCAAGGATGACGAAGAAAGACGTTGCGCAGCAAGCAGAGCTAAGTGCCCACCAGCAGAATGCCCCGCAATGTAAATGTTAGTGTAGCGCCCTTCGTTCTCTATTCGTTTTAAGGCTGTACTTATTGCTTGTGTCACGTCGTCTAAACTACCGGGCCAGCCACCGCCTTCATCACCTACGCGCCGATACTCTGTTACGTAGACACCCATCCCAAGCTCTGCTAAAGCATGATACATCCCTTTCGCATGTTCGTAACCGTAGGCATTAAGCCAACACCCACCGTGAATAAATATTAACGCTTTATCAGCATACATTTCGTTCGTAGACGAACGTCCGTGCCAAGTATAAATCGTTTGTAATGGGTCATCGCCGTAGCTGAATTGTTCATCAGCTTCGCTTGTTGGCAAGACACCCAACGCTGAATAAGGCACCTGGCTTATTTTCTTGGGGTAAATAGCTGACGATTCACTGTTTGCGTGGGCGCTTGTTGGCAAGACACCCAACGCTGAATAAGGCACCTGGCTTATTTTCTTGGGGTAAATAGCTGACGATTCACTGTTTGCGTGGGCACTGTTGGCATGGGTGTCATCCGAAGTCTTTTTTTCTTCGTTAGTGTGGGTGTCTTCCGAAACAGCGTTGTTAGAAACATCAACGGTTGATTGAGTTTCGTGAAGCGCAGACAGAGTTAAGTCATCGTGGGTGTCTTCAGTACTCGATAAAGAACGTGATTCCTCGTAGTGAGTGCCATTGTTATCGTGGGTGTCTACGTAAGTCGAGTTTACTGAAAACGATGAGTCAGCTTGGACTTTCGTAACAAGCGTTATAGTGGATAGGGCAACCGCAAGGGTTATAGAATTGATAACGTTAGTCACTGTCTTCATGCTTTTGTATTTTTCTTTATATTGAACCACAGAGCGAAATCAATGTGATTAGGCTCCGTGATTAAATATTTTACATATTTGCCATCTATAGCTATAGCGGCTTAGAGCATTTCAACGGCAAGCGCTACACCCTCACCACCACCAATACATAAAGATGCGATACCTTTGCGACCACCGCGTTGCTTAAGCGCGTGAAGTAGTGTTACCAAAATGCGTGCACCAGAGGCTCCAATTGGGTGACCCAATGCACAAGCGCCGCCTTTTACGTTTACTTTACTTTCATCTAATCCAAGCTTCTTGACAGCCAACATGGTTACCATGGCGAAGGCTTCGTTAATTTCGAAAAGATCGACTTCTTCTTTCGTCCAACCTGCTTTATCCAGCACTTTTTCCATAGCGCCAACAGGCGCAACAGTGAAGTTTTCAGGTTCAATAGAATTTGTAGCGTGAGCAACCACGCGCGCAAGCGGTGCTAGACCAAGTTCATTTGCTTTGCTTTCGCTCATTACAACCAGTGCCGCTGCACCATCAGAGATTGAGCTTGAGTTAGCAGCCGTGACTGTACCGTCTTTTTTGAAAGCCGGTCTTAGTGTTGGAATTTTTTCTGGGCGAGCGGAACCTGGGCCTTCATCGGTATCAACAACAGTATCGCCCTTACGAGACGAAACTGTAACGGGTACTATTTCATCGACGAAAGTTCCGCTGTTTATTGCTTCATGTGCCTTGGAAAGCGAGCTTAGAGCAAACTCATCCATTTCACCGCGAGAAATATTTTCTTCATCAGCAGTATCCTGTGCGAAGCAGCCCATTGCTTTGCCGTCATAGGCATTTTCCAGACCGTCTAGCATCATATGATCAAGTACTTGGCCATGGCCCATACGATATCCCGTTCTAGCTTTAGGCAACATATATGGCGCATTACTCATGCTTTCCATCCCGCCTGCCACGACTGCTGTCGCACTGCCTGCTTTAATTAAGTCGTGGGCCATCATTACCGCTTTTAAGCCCGACCCGCATACTTTGTTGATAGTTGTCACACCTGCACTTAGCGGAAGCTCCGCCCCCAGTGACGCTTGTCTCGCCGGAGATTGACCAAGACCAGCAGGTAATACACACCCCATGATGACTTCATCAATTACAGAGACATCCATCTCTTCACAGGCTGCTTTAATCGCAACTTCTCCAAGTTTGGTCGCAGCAAGCGAAGATAAATTACCGTTGAAACCACCCATTGGTGTGCGCTTAGCCGCGACAATAACTACTGATTCGTTACTCATAACCGTGCCCTTAAAATTCATATAAATTATAGAGTTAAGTGAAGAAAGCTACGTAGATGTATACAAAAGTAAACACCCCTAACAGCTACAACGTCTTGCCTTCACCATGAAAAATTGACGTTAGCAAAATGTTACTTTACCTTAACGTAAAATGTAATTAACGTTAACGTAAACCTGTACTAAGTATGTGTCAACCAAACACTACGTTTTAATATAGCGGTATATAAAACCATCTACCTTAAAACGATAGTGCTATTGCAATGACACCCAACCTACTACAGAGAATTTAATTACAAAGACACCCACGTCAAAACAAGGGTGTTAAACAGCGCTGAAATACAAGGTACGTGTAATGAGCAAGTACGACGACGAAACAACATATGCAATAGGCGAACTCGCTCGAGAGTTTGACATTACTCCTCGTTCAATTCGTTTTTACGAAGAACAAGGCCTAATGTCACCGTCAAGAACGGGACAAAATCGCGTTTATCTGAACAAAGATAGAGTGCGCTTAAAGCTGATCTTGCGAGGAAAACGACTAGGATTTTCCCTTGCTGAAGTCAAAACACTGTTCGACATGTACGACACCAACCCCAATTCGGCTATTCAGTTAGAAGCCATGCTCGAAATGACTGAACAGAAAAGAGCGGTGCTTAAACAGCAGCTAGAAGACATCCAGATGTTAATGACTGAACTGGATGATGTTGAAGCACGTTGCCGTGAAGAACTCGCAGAACTCAAACGAGGAAATATCGCATGAACACCTCCTACCCTACTTTAAATTTTGGACTTGGCGAAGACATCGAGATGTTACGTGATCAGGTCTATCAATTTGCACAAAATGAGATTGCTCCTCTTGCTGAACAAGCAGACGCAGACAACCAATTCCCAAACCAATTGTGGACAAAACTTGGTGATATGGGCCTATTGGGCGTTACTGTTTCAGAGCAATATGGTGGCTCTGATATGGGCTACCTTGCGCATACTATCGCAATGGAAGAAGTTAGCCGCGCGTCAGGTGGTATCGGTTTGAGCTATGGCGCGCATTCGAACCTTTGTGTTAACCAGATCTTTAAAAACGGTAATGATGCCCAGCGTGAAAAGTATCTGCCTAAGTTAGTAAGCGGTGAACATATTGGTGCACTGGCAATGAGTGAACCCAATGCAGGTTCAGACGTTGTTAGTATGAAGTTAAAAGCTGAAAAACGCGGCAACAAATACATTCTAAACGGCAACAAGATGTGGATCACGAACGGTCCTGATGCACATACATTTGTTATCTACGCTAAGACCGACCCTAACGCAGGGCCAAGAGGGATCACAGCGTTTATCGTAGAGCGCGATTTCCCTGGCTTTAGCCGCGCACAGAAACTCGACAAACTAGGTATGCGCTCTTCTAATACCTGTGAATTAGTTTTCGAAGATTGCGAAGTACCAGCTGAGAACATTCTTGGCAAAGAAGGCGAAGGTGTTCGCGTACTTATGAGTGGCCTAGATTACGAGCGCCTTGTTTTATCAGGTGGCCCGCTAGGCATTATGCAGTCGTGCATGGATATCGTAGTACCTTACATTCACGACCGTCAGCAGTTTGGTCAATCAATTGGTCAATTCCAGCTAGTACAAGGCAAAGTAGCTGACATGTACACGCAAATGAATGCCGCACGCGCGTATGTCTACACCGTTGCACAATCATGCGATCGCGGTGAAACAACGCGAAAAGATGCTGCTGGCGCTATTCTTTACTCAGCGGAACTGGCAACCAAAATGGCATTAGATGCCATTCAGCTACTTGGTGGTAATGGCTACATCAACGAATACCCGACGGGACGCTTATTACGTGATGCCAAGCTTTATGAAATTGGCGCAGGAACGTCTGAAATTCGCCGAATGCTTATAGGCCGCGAGCTATTTAACGAATCGAAGTAATACGGAGTTCTGGGTGGAAACAAACTTCGTTTGAAACAGGGAAAGCTCAGGCATTCCCTGTGTCATTGAAATTAGGAAGACACCCACCCTACTCTATTTAAAGTAGATTTAGAAACGCTGAACTTTATTAATAGGCTAATGAATTGCAAAGACACCCACCGCAGCGCAAGCGCTTAGCATGGGTGTCTTGTTAATCATCTTGCTAACTAGTGGCTAACGCGACAGCCGTCGCCTAGGCCCAACACAAGGAGGGGTTATGCCCGTTCTTCGCTCAAGTATAAATACTAAATCCGAAACATTTATCGCAAATGCTGAACACATGCAGGCTCAGGTAAATGATCTCCTCGAAAAAATCGAACAAATTTGCCAAGGTGGCGGTGAAAAAGCGGCGGAGCGCCACGTGTCTCGAGGAAAACTTCTACCTCGCGACCGAATCAACGCACTGATTGACCCAGACACGCCCTTTCTGGAAATAGGCCAACTGGCAGCATGGGAAGTCTATGAAGACTATGTACCTTGTGCCGGAGTCGTTGCCGGTATCGGTATTGTTGCAGGTATCGAGTGTATGATTGTAGCTAACGATGCTACTGTAAAAGGCGGGACGTACTACCCCCTTACCGTGAAAAAGCACCTTCGCGCTCAGACTATCGCAGAGCAAAATAACCTACCTTGTATTTACTTAGTGGATTCAGGTGGCGCTAACTTACCTCGCCAAGATGATGTATTCCCAGATAGAGAGCACTTTGGTCGCATCTTTTTTAATCAAGCGAATATGTCTGCTAAGAATATCCCTCAAATTGCGGTAGTAATGGGTTCCTGTACAGCCGGCGGTGCTTATGTTCCCGCCATGGCTGATGAAAGCATTATCGTAAAAGAACAAGCGACTATTTTTCTAGGCGGCCCACCGCTTGTTAAAGCTGCAACAGGTGAAGTAGTTACCGCAGAAGAGCTTGGCGGTGGTGACGTTCATACTCGAATTTCGGGCGTTGCCGACCATCTCGCCAACAACGACCACCACGCGCTCTCATTAGCGCGTAATGCTGTCTCCAGACTAAACCGAAAGAAGCCAGAATGCCTGGACGTGGCCGAGGTAAAACCTCCACGCTACGACACCAAAGAAATATACGGCATTGTGCCTGCTGATAGTCGTCAGACATACGATGTAAGAGAAATCATTGCGCGTGTTGTGGATGACTCAGACTTTGATGAATTCAAACCGCTTTACGGCACAACCTTAGTTTGTGGTTTTGCGCGCATTTTTGGTTTCCCAGTAGGCATTGTGGCTAACAACGGCATACTTTTCGGTGAAAGCGCACTTAAAGGTGCGCATTTTGTCGAACTATGCGCCATGCGAAAAATCCCTCTCGTATTTTTGCAAAACATCACAGGCTTTATGGTCGGTAAGCAATACGAGCACGGCGGTATCGCAAAACACGGTGCAAAAATGGTAACCGCTGTAGCATGTGCGAATGTACCAAAGCTTACTGTCCTTATCGGCGGCAGTTTCGGTGCAGGCAACTATGGCATGTGCGGCAGAGCCTATGACCCACGCTTCCTTTTCATGTGGCCAAACGCTCGAATCTCTGTAATGGGTGGTGAACAAGCTGCAGGCGTTCTCGCCCAGGTTAAGCGCGACCAAAAAGAGCGCTCAGGCGAGTCATGGTCCCAAGAAGAGGAAAAGGCATTTAAACAACCTGTCATCGACACTTACGAAAAACAAGGGCATCCATACTATGCGTCTGCAAGGCTTTGGGATGATGGTGTTATCGACCCTGCGGACACTCGATTAGTGCTTGGCCTATCGCTTTCAGCGGCGCTTAACAAGCCTATCGAAGACACCCAATTTGGCATATTTAGAATGTAGGAGTGCAGGTAATGGAACAATCAGTGATTTACAGCGTAGATGAAAGAAACATTGCCACTGTTACTTTAAACAGAGCTGAAAAACATAATGCCTTTGACGACGAAATGATAAACGAGCTTACTCGCGTTTTTAAAAAAGCGGGGGAAGATAAAAGCGTTAGGGCACTAATCCTAAGAGCTGAAGGCAAAAGTTTCAGTGCAGGAGCCGACCTTAACTGGATGAAAAAAATGGCCAGTTATACCGAAGCGCAAAATGAAAGTGATGCACTTGCATTAGCAACCATGCTGCAGACGCTTTATAAAATGCCGAAGCCCACGATAGCAAGAGTACAAGGTGCAGCTTTTGGCGGTGCTGTTGGTTTAATTGCATGTTGCGATATTGCTATTGGAAGCAAGCTCAGTAAATTTTGCTTAAGTGAAGTTAAAATTGGCCTTATTCCAGCAACTATCAGCCCTTACGTTGTTGAAGCAATGGGCGCACGAGTATGCCGACGCTACTTCCAGACCGCTGAAGTATTTTCTGCGCGCAGAGCAAGACGACTTGGACTTTTGAGCGAATCAGTAACAGAAGACGAACTCGATAGCACTATCGACAATATTTTATCAAACATACTGAAAAACGGCCCCCAAGCAGTGGCGAAAGCAAAAGACTTAGTGCAATGGGTGTCTACGCAAGAGATTAACGATGCGCTTCTCACAAAGACGAGCAAACTTATCGCACAAGTTAGGACATCTGAAGAAGGTCAAGAAGGTCTGTCAGCCTTTTTAGAAAAGCGCAGTGCTTCATGGGTGGAGGTTAAGAATGATAAATAAATTACTAATTGCAAACCGTGGTGAAATTGCATGCCGCGTTATAAAGACAGCCAACACTCAAGGTATAAAGACAGTCGCCGTTTACTCTGACGCCGACAAAAATGCCCTTCATGTACAAATGGCTGATGAAGCTGTTTATCTAGGGCCATCTCCGTCGAAGAAAAGTTATTTACGAGGCGAGTTGATCATTGAAAAAGCAAAGGAGCTTGGTGTAGACGCTATCCACCCAGGCTACGGCTTTCTCTCAGAAAATGCTGAGTTTGCGAATCTATGCGCCAAAAACAATATTATCTTTGTAGGCCCACCAGCATCTGCAATTGAAGCGATGGGTTCTAAGTCTGCCGCCAAACACATTATGGAAAAAGCTGGTGTTCCTTTGGTTCCAGGCTATCACGGCGACGATCAAAGTGAAGCGGTATTAAAAGGCGCTGCCGATGAAATGGGATACCCAGTTCTATTAAAAGCCGCTGCTGGCGGTGGCGGTAAGGGCATGCGCCAAGTGTGGAGTGAAAAAGAGTTTTCTCAAGCATTAAATGCAGCCAAACGTGAATCTATGGCGAGCTTTGGTGACGACCACATGCTGGTTGAAAAGTACCTGACGCGCCCTCGTCATGTTGAAATTCAAGTTTTCTGTGACACCCATGGTAACGGCGTATACCTTTTTGAACGTGATTGTTCGGTTCAACGCCGACACCAAAAGATTATTGAAGAAGCCCCTGCCCCCAATATGTCTCAGTCAGTGAGAGAAAAAATGGGTGAAGCGGCGATACTCGCGGCGAAAGCCATTAACTACGTAGGTGCGGGAACGGTTGAGTTTTTACTTGATGAAGACGATTCGTTTTACTTCATGGAAATGAATACACGCTTGCAAGTAGAGCATCCTGTGACAGAAATGATCACCCGAGAGGACTTGGTTCACTGGCAATTAACTATTGCCGAAGGAAAGCCCCTTCCCAAAGAACAAAATGAACTCACCTTAACAGGACACGCATTCGAAGCGCGCATTTATGCTGAAGATCCAAACAACGAATTTCTGCCTTCTACCGGCACGCTGTGCCTTTTACGTACGCCAAAAGAAAACGACGTAGTTCGCGTTGACACAGGTGTTGTTGAAGGTGATGAGGTAAGCGTTTTTTACGATCCAATGATTGCCAAGCTTGTGGTTTGGGGAGAGAACCGTGAGATAGCGCTCAAACGCTTAATTAGTGCATTGGGTGACTACTATATTGACGGTGTAAGCACAAACATCGACTTCTTAAAGCGTGTCGCAACACACCCTGCGTTCGTTGCCGCAGAGCTTACAACTACGTTTGTGGAGAAACACCATGATTCGTTGTTTAGCGCGACAAGTGAGGATGCAGCTAGCGATGACACCCAAGTAAATATTCCTGTGATGGCATTGCTTTCACTTTTAAATAGAAAAGTTTCTAGAAGCGATAAAACCCCATCTGTTTGGTCAACCGTCGGTGCGTGGCGCGCTAACGCAAATCATACAGAAATTCTCACCTTGCTTTGCAACCAAGAAGAAGTGCATGTTGGGGTCAAACACCAGCGTCACGGAACTGAAGATGCTTGGGAGCTATCTGTTGGAGACAATTCCTATAACGTTAAAGGCAAGCTGGTAGATAGTGCTTTGCATGCAACAATTAATGGGTACAAATCAACATTTACGTATTCAGATAATGATGGCGTGTTTACACTCTTCAACAAAGACACCCATGCTAAGTTCAGCCTAATCTCAGCATCTCTTGGTGATGATAACGATGATAATGGCGACGCTAATTTCAGTGCCCCGATGAACGGAACCATAGTGGCGCATTTGGTCGAAAAGGGTGTGTTGGTCAAAAAAGGGGAGCCTATACTAGTTATGGAAGCGATGAAAATGGAGCACAGCATCATTGCCCCGCACGATGGTGCAGTGGAAGAGTTCTTTTTCAATCCCGGTGAACTAGTTGACGGTGGCGCAACACTGTTGGCGTTCTCCACTAAAGAAGCTGCCGAGGTTTGATGTGATGTTTCCTAAAGAAGTGAGTATTGTTGAAGTAGGTCCTCGAGATGGCCTTCAGAATGAAAAGCAGGCCTTAAGCGCCGAACAAAAGATTGAACTTATTCAACTTCTTTCTAAAACTGGCCTTAACCGTATCGAAGCAGGAAGCTTTGTATCACCCAAATGGGTGCCCCAAATGGCAAACTCGGATGCGGTTTTTAAGGCGCTTAGCCCCGAAGACAAGATTCATTATTCTGCATTGACACCCAACCTTAAGGGCTTGGAAGCAGCCATTGAAGCGGGTGCGAAAGAGGTTGCAGTATTCGGTGCTGCCTCTGAGTCCTTTTCACAAAAGAACATTAACTGCTCTATAAGCGAGAGCTTAAAGCGTTTCGAGGCTGTGTTTGACCTGGCAAGCGAAAGCAAAATCAAAGTGAGGGGCTACGTTTCATGTGTAATGGGGTGTCCTTATGAAGGTGAAATTTCACCTAGTGCCGTTACACAGGTGAGTAAGGAACTTATTGACATGGGGTGTTACGAAGTATCCCTTGGCGATACTATCGGCGTAGGCACACCAATGTCTACAAGACTACTATTAGATGAAGTATTGAAAGAGATTAGTGTCAGCAAAGTTGCCGCCCATTTTCATGATACTTATGGACAAGCGCTAGTGAATTTATACACTGCCCTTGGATACGGCATCTCATCAATTGATTCAGCTGTTGCAGGACTTGGAGGCTGCCCGTATGCCAAAGGAGCAAGTGGAAATGTTGCAACGGAAGACGTCCTATATATGTTAAACGGTATGGGTATATCAACAGGTATAGACATGACGAAATTGTTAAAAGCGTCTTCTTACATTTCAGAACTTTTAGGCCGCTCTCCCGTGTCGAAAGCAGCTAATGCGCTTCTAGCAAAATAAAAAACTGATGGGGGGATGCGGCAATGCGCCCCCTCTACCCTCTGAGAAAGACACCCACCCTAATTGTGAAGTTTCACGTAAAATCACCGTTTATGTAATGGGTGTCTTTATAAGTTTATAGGCACAAACTCAAAAATACATTCTTTCACGCTCAGCTAGTTCGCTTTGCAATGGATGTCTCTTCAAATATTCATTACTTTTCAGCGAAAAGTCTTACGTTGGGTGTCTCTTCTAAAACAAAACAAGTCCATCGGTCAGGTCACAACTGAATATTCACAATGCTAAGGTCACACAATGACTAATTACCTTGCATTTATCTAACATGGCTCAAAGCAGAAAATCCCTCATTAGTTTAAAAGATACACCCTACTATCATTGTATATCTCGCTGCGTGCGCCGTAGCTACTTATGCGGGTACGACCGAAACAATAGAATTAGTTACGAGCATCGAAAATCGTGGGTAGAACAACGGCTGTTATTTTTGAGCCGGGTATTCGCGATAGATATTTGTGCATACGCTGTTATGAGCAACCATGTCCATATCGTTTTATGCGTGAATAAAGAGGCAGCGCTCTCATGGTCATTACAAACTGTGTTACATCAATGGCATAAAATGCACAAAGGAACCGTACTTACTCAAAAGTTTATGAAGGGCGAGATCTTGAGCGAAAGTGAGTATGAGACAGTTAAAAGTACTGCTGATGTGTATAGAAAAAGGCTCTACGACATAAGCTGGTTCATGAGAAATTTAAACGAGTATATTGCGAGAAAAGCAAACGAAGAGGACGATTGTACTGGTAGATTTTGGGAAGGTCGCTTCCGTTCACAAGCATTGCTAACAGAAAAAGCTCTACTGTCATGTATGGCATATGTTGACTTAAACCCTATACGCGCAAAGGTCGCAACGGGCTTACAAGACTCATATCACACAAGCATTAATAAAAGATTGAACACGAGTATTTCACAAAACAAGACAATAAAAGGGTTAATGCCATTAAAGAGCCACCAACGATGTAGAAACACTCGCGGCTTAGATTTAACGTTGAATGACTACTGCGATCTTCTCAACCAGTCAATCGAACTGTTGCGCGACACCTATTCGACAGCCGCTCAAACGAGCCCCATTCAACAAGTAAAACCTCTTGGTGTATGCCAACATCATTGGCATCACATTATCAGTGATTTCGAAAACGTGTTTTCAGTCGCGGCAGGAGACGGTTCATCTATGCGGAAGTTCCAAGCAAATACTAAAAGAAAACGAATGGCCAAAATATCTTCGGCAGCGATATGCTTTGACTAAACCATTCTACTTCTCGTCAGGTAAGATAACAGTAGTGATAATTGCCAGTAACAGCATACCAGCCATAATATAAACCACTGAAAAGGTTAAAACAGGGGTTAATGCAGCGTAAAGTGCACCGAATGCTAATAAAATCATACCTATAGCCGTGTTTGAGAAGCCAACCAGCTCTGTTCTTTCATGGCCTTCTTTAACATCTAAACTATATGTTTTCCGTCCGGTTCTTACGCCAGCATGGGATACCGATAACAAGAAAAACAACAGTGCAGAGGTTACAATCGTCGTCGTTTGCAATGTAAGCAAACCAATGCATGAAATTATTGCGAGTACCCCTGAAATTTGAAGTGTTAACTTTGCGCTTTTGTCTGCAATCTTTCCCCAAATTATTGATGATAAAAGAGCAGCAGTTGCTTCGGCTCCTATATAAATAGGAAGCAGCTCTTTTACATCTCCATTTTTTTCTATCATAAAATAAGGCGCAACCAAGGCTGAGTGAACAAAAAGTCCTCTTACCAAAATGAATTTGTAAACCGTGGCGTCGAAGTCAATACTAAACGCTTTTTCCTCTTTACCACCCACATCTACCGTCGTTTTAACAGGCCATACACATATAAGGGTCAAAACAAATGATAAAAGACTCCCGCACAAGACTATCAGCAGCACGTTCGAAGAAAGAGAGCCGTCGTAAATTGTCAAAGGTATAGCGATAACAAGGGTGACCATGCCTGAAACGGTAGATGCAATTCCGATTAGGTTACCCCGCTCTCCTTTCTTAGCTACGTCAGCCTCCATATCTTTCACGGTAAGAGAACAGGCAGAGCGACCCAGGCTCAAGAAGACAAGGGAAATAAGTATCAAGGTACCCGCCAAGCCCCCTGAAAATGAAATGACCGCGAGCAGCATACAGAAAACTGAAAGCGTTTGTGTGAGCATACCGACACGCCAAACCAAGTGCCGCTGAGTATGTTTTCGAAGATAAATGCTAATAAGTACTTGAGGCAGAAGCGCGCCCGACTCTCTAATTGGAACCAGCCAGCCTATCATCCAAACTGGTGCGCCAATGCTAATAAGAAGTGCGGTCAAGGTTGTTTTAGCAGAGATCAGTAGGTCGGCTAGTTTATTAAGCGAAAGGCCTGTAATAAGTAAATTTTTTTGTTTCATGGAAGGTAAGCATGCACCGCAATTCGATTGAACATATACGGTGCACTTATTCAGTCAGATCAGAAAGTTGTATGCCCTACCCAGCGTTTTCGGCGAGTATTTTGAGATTTTCTAGACCCATTTCGAAATCAGGACCAATCATGCTGTCCATCATCAAAGCAAAATATTTGTTTATTGGGTTATTATCTACCGAACCTTCATCTCTCCAGGTTACAAGAGAACCATTTTCTGTAGGCTCAATTTCTACGACGCCCGATGAACCCATGTCAAAATCGGGAAAATATAATCGGTACATCACACGTCTGTTATGCTCTAGTTGCGTAATCTCCATTTCTCCATTTCCCTCGGTTTCACTTAACCACTCGGAACGCATCCCAATAGCCCTATCAGGCCCTGAATAATCAAGTTTCATATCAGGATCACGCTTGAACCATACGCCCCATTTCTTCCACTCTTTCAAATCAACGACATAGGGATATATTTCTGATGGCTGAGCATCAATATTAATTGTTCTTTCAACGCTGTAATCTTTAGGAATAAAAAAGCTCGTTGCGACAAATAATACGATAACAACACCTACGACCATTAAGAGTTTTTTTAACGCTCCCATCTGAGACTCCATAAAAGAATTGCCCCTTCAAATATAACATTTAATTAACATTTGTCACTTAAAGATCTTTCTTGCTCATTTTACTGTTAGATAGACACCCATCCCGTCATGTTTAACGCAGTTGAAAGCAAATTTATACTCAACATAACTATTATGAGCCTTCTCTTTCGCGTTACCGAGAAAGGACACTCAGCAATAAAACCTTATGATGCATGAAGTAACCACTTCGTTTATCGAGCAAAGTGTAGACTAACTTTCTACAGTTTAAAAATGGGTGTCTACACAGTGATTTGCTTTGATCGAGGGTCTCTTCTGGATGCGCATGATGAAATTGAGTTGCGTGTCTCGCTAACTTTTTTATCGTCGAATTTACTAAGTAACTAACTCATAGTAGCGATGGGTGTCATGCTAATACTTTTATTCTAGAAGCCTATTCCAGCTTAAGAATAAAAGATAAGGGTGGGTGTCTTTGTAAGAGCAACAGTTGAATGCCATTGGATGAGATTAAGGGAATTAGGGTGGGTGTCTCTGTAAGGGCGAGAGCCCCCCAACCTACAATTTTTTAAAAACATTTACCATTTCATCACAAAGCATGAAAATCGCGCTGTCATTCTAAATTATCTTGTGTAATATGGATTTAGGTTATCAAGAAAGCCTGTTCAATCAGGCCTATCATGCATAGCGCAGTCAATCGCAACACTTCGTTTTCTTTTTATATTTCTATCGATACACAGTTGTCGCTTTATTACAGGAGTTTATAGGAAATGGCAGATCAAAGTTCTCGTTACATCAGTAACCTTACTCGCGATACATATGCGCTCATCCTCGCGGGTGGTAAAGGTTCTAGACTACACGAGCTCACTAATTGGCGAGCCAAACCGGCACTTTATTTCGGCGGTAAATTTAGAATTATCGATTTCCCGCTATCAAATTGTGTTAATTCAGGTATCCGTCGAATAGGCGTGGTTACCCAATACAAGTCGCATTCTCTTATTCGTCACTTGGTTCGCGGTTGGGGTCATTTCAAAAAAGAACTTGGCGAATCTGTAGAAATCCTACCCGCTTCTCAACGTTTCTCCGACAGTTGGTATGAAGGAACCGCAGACGCGGTCTTCCAAAACATAGATATCATTCGTGATGAGCTTCCAAAATATGTCATGATCCTTTCAGGCGACCACATCTACCGCATGGACTACGGTGATATGTTGGCCAAGCACAAAGAGTCTGGTGCCAAAATGACGGTTTCATGTATGTCGGTGCCCTTGGAAGAAGCTGCAGGTGCGTTTGGCGTTATGTCGGTTGATGAAAACTATCGTATTAACGGATTTGAAGAGAAGCCAGCTAACCCTACTCCACTTCCTAATGACCCAACGCGCTGCTTAGCATCTATGGGCAATTACGTGTTTGATACAGAGTTTTTATTCGAACAATTACGTGTTGATGCTGAAAATATGGGCTCGCAGCGAGACTTCGGTAAAGACATCATTCCATCAATCATCGCCGACCACCCTGTATACGCTTATCCTTTTGAGAAAAGTGGCGGAGACAACGCCTATTGGCGCGATGTAGGTACTATCGATTCATTTTGGGAAGCCAATATGGAAATGGTTGCTCCTGTACCTCAATTGAACCTTTACGATAGAAAATGGCCCATATGGACATACCAAGAGCAACTGCCACCAGCAAAATTTGTTTGGGAAGACCACGACAGACGTGGTGAAGCGATTAACTCCGTAGTTTCTGGGGGTTGTATAATTTCAGGCTCTACACTTCGTTCATCTATTTGCTTTTCCAATGTACGCGTACATTCCTATGGCCTTATTGAAGACGCCGTAATTCTTCCTGATGTGGAAATCAAACGCCATTGCAAGCTGAAAAAGGTGATTATCGATCGAGGTTGTGTCATTCCTGAAGGAACTACAATTGGTTACGATCACGAGCAAGACAAGGCACGTGGGTTCCGCGTATCTGAAAAAGGCGTGGTACTGGTGACGCGAGAAATGTTAGGTCAACCCGTGGGTGGACTAAGCAAGCCTAGAAAGCACGACTAACTCATTTATCCTAATGTTATGGCGAGATTGATTTTGGCGTTAAAGCGCTTAAATCAATCTCTGTAATATTTAATTCGCCTCATTACTCCACTGCGTTAATGTACGCTCAATAAAGCTCGCTACCTGCTCAGGGTGTTCTAGTGGAAACATATGGCCACCATCGAGCACGCTATGCTCAATAGCATTATGCTTCAGAAGCCGCGAGTACATTTCTGGCTTACACACGTTACTTTTGCTTCCTGTCGCCAATACGGCCGGACACTTAAGCCTTCCTTTATATTTACCCAAATTGTGCGGAACATTGCGAAACAAATCTGCTTCTACTTCTGCACGAAATGTGAGCGAAATATTGTCCCCCTTCAAGGCGGTTACAGATTTTACATAATCGCGCACGCATCGTTTATCCATATCCCTAAACAATGCTTTGCTGTGAAAGTACGCCACCATATCGGTATTGCTTGGCCAACTGGTATTGCGTGTTTGCGCGAGTTTCGCTGGCGTAAGCTTGTTAATTAACGGCGTGTGTTTCGCGAATTTAAAAAAGTAACTTAACGGGCCGACAACAAGTGGCGGATCGAATAAAATGATGCCTCTGAACAGCTCTGGCGCTTCGCAAGCCGCCATGTAGGTAATTACAGCACCAAATGAATGCCCAATACCATACACGCCTCGCGGATCCTTGTTCTCTTTTTTTATATGCTTGATAAGTTCTTGAACTTGATTGCGCCAGTTACCATTCACAGGAAGCTGAGGATCGTGTCCGAAGCGCTCAACATGAAGACGGTGAAAGTGATCAGGTAACGCTGAAAACATCGCATTATAACTACCTGCCGGAAATCCATTTGCATGGGCAAAATGAAAACTCAACTCTGACGATGTCACCAATACACTCCTTTATACTCAAACAACAAAGGGGCTTTAAATCAGCCCCTTAGCATGAAAGTTCGATAATACTATAAGCCTCTGGCTTCTGCCATTTCCCAATCTTTTACAATCTTTGTGCTCGTCCATAAGAACACGGCAATAGAAAGCGCGTAAGGAACTACTAGGTAGATGAGTGCCTGTCTCAATGCCTCCGTCTCGCCTAAAGATGGCACCAATGCTTGGCTAATAATACCAGTCAGCGTTGGGCCACCGCCCAGAGCAATGATGTTCAATACAAAGAAGAATAACGCTGTCGACATGGCTCTTACGTTTATTGGAGCTAGTGTCTGTGCCATCGCAAAACTTGGGCCTAGATATGAACCACTGGTGAATAACAACAGCGCCATGAGCCCTACTGATAACCACAAATCTTGCACTTGTAACGATGCATAAAATGCCGGCACACCAATAATAAGTGCGATAGCGGGCAATAACGCATAAGCTTTTTTATTGTGCTTACCCCATCTATCAGCAATATAGCCTCCTAGCCATACACCGAGCGCATAGGCGGTGCCATTGATAATGCCAAAAACGATTAGCAACTGTGTAATATCTAAACCCGCAAAGGCGCGAACGTAGTAATCAATTACCCACGTCGATATGGCATAGTTACCGAATGATCCAAAGGAAATACCCAGTGCCATTCCCCACCACGTCGGAATTTTCAGTAACATCTTGAGGGACGACTTTACACTCGGCTTATTCGCATCATCTGCGCTTGGTAAAGAGACCGTTCTGGCAGGTTCCTTGACCGTGAGCTTAAGCAAAATAGCCAGTAACACCCCTGGAATACCCACGCTGTACATTACCGTTCGCCAGTCGGCAGAACCACCCTGTAAAAAGAACGCTGATGCAAAAAACGCAAGCATGACGCCAAAAGAAATACCTAAAGAGTATATTGCGAGCGCGCCCGCGCGTTTTTCTTTAGGGAATAAGTCAGAAATAATACTGTGGGACGGTGGACTACCACCCGCTTCACCAATGCCGACACCAATACGTGCTATGGCAAGCTGCATGTAATTGGCAGCTAACCCAGATGCAGCGGTAAATCCACTCCAAAGCGTTAGAGAGATCGCAATGATATTAACGCGGCTGTACCTGTCGGCAAGCCATGCAATTGGGATCCCCATCACGGTATAAAGTAGCGCAAAGTAGATACCTTTAAGCCACCCAAGTTGGGCGTCATCTAACCCCAAATCGGCTTTGATAAAAGGAGATAAAATCCCAATGATTTGCCTGTCTATAAAGTTAAAGGCATACACCAAGGTTAATATGAATAGAACGTAATTCCGGTAACTTCTAGATGCTCCTGCTTCTGCAGCGGGAATACCTTCAACGTGAGTATGGGCCATAACAGTCCTTTTGAGTGACAATAGCCCAGTCTATGCATTAGGCAAAAAAATAAACAACTAATTGTTACTTATTTGTTAACATAACGAAAATTTCTAACTGAGGCTTTTCGTTCTATAGCGCTTAAGGTACGATGACAAACACTTAACTCATCAGACCAGACAAGCAAATATGACAGTAGATGAATTGCTCAATATTCCTCAATTATCCCAAACTTCGGAAAACACATGGAAAGTTGATGGACTAGTTATCCCTAAGACGTGGGGACAGGGACGAACTGCGTTTGGAGGAATTTCTGCCGGTATGCTTTACACCGCAGTAAAGCAGCAAGTCACTGATAACCGCGTGCTGCGCTCTTTTACCACTAACTTTGTTGGTCCCCTATCACTTGAAGTGCCTTTTTCTATCGAAGTAACGCTACTTAGAACAGGGAAAAATGTCTCTCAGTTCACCGCTCATGCTATTCAAGACGGCAAAAGCTGTGTTTTTTCGCAAGCCTGTTTTGGTGTTGCGCGTCAGTCAGGTATTCAAGTTGAGAATACAGATACACACGACATGCCTCAGCCGAATAAAGCAAAGTTCATCCCGCAAATACCTAAAGTTACGCCTAAATTCTTGCGCTATTTTGATTTGGCAATTGAAGATGGCGGCATTCCATTTACGCGCAGAAAAACCAGCCATTACCACGGCTTTATGCGCTTCAAACAGGCCCCCGAAGCCATCACTGATGCACATATCATTACTATGATCGACGCATGGCCACCTACACTTTTACAAATGATGAAGCTTCCGGCACCAGCCAGTACAGTAAGTTGGAACTTAGAATTTATCCATCCTCACAAGCCGGTAAGCCCGACAGACTGGTTTGCTTATAAAGCTCACACAAGACAAGCTGCAGATGGTTATGGCCATACTGAAGCGACGATTTGGGATAAGGATAATGAAGTGATTGCCATCAGTAGGCAAACCGTAGCGATTTTCGACTGATCGCTACGGCATTTCGAAAAGCACGTTAAAAACGTTACGTTAATACAGCATAAACGCGTTAGGGTTAAACAGGGAAATTACCGAAATACACTGCAGGTTGGTTATATCTAGCGCGTCTTCTAAATCTTCGCGATTAAGCGACAATGCCTCATGCAATTCTGGCTTTAAGTTGTGATAACTCGGGTAGATCTCAGGGTTAACGTTATCGAGTGCCAAAACATACGAGAGTTGTAGAATCTTCTCATCTGTAGAAGCAGACTCCTCCTCTTCTTTGTGGATACCGGCAATTGGCGTATAAATAGAGCTTGGAATATCCCACTTTTCAATTAATCTTGCCGATAATTCCGCATACGTGAACCCTAGCACTCCAAATTGAAGTTCAGCAGGACTTACTCTGGTGTTGAATGCCTGACAACGGGTTGCCGACTCAGGCAAAACCGAAACGGTTACCAGCTCGCCTATGTTGTGAAGCAGCCCCGAAACAAAGAGTCGCTCAGGCTCACGAATGTTGCGCATATCCGCAAAGTACTTTGCCAGAAGACCGCACGAAACACTTTGCTCCCAAAACTTGTCGAGATCGATACGTTGACCGTCTACATCACTGAATGCTTGGCTTACGCCATAAGCCAGTGCCAAGTCGTAAGTGGAGCGAGTCCCCACTACCTGGATGGCTCTTGTGACGGTGTCTATTTTATTAGGAAAACGATAGAGCGCTGAGTTTGCTACTCTTAGCAATTGCGTTGCCAATGACGGATCGAAAGCAATAATATCGCCGATGTCGTCAATGCTTGAAGCTTCATCATCCATACAAGCTTTAAGTCGAGTTACCGAATCAGGTAAAACAAAGAGGTTTTCCGCTTTCGAAACTAATTCATCTAAATTCATTCGTGCACTCTCTTTCATGCCGCCTTTGTCAATATAGCGTTGAAGGCACCTCCATTCGCCTTGTGTCCATTAAGGTATAGGCACAAAAATGTAGTTGGTCAATAAGTATCAACTAGTAAAAAAGTATGATTTCTTTACTAATCATTAAGTTAACCTGAATCCTTCATAAGCCTTGATACCGCGGGGCTCATTTTCAATTTGAAAATCTTGCTTTACGCTGAACATCAACAATCCACGCAACGCCGCTGATACGCACTACACTCGTGTATTCAGCGCATCTCTGGAAGGCCTGTATTATAGCTTTTTGCCCCTTTTTACATACAAATAATTCTAATACACAGAAAAACTTAGGGTAATTACCTATAAGAATTAGATTTTCTAAGGAACACTTGCTTTTGTAATGACCAATTCAAATTTATGGTAGTATTTGCATACTATTCACTATGCCCTTGATGGCAAAATTCTTAAAGCAAAAGTTGTAATCCATCCATGTTAAATGTCGCTGTTATCGGTTATGTGTGGCCTGAGCCAAATTCTTCGGCCGCGGGCCAAAATATGTTAGCTATTATTAAGCGTTGCTTATCTGCCGATTTCCATGTGACATTTCTGACCGCTGCCACCGATAGCGACCATAAAGAAGACCTTACAGCATTAGGCGTTGATGTGCATTCTGTGGCATTGAATTGTAGTTCTTTTAATAGCCAAATAGCGCATATAAAGCCTGACGTTGTTATATTCGACCGCTACATGACAGAAGAGCAATTTTCTTGGCGAGTAAAAGAAGCGTGCCCAGATGCACTTCGAGTTTTAAACACTGAAGATTTGCACAGCCTGCGTCAGGCTAGGCACGAAGCGGTAAAACAGGACAATGATGCTCGCCTTGCTCAGTTAAATAGCGAATTGGCGCAAAGAGAAGTTGCAGCAATACTAAGAAGCGACCTTACATTAGTAATTTCAAAACGAGAAATGGCGCTTTTGACGGAACATTACGGTGTACCTAGAGCGCAGCTCCAATACCACCCTCTTGTGGTAGGAAAAACGCCCCTCGTCACGCTTCCTTTTGAGGAAAGAGCGCACTTTGTTCATATTGGGAACTTTCGCCATGCGCCTAATTGGGACGCGGTTCTGCAACTTAAGCAAAGCATATGGCCTGAGATAAGAAAAGCGCTACCCAAAGCAGAATTACACATATACGGCGCTTACCCGCCTAAAAAGGCCACCCAACTGCACAACGAAAAACAAGGCTTTTTGGTAAAAGGTTGGGCCGAAAATGTGGAATCTATAATGTTGAGCGCAAAGGTGCTGATTGCTCCTTTACGATTTGGCGCAGGCATTAAAGGCAAACTAATTGATGCGATGCGCTGCGCTACTCCTAGTATCACCACGTGGATAGGCGCAGAAGGTATCACTTCAACCGACTCAATCATTTCTAATAGCAATGTAAAAGAAATCGATGATCCAAAGCAGCTAGCGCAATGGCCTGGTGCGCTTTGTAGCGCGAATACAAATGACGCAGCGGTTATTCAAGACTACGTCAGACAAGCTGTGGAACTTCACAATGATAAGTCTACGTGGGATAGCGCTAGTAACTTAACGGCGACAATACTTAGCTCATTTGAAAGCGAACAGCCAGAAGTGCCGTTAATTGAAAAAATCACTGGTTTAAAACAGTCGCTTAACACGCATAGAAACGGTTTATTTATGCAAAGCTTGTTGTGGCATCAAACACTGACAGCGAGCAAGTACATGAGCCAGTGGATTGAAGCAAAAAACAAATAACGGCAGCCACTAGTTTAGCGGCTAGATGCCCTTTAATTTAGCTATTACAGATTTAATCCCGTTTCCACGGGACTGACTTAAGTAGCGTTCCAGCTGACAGCGAGACAAATATCTCTCAAAGTCGAATTCACTGCGCTGCTGCGGGGTTAACTCGTTTGCTTTTTCTAACAATACTGCAAGCACGCCGCGAATCACTTTGCTAGGCGAGTAAGCCATCAAACTGCCTTGTTCGTCAGAAGTGGCAAGCCATACCGGGCTTTCACACCCTTCTACTTCTGTTTCAGCCAAACGTTTTTCCGCTGGAAGCGGGACAAGCGATTTACCCGCAAGCATCAGTGTACGAGTAAAATCGTCCCACCCTTTCGCGTTAGCCAAAGATGAAGCCAGAGGAAGCAAAGTTTCGAGAGAACTCATGATCTCTATACCTTGCTTAATTTCCGCTAAGCTCTGAGGCTAAGTCATCTGCAGTCATAACTAGGTTTTCAACATCACTCGTGGTGGGGAACATTACTAGCTCAACGCCATTCTTATCAAGGCCTGGCAACCAAGTTTGCATAAACTCATCGAGTGTAATATTCACGCATTGGCCTTCAATTTCGTTTATATCTACAAACTTTTGAGCTAAATCGTGATGCGGGAATACTGGTAGCTGAACGCTTTCACCACCTTCAAACATCACAAAACCTTCACTACCTTGCACCATCCAAATTTCATTTGCTTTTGCAATATAGCTCACTACAAGCTCTTGTCGGTCTTCTGCACTTAGCTTCATCGCTTGCTCGATAACCGCATCACTTAATTTGTCTGCAACTGTTTCTGGAAACACGTTATTTCACCTATCTCAAATTTTGCGGCAAGTATACCTGCCCCAGTAATAGGCGCAATGCAATAAACGTTAAAAAAGCCCCCTCGGCTAACACACTTACAAAGACACCCATCCATAGCTCTTCTTCATCATCAAAAACATTATTAAGAAGACACCCAAGTTTACCCCTGAAATTACGGGAATCACTCCCGGTTGTAACTCGATCAGCCATTACATTATTAACATTGACATTTTTCGCCCGTTACGAAGACACCCATGATAAAGTTAGAGCAAATCATTCAACGCTGTGAAAGCTTAAACGCAAAGACCTTTACCTCATGCGCAATCTATTTACTGCTCTTAAGCAAGACACCCATGCCAACCACGCTATCTTGGAAAATACCTTTCCCTTCTCTATGTACCACAAAGATAGTGACTTTAACCATGAGGCCTATCTTGCCATCCTTAACATCATGAGGGTGTTTCACCAAACAACAGCAGCAACCGTAAAACAGGCTGCACTCCAGACCCCTTCCCTTAGCCGCATCGCCTCAATGCTCAATAGCGAAGTTGTTCTACTAGCGCTTAACAATGACACCCACGCGTTGTCGTCCGCAACACTGTCTGCTCAACAACGTTACAATGACACCCATGCCAAGCTCGAACCTACTACAAGAATAAAAAACAAAGATGAGCCAGTCTTAAACGCCCAGGCTATCGCACAGTTAACTCCTTGCTTTAATTCAACCACCAGCCAAGCCATCGCAGCCATCTATGTATGGTTAGGCTCATCAATGGGCGCCAACATTATTGTTAGGCGGTTAGAAGCCATGACGTTAGATATTCCTACCGAGTATTATCAAGCGATGGCAGGATGTGCCAAAGCATGGGTGTCTTTCAAACAAGAAGTAGAAACACTCTTACCCGAGCTCGGCCTAGATAATGAAAGCTTTGTTAAGAACGCGGTGCAAGACGCAAATGCTTGGTTTGAATTTTTGATTTCACTCGGCAAGCGCACGGCACCAAATGACACTCCCTACCATGAGGCAAACGTGTGATTAATGGATGACTAAATTTATGCTAATGACGAGCTTTTATACACAGCGATTTCACCATTAGCTATAAATAAACTTAATCTAGCCAATCGACTGAATGCATTAATATAGTGGCAAAACGTCGTTAAGCGGCCGTGCAGTTTCTGGTAAACTCTAGCCAAATTCGAAGCAACCACTAAAAAAGCATGAAAGTAATCTCATTTAATATAAACGGTATTCGCGCTCGTCTACATCAACTTCAGGCGGTTATCGACGCACACCAACCCGATATTATTGGCTTACAGGAAATTAAAGTTCACAACGAACAGTTTCCGGTAGAAGCCGTTGAGGCCATGGGCTATCACGTTTATTTCCACGGACAAAAGAGCCATTACGGCGTTGCTTTTTTGGCGAAGAAAGAGCCGCTTTCTGTGTCGATGGGTTTCCCAACAGATGACGAAGACGCCCAACGTCGCATGATTATTTTAAAAACCACCGATGATGCTGGCGAGCCCGTTACCGTTCTAAATGGTTACTTCCCTCAGGGCGAAAACGAAAAGCATGAAACCAAGTACCCAGCTAAGCGTAAGTTCTACAAAGACTTAATGACTTATTTAGATGATAACCACACACCAGATGACAACGTAATTGTTATGGGCGATGTCAACATCTCTCATACAGACTTGGACATTGGCATTGGTGAAGACAACCGCAAACGTTGGCTGAAAACTGGAAAATGCAGCTTCTTGCCGGAAGAGCGTGAGTGGTTGAACACAGTAATTGACTGGGGCTTTGAAGATAGTTTTCGAACACTCAACCCAGAGACAAACGACAAGTTTTCATGGTTCGATTACCGCTCAAAAGGATTCAACGATAATCGTGGCCTTCGCATAGATTTGATTTTGGCAACAAAACCGCTTCATGCAAAACTACATGACGCCGGTATTGATTATGAGCTGAGAGGCATCGAAAAGCCGTCTGATCATGCGCCTATTTGGGCTGAGTATAAAGGGTAAACAGTACTAAATACTGCTCCCCGCCATTAACTAAGGAGTAAAAGTGAGTTCACTACAACTGCTAGCATTGCTGATTTACGGTGTATTATTACTCGGTGCGGTCAGGCATGTGGACTTTACTCATTTTGCGAGTAACAAGCAGCAGCAACACCTTATTTTTGGTACTGCTGCTTCGCTTTTCGTTCTCTGGTTGTTTAAAGCAGGCATCTTCGAGGGCCTAGATGTTCATTTTCTAGGCCTTTCAGTTTTGACATTAATGCTCGGCTTTAGAAACGCTATTATTGCATCGTTTATCGCGCTATTAGGCGCAAACGCAGTCGGCTACGGAAGTTGGGAAAACTTTGGCGTTAACGGGCTACTCGGCACCGTTGTACCTATTGGCATAACCTATCTATTTTATATGTTTTCTTTTCACCGTATCCCTCGACAACTTTTCGTGTACATTTTTGTTTGTGCCTTTTTCCCTGCCGCTCTTTCTATTGCATTAAAGACGCTAACGCTCGGTGCGTTTTATTATATTGAGGGTACATACACTTGGGACATCATTTTTGACAACTACGTTTTGCTTATACCACTTTTGGTCTTTCCTGAAGCTCTGTTAAACGGTATGGCGATAACGCTTTTAGTGATCTACCAGCCAACGTGGGTTTATACCTTTCACGACAAGTTTTACCTCGATAATTAAGTTCTCTTCAACACAGTTACTGTAACTCGTGTAACTCTTCAACTAATGTTTAATAAGCTTTTCCTAATTTCAATCTATTATTAAAGAGTATGGTTGAGTGGTAAAGGCCGAATGTATATACAAACATTTTTGTTGGAGTGTAACGACGCACCTAGTATGGCGTCCGAAATAGATAGGTTATTTAGTAAAAATACACCTTCACTCGTTATTGGCTACGGCAATGCAGACTTACCTTTTAACGAGCTTCAACATGGCCTTAGCGCGTTTACCGCGCCTTATTTCATTTCCAGCTCTTGTTTAGGAGCGCTACTTTGCGACGGCAGTACCGTTGACGCGGGGTGCCAGTTAGCGCTTTTTTGTGTGAATGACGATGGTGGAGCCTACGGCGTTGGAAGTGCAGACGCCTCCTGCTACAGTGCCTTTGAAGCTGGCGCCATCGCGTTACAAAATGCGCTAAACAATGCGGGAAGACCTTATGAAAGCCCAGCGTTAATTTGGTGTGCGTTGCCGCCAGGAGAAGAAGAAAGAATACTTGAAGGTTTCGCCAGCATTGTAGGGACTCAAGTTCCTATTTTTGGTGGTTCAATGGCAGACAACACGGTTTCAGGCGACTGGACAACCGTTACAAAAGATGCGTGCGGACCACACACTGTGGTAGTTGCAGTTATGTATCCCTCTACTCCATTAGGGGTGAGTTATAGCTCAGGATACAAGCCAACCGATACCCTATTTAAAGCAACGAAAGCGAAAGGACGCCAACTACAACAGCTTAACAATAGCGGTGCAAGCACCGTTTATAACAAAGCGACCAATAACCTTATCGCTCAACAGCTATATGGCGGTCAAATTTTAGGACTAACATCGTCAGCACCGCTAGGCAGACCAGTAGAATTAGACAACGGTGCGGTGAATTACCTTCTGTGCCACCCCGATTCTGTCGATGAAAGTGGTGCACTACATGTTTTTTCAGAAGTAGAAGAAGGTGAAGAGTTGGTGTTGATGGAAGGTAGCATTTCTAGCCTTACGTCTCGTGCAGAGCGTGTGATAAACAATGCGGTTATGTTGCTGCCCGAAAATAGAAAGCCTGTTGGCGTACTAATGATTTACTGCGCAGGATGTCGCTTGATGGTTGGAGACGAAATTAATTTCATGCTGAATTCGCTGCAAGAAAAATTTCCAGCATTACCTATTTGCGGCCCGTTTACTTTTGGCGAGCAAGGGCGCTTTTTAGATGGCAAGAACAGACACGGCAACCTTATGATATCAGCGGTAGTGTTCTCTCAATGAATAAAGATTACGAAAATGTTTTAGAAGATCTAGCGCTTGTTTACCGCCTTAAACAGCAGGCTGAGGCACATAAGAAGGAAAGCGATGCTTTGCTAGAAGGCACTCGTGTATTACTTACCGCAGAGGACGAACAAGACCTTTATAAAAAAATGTTTAGTGTGTTCAAAGGACTATATAATTATCAAGTTTGCTTTGTTCTCGAGAACGAAAGCGCTGGCAAAATGAGGTGCATTAACAGCACCCATCCACCGCTACTTAACACCGTATGGCAAATCGATGACACACTCTCCCGCGCGGTTAAAAGTGAACCCATAGCACTATTCAACATCAAACAGCAAGCGACGTGGCAACGCCACCTATCCTTATTCGACACGCCCGTCACCTCTGTACTTTATTGTCCATTTAAAGTACATCAGCAACACGCAGTTATTGTGTTTTGCCATCAAGCACTGGGTTATTACACCCAAGAATTTGTGGATATGGCTAACAGATACCGTACCTTTACCGAGCAAATGGCCATGGGGATGCAGGCTAAGTTAATGGCGCTTGAAACGGTGAGGTTGAAAGAAGAAAAAGCCATTGTAGAAAAAAGCCTTATCGATTCAGAATGTCCCGTCCTAAAATACGTTGACATAAAGAGGATTTCTTTATGACAACTTCAAGTAATCAAAGGCCTAAGCGCACACAGCGTGATTACACCTTAGCT
>NZ_JAKRFB010000002.1:0-352769 GCF_022348315.1 Alteromonas sp. MmMcT2-5 | reverse complement strand
ACAAACGACCTGACAGGTATTACCCCAGAGTAGTGAGGAAAAGACCGACTAAATACCCCACAAAGAAAAATGCCAGTCAGCTTAACTGACTGGCATTACCGCAAAGGCGGGTTTTTTATTGGCTCGTCTTGCGGTAAAAATAACGGAACGACAGCCATGAACAATCCAATATCTCACGTGTTACAACAGTTGCATGACGCAGTAAACCGCGGCGATCAAGACGCCTTATCCCAATGTTATGCTAGCGATGCAACAGTGGTCGCGACCCCTATGTCCAGCTCAACGCAAAACCAAACCGCTGAAGAACATGCCACGCAGCGCGACTGCGTTGATGCCTTGCTTAAATTTCAAAAGAAATTCATGCCCGATCATTTTGTTACAACCGGAGATGAACGGGTTATAAAAGCCGGTGACGTAGCGCTAGTCGTCGCTAAGCTTTACCTTGTGCCCAAAGCAACACCCAACGCCCTACCCTGCGAGGGTAAGCGCGCCGTTTATGTTCTGCAAAGGGATGCAAGTGGAGAATGGCGCTGTGTCATCGATAACTTCTTCGGTACTGACTTGTTAGATTTTGCGTGATTCTCTTTAACTCACAAGATCAGAGTCAAAAGCGGAAGTAGGTAAATTGGGGCATATTGCTATGCCCCTAGTCTTCATCTACGATCTAAATGCTTGTTAGCATTTTCAGAGCACTACATCTGATTAGTGGTCGTGATCATCCTCTGGCACCTCAATAGGATCCAGCTCTACAATATTGGTTTCTGCATCACCACAGCCTGCGAGCAAAAGTGCGCTGGCTATGGCGCTTAGTACTAGTCTATTTTTCATGTGTGTATCCCTATCAATAATTCTTTTTTATAAGCTGATCTTAGAAATAACCGCGTACGCCGAAAGCAAAGTTTCTACCCGGACGTGGTGCAATATCTTTCAGAAATGAGGTGTGAACGCGCGCTTCTTCGTCGGTTAGGTTTTCACCGCTCAGGTAAACCGATAAATCAATATCTCCCAAAGGAATGTCGTACGTGATTGAAGCATCAACAAGGGTGTAGCCGTCCGTTTCAGTCTCGAACGTCGAGATATCGTCTTGTTTTGCAAAATATGTGATGTCAAAATCTGCGCGAATGTTATCTAACGTGTAGGCAACGTGTGAGCCCACTCGCATGGGCGAAGTGCGAGGCAGTGCGCCACCATCTTTAAGGCGGGCTTTAACGTAGTCGGCGAAGAAATCGAGTTTTAGGTTGTCAGTGGTTTGCCAGGCAACTTGTAACTCAAAACCATGAAGAACGGCGTCAGCTGAACCAAACAGGTAAACAGGTAATTCATCGCTGTTTTCATCATGCCCTTCTTCACCGTGCCCCTCTTCGCCATGATCATGGTCATGACCACTTTCAGCGAATAAGCCGGTTTCTTCTTGGAAGTAGTAGTTATCTACTTGGTTATAAAAAGCATTAAATACAAAGCCAACGTCACCCTGTGTTTTTCTGAACGTTAGGTCGATGTTATTTGCTGTCTCAAGATCGATTGCCGTTTGAGAAAGCACAAACTCGCCTTCCTCTGACAAATCAAAAAGGGCGCCAATTTCATAGGTACGGGTGCCAATATGCGGGCCAAAAGAAAGAAGCTCAGAGGCAGAAGGGGCGCGCTCTGAACGGGAAAGTGAAACGCCCACGTTATAGCTTTCATTAATGGTATAAACCACACCCGCTGATAGCGATATAGGTGTAAACTCTTGATCTACCGCGAACTGTCGTACGAACTCGCTGCCTTCATGTTCATGTTCGTCGTGAGCATGCTCATCATGATCATGTTCATCGTCGTGCTCGTGAGCGTCAAGCTCAGGCAACAGCACACTTGATGCGTCTAATGTTACGCTTTCCGCTCGCGCTCCTAGTTGAACCAGAAAATCACCAAAGTGACGCTCTTCCATGAGTGCTACAGCAAACATCTCCATTTCTGAAGGCGGTGTAAAGGCTTCTTCGCCTTGAGCAAATACATCGCTCCCTTTGTAATGAAGGCTGATACCACCGCGCCAGCCAGCCATGGGTTTATGCAATAACTCTACGCGAAGTTCTTCGGTTTCATTACTAAAAGTGGTACCTACTAAACCGCCCTCAACTTCAGCATGTTCATAATCGGTATAGCCCGCTCTAAAGTGAACACTTTGCAAAAAGTCATTGGTAAAGTTGTACTCACCTAAAAGCTGATACTTAGTTTGCTCAAGATCAGCGAATACCGAAGTATCTCCGCCATGGCTGTGCCCAGGCACGCCATACTCTCGCTCAAATCGCTCTACCGCTACGCCAACATAGCCTTGGTCGAATAAATAGCTGGTCCCTAACGTAAACCCATTCGATTCTTCGTTACTGTTTTCAACCACATGGGCGCCATCTGGGTCATCAATGTCAGGGGCAACAGGTGTTTCATAATCATTTGAATCGCGATAAAAACCGTCAGCGTAAAAGGCTATGTTGTCCACCCCAGTAGTCACGTTAAACGTTCCAAGTTTCTGGTCGTTAACGGTTTGCGTTTCTAATACAAATTCACCGCGCGTTTCAGTGGACGTGGGCACACGTTGGTCAACTACGTTCACCACACCGCCTATCGCACCGCTTCCGAAGAACAGGGTTGCTGGCCCACGCAGCACTTCAATTTGTTTAGCGGTTGAGGCTTCACTTGCTACTGCGTGGTCGGGGCCAACACGGGAAACGTCGCTCACATCCAAGCCATTTTGAGTAATCAGTACCCGTGGTCCGCTAAGGCCACGAATAATTGGCGTGCTCGCAACATTGCCATGGAAGTTAGACTGTACTCCGGGTAATTTTTCTAGCGTATCGCCCAGCGTGGCCGCTTGTTGCCGACGTAAGGTTTCGCCAGATAACACGCTCACTGGTGTGGCCGATTCCATCACCGATAAATGCATAGGCGTGGCGTGCACGTCAATCACTTCGATAGCACTGCGCGCCAAGACAAAGTTAGCGCCTTCTGCGTTGTCAGATTGAACTTGCGCATGCTCATGTAAGTGAGCGAAGCCAGAGGCGAATATGTGAAGCGTATAGTCGCCTTCCTTTACGTTAGAGAAAGTAAACTCGCCCAGCTCGTTAGTGCTGGTAACGCGCTTTAGCGCCTCAATTTCAACAGTGGCATTGGCGAGCGGCTTTCCGGCTGCATTAGTTACCGTGCCAGAAAGTGTTTGTGCCAGCGCTGACGGAGATGCTAATAGCAACGCAGGCGCTGAAAGCGATAAGCCTAACGCCAATCGAGACAGTTTCATTATTCTAACCTCTGAATTTGTGTAATGTGATAATGTATCATATTTATTTTTATGGTATGTTATATTGTAACGTTTGCGCAAGAGGTAAAAATGAAAACTATTTCTATTACGTGGAAGAATTCACAAAAAGCGCTACGCGCCTCTTCAACTTTTCTTAAGGTAGGTACTTTTGTCGGATTGAATTTGGCTGGGATGGGTATCAACGCTGTTCATGCTGCGCCTCATACTCACGGCGAAGGCAAACTACAAATCCTACAAGCGGGAAGTGAGTGGCAGTTTGTGCTGCAGCTGCCTGCTGCTGATGTTCTGGGGTTTGAATACGCGCCATCCACGACTAGCGAGAAAAAACGTTATAAAGAAACGCAAAAGGTTTTTCAGCGCTTTGACGATATTTTTACCCTGAGCAATACGTGTGAATTACTCGATACCACACTTGAAAGCCCATGGGAGGTAGCTAACGAGCATGACGAGCATGACGAGCATGACGAGCATGACGAGCATGACGAGCATGAAAGTGAACACGAAGACCATGCCCATCGCAACACGCACTCTGATTTTCGTGTCGCATATTTGCTTAGTTGCCAAGGCCCCGTAAAGCGTATTGAGATGACAGGGTTTCCCCATTGGCCAAGCCTGCAGCACGTTAATGCAATTTGGGTAACCAACAAAGGACAAGGCGCACTAGAGATAACGCCAAGTCAGCCAACCTTACTGATAAGCAGCTAGTTAGATTTTTTATTCTCTCAGGCGCAAGCTTCACTCATTGTGCGTGCGCCATAGCAATTTTCGGACATACTATGAATTCGATATCTCAAGGAAGCAGCGCAATGCCAAAAGTGCAGTTCATTTCAGACAGGCTCGCTATGCTCCTTTCATCCCTTTGCGTAATACATTGTTTATTAACGCCTATTTTATTGATTTCCATACCTGCATTGGCAGGTGTGTCAATTCTCAATGATGAAACCTTCCATCAAATATTGCTGTTCTTTGTGCTGCCCATCGGTGTTTTTGCGCTCTCACTAGGCTACCTACATCACAAAAATAAGTGGGTAGTATTTGCTGGCGTTTTTGGCCTAACACTTTTAAGTAGTCCGCTGCTGGTTGAATGGGTAGGCTTAGGACACGAAGTACTAGGTGAATATGGTGAAGTAACAATCACGGTAATCGCGTCGTTTATTATCGTTGGTGCGCACCTGATTAACTATCGGCTTAGGTCGAGCGTGCAGGAGCCTATTTGCGAAGAGCGCGAGACCACCCAATCACAACCCTATTAGTTTCATCATAATCTCAAAAGCGGGTAATTCTTATCGAGCGACGCTCGCAATATTAGTGGTGTAAGTCGTTTTTGAGGTCTCATTCAGAGGTTATTTTGTCTAGTTTTAATCATTCCGACACGGTACTTCCCGATGTCACTAAAGAGCATTCCACTGCGCAACTTCCTGTTATTGATAGTGTAGGCATGCAGGGCATCGCTATCCCTCTGCACGTGCTAGGTAAGCGCGGTGAGCGATTAGCCAGCCAAGCAAAAGTCGATGTAACAGTGAGTTTAGATCACCCCAATGCTAAAGGCATTCACATGTCTCGATTGTACAGCTTGCTGCAGCGATATTTGAGCAACCAAGACTTACATAAGTCGGCACTTGTGTCGTTAATGAACGCGCTTATCGAGTCTCAAGATGGGCTGAGCAACAGCGCCCAGCTTAATTTACACTTTGACCTCACCGTGTCGCGTCCGGCGCTCATAAGTAGGATGTCAGGATATCAATCGTACCCTGCTTCACTTTGCGTAAGACGATCACCTGAACGTTATGAGGCACAGCTTAAGTTAAGAGTACCGTACTCTAGTACTTGTCCTTGTTCGGCCTCCCTCTCTCGCAAGGCGTTATCAGAAGTATTTGTGCAGCAATTCGAAGGAAAAGGTTTATCCGTAGAAGAAATGGGCGCTTGGCTCGCTTCTAAACAAGCCAGTATCGCCACGGCGCATGCACAGCGTTCCTTTGCCGATATAACCCTAGATTTAAGCGACAACGAGATCCCCGATTTTATTGGTATTATTGACCTGATAGAAAACGCGTTAGGCACACCGCTTCAAACCGCAGTTAAGCGTGAAGATGAACAGGCGTTTGCCAAGCGTAATGCTGAAAACCTAATGTTTGTAGAAGATTCGGTAAGGCGACTGCATGAAGCGTTAAGTACGTATTACCAAGCTACCTATTTTCGTGTAAAAGTAGAACATCAAGAAAGTCTGCATGCACACGACGCCATTGCTGAATTATCAGGCCCAGTTCATCGATAAATTCAGACATAATTTGGGTGTTGAAACCGGTAGGCAGAAGAAACAATAAAAGGAAAATAACATTGTTATCTCTTAACAAGCTCTCTTACATCAGCAAAGCAGCGTGCATAGGCGCTGCAGTATCAGCTATTGCGGCGTGCTCGTCTGCGCCATCAACCCCGCTTGCTGGTGTAAAATCACACACTCTGTCAAATGCCGTGATATACCAAACCAGCAGCAAAGAGTACCCTGTTCTCTCAAGCTTTGTGTATGGCCAAGCTATTTCAGCGCTACCTACGCGTTTTGCTAATGGCGATGTTGTGGTGATGGATGTTGATGAAACCGTGCTAGACAATAGCACCTATCAAAAAGAACGGGAAAGTGCTGGCTTGGGATATTCTTCACAAAGCTGGGCCGAATGGGTAAAACGTGAAGAAGCCACACTGGTGCCTGGTGTAGCCGCTTTCATCGATGAAGTAGTTGCACGAAATGGCAAGGTGGCGCTTATTACGAATCGCAATAAAGCGCTTGATAGTCACACCTGGAATAACCTTTTGGCGCAAGGTTTGCCGCTTACCACGAGTAATACCTGTGTTGTTGGCCGCACGACTGAAGACAAAGAAGCGGTAGGCCAGGAAGGTATGGTTAATGACAAAGACTTGCGCAGAATGCAGCTTACCCAGGGCAAGATCGCATGTTCGAATACGTCTAAAGACGTGTCGTCTACGTGGGCTGTGCCTCACACTATTATCATGCAAATTGGCGACAACATTGAAGATGTGGGCGGCGTAACCCAAGAATCTGCCAACGTTGAGTTGCTCATGCCACGAGTGGGCACAGAGATTTTTATTCTGCCAAACCCCATGTACGGTTCTTGGTAGACCATTGATAAAGTAAAATCAACGAATGTCGCTTTCTATATGGAAAGCGCCGTTCGTTAAATTAGCGTTGTTATCGTTAATGCCATTTCCCAGCCCGGAATAGGGCTTTATTTCTACCACATCCAGTAAGTAAGCGGATGTGCCCTGAGGGTCTTCATACAACCCGGTAGAAAACTCACCCGAGAACGTATACGCCTGCTGGATGTCTATTCCTCTAATGCCGCCTTGCTCGTGGGTATTATTCAACGAAACAAACACAATTTGATTCGGTGGCGGGGGTGGGTAATGAATGCACGCGCCGAAATAAGGCACAATGAAGAACGCCGTTATTTCTCGCTGTGCATTGGCTTCTACAGGCACAATAAACCCGCTGAGCTCGACGTACTTGCCATTAAATGTATCAACCGTATTTACTGAGATTAGCGCTTGCTGGTATTCATCGTCAAACGTGCGTTGAATAGACTGAAATACCTGTTCATGAAGGGGTAAATTCTGCTGAGGATTTTGAGTCGATTGGGTGTTGCCCAACAGCGCCTTTTCGGCGTCAGGTAACAGCGCGTCCCACGATAAGGGTTGGAACTGTTGAACGGTAGTTAACCTGTGGCTGTCTTGATAAATCGCCGTGTTATTCTCGAAAAAGCGCTCAATTACGCTATCAAGCTTACCCCTCAGGCCGAGCCCCACCAGCGCGCCCAATGCAATCAAAGCAATAATAGAAGCCAGTAAAACGTACGTGGCGCGCTTCATACATTATCCTAGCTTTTAACTTGCTAAAATTTTGACTTTGCGGGTGTAAGTTACTGGCACATTCTTTTTAAGCGCATAGACTTTTAGAACAAGTTCGTGCGTGCCTTCTTCTTGTGCCTGAAAGCTAATGGCTTGTTCGCCCTTTGTAGACGGCAAAGAAAAGCGCTGCGGCGACAGTAGCGTTACGCCATCACTTGCCATCACATCTACGCTAACTTCTTTATAGTTCGAAGGAATGGTAAATCGCAGCGGAACGGCTGACGCCTCAAGCTTAGCCACTTCTCGCTTTCTGTCGATATTGAGCGAAATGAGCGGCTCCTTAGCTGCCGCTAAGTGCTGTTGCATCATGGGGTGCTGAAAGCCAAACTGCATGTTTCCCATACCTGCGTGTAGTTCACACGCAGTACTATGAAATGCTATAAGACTTGATAAAACGGTAGCTGCAACGACTGTTTTTTTCATATCAGTTACTCCTCGTAAAGCGCGAAGCTGTCTAGCACTAACGAATAAGCAGATGTACCTAGTGCGCTTTCGTGGTTGTCTATTTTTACCGTGCCTTCAAACCAATAAGGGTCGTACAAGTTCTCAACTGCAATGCCTTCTTTGTATTCAACATACAAAATTTGATTTGGCGGCGGTGGTGGCATGTGTAAGCAAGCCCCAAAATAAGGAACGACGAAAAAAGCCGTCGCTTTTTGCTCATCGTTTTGCTCTAAAGGCACTATAAATCCAGGGATGCGGATAGCCTTCCCGTCAAACGCCTCTATCACTCGCGTCGACACTAACGCTTGTTGGTATCGCTGTGCTTGTTCATCTTCTAGCTGCTTTGAAGCAAAGTCATCGACAGAGTCGGCGGCAGAGCCATCGGCAATATCGTTTAAAAACTCAGGCCTATTTAAAAGCGCGCTCAAATCGTCCTCGGGCATAAGAGCTACCCAGTCAATTTCCTCGTAATTGGCGGCTTGGGTTGGGTTTAACGTGCTAAATAAAACCAATAGTGCCGCAATTAAACCGAATTTAACGCTAGAAAGCGTGACAGAAAATTTCACAAAGATGACCTAACATACTATTTAACAATCACGTTATAACATATCACAACGTAGTAAATTGCGATAAGCGTTTATCTTTGCAAAATGTTACTTAGCGCCAATTACTCAATAGAAAATGCTTTGCTAGCGCATTTGTGAAGCATCAGTTGATTACGCTAGCTCCCGTTCACTTTTAAGCCCAAGCACGTGTTTAAAAAATAGCGTTGCTGGGCAAAAGCCAGTGAAGCTCTGTTGGAACAAGTTTGCGCCAATAAACACGGTAAACCACATAAAGTTTGCATGAACAAACTGGGTTAGTAATACAGACAACAACACCATGAGCCCTGCGAAGGCGGTTAATGCTTTTTCCTGAGACATAGCGTAATCCTTAAATATTGGAAGAGATTAAAAATAAAATCGATAGGCAATAAACGCATTACTTGCGTCTTCAAACTGCCCCCAAAACGTATAGTTGTCCTTACCTGAAAAGACATTCACCCCCGCTCGCACTTGCCACTTGTCGGTGGGCGAATAAGCCACTGTAGTCTTTAGGTATCCGTCGCTATCGCTGGGTGAATAAAACAGAAAAGTATTTAACGTCAGTGTTTGACGAAGTGCTAACCACGTTAAACGGGTCGTCACCCAATGGCGGTATTTTTCTTGAACTCGCTCAGAAGACGAGACTGTTCTATTTAGGCCATCCCCATTGTGTAAGTACTCGGTGTACCACTGGAAACCACCGGTAAGATTTGCGGCAATTTCTTGGCTATAGCCTAGTAAGAAACGACTTTGATCATTCGCTATTTTCCCGTCACTTCCATCTATGTCTTCAAGGCTGTTGTAGAAAACATATTCCGCATTTGCTATCCCCCGCCCCAGAGGCGCGACAACACTTGCGCCATAGGCATTCATTTTACTGTAGCGCGGTCTTCCAAGAGAATCTGTCGCGGTGGGCTGCCTTGTATAACCGGTGTAACCATAGCCTGCAATCTCCATCCCCTTAACAGATTTATACACCCTTAAGGCAAGCTCACTTCCTCGTGGGCGATTATCACGTTCAACAGAAAACGAAGGGGCAATGTTTTCATCCAATTGCGGGCTGTAAAAAGAAAATATTTCGCCTGTAATACCAATATCAGGCTCAAATTCAGGTGTGACGACTAAGTCTACATTGGCAAAATCCGTGTAGCCCGACACCTTTAATGCATTACTCGGCGCTTTAAGGTATTCGTCTTCTCTTCCTGCAAAGAACGACTGATAATCTTTAGGGAAGAGATCATTTAAGAACAAGTAATCCCCTGTCCCCCAAGTCAGCACTTGCTTACCGACTTTAATGTCAAATGCATTTGCCCAGTCCCCCGTGCCGACTAAAGTGCTGGGTAGAATACTGCTTAAGCTACCTTGCCATGCCAGTTCGCGAAATTGTGATTCCCACGACGACGTTACGCCGTCATACCAAACGTCTGCTTTACTGGAAATGGAGGAACTGTCTAATGCATAGTCTGCGCGAAGTTGAACTCTGGCGTCGCGCAATGTGCTGTTACTTAACACGGATGGCGCGTTAGCAGCTTGAAAACTCTCGTTCATTTGTGAATTCTGACTGCCAAACGCGGTAGCCATGTCACGGGAAAAACGGTTTCCTACGGCGAGCTCGGCGAAACCAGAAATACGAAGCTTACTTTTGCTGTCAGTGCCCCATTCGTCATCCCACTTATCGCTCCAATCGTCACCTGATTCGACATTATCCTCCTCAGGCCACACGCTGTCCCACTCGTCGTTTACGTTAGCTTTGTACTCTTGTGTACCGATTTTTAACGGGTCTTTTGGGTTCTGGCTTTCAACATTTAACGTCTGAGCGCTTAACGGTAAACTTACTACTGCCATTAATGCAAAAATGAAAATAATCGGCGCGAGTAAAGCGTGCGCCCTCCATTGCTTTTTAACCCGCTCAGGAAGACAATAGGCATGGCTAGGCAGCGTCATCCATATGGATGGAGCTAGTAATTTAGGCAAGCGCACCGTGCTAAATTCCTTTTTCAAAATAGTGTTATTTAATATAGCGTTGCGGTGGCACACGAAGGCTACGCTCACTAAATATGCTATCTGGAAGACCTATGTCGTATTCAATCCCTCTGAATTCCATAAGGGTATAGCCACCTGATGCAAGGTCCGTCACCTTACTTCTCACCACAGTAGGATTGCCCTGTATAGTCTCAATAGTTACAGCTTCAACGCGGCGGTAGTTATTGTCACCCTTATAAAAGTTAATTAAGGTGGGCAAATAAGTGTCTTTGTCTATCTCTACTACATAGTGGCTGAACTCAACGAGCGCTGTGTCCTTGGGCGTTGCTTTTAAGTGATAATGAGTTTGGGTTTGTTCAAGCAGCTCAAAACTGTCCTGCGCTGTTGCGCGGCCGGAAACATCTTCATAGAAGAAATGAGAACCAACAAACGATGTACGTTTATCGCCAGCCGCTATCCGCTTTACCAAATCTAAAGCCGGCAAATATAACCAACGGTCGTCATCAGAATTAAGCGCCGCATGCTTTTCAACGCGAAATACCGTACCTTCAACTTCAGTAGGACGGCTAAAGAAAACCAGCATACGTTGATCGCCGGTGTCGGCGCCTGCCTCATTCAGCACATCTTTGCGCAGAATAGTAAACTGACGCATTTGCTTTCGACCTTGCTCGTCTACAATCAGCATTCTCGCCATTGAACGTCCGTCATTGCCCGCGTAGTACGCCGCCTGCTCAGCCTTATTAACGATTTCAGCAACATCGATACTACTGCTGCTTTCGTCGCTTTGGGTTGCCAAGGCTTGAGCGAATCCATTACCCGATATAAGTAATAGCGCAACAAGGCCCCTGAACATGCTTCGAAGGTTTCGTATTTTTGGTCGACGCCACATGAACACTGATAATATGGAAATACGCATTTTAGGCCTCCTTGAAAACCCAACGTTTAAGCAACGTCATAGCAGCTGGCAACACCAGCAGCGTAACGAGTGCTGAAATAAACATGATACTTGCCAGAAAAATGCCCACGGTGATGTAAGGCACAAGTGGTGCTAAAAGCAGCGGCGTAAAGCCAAGCGCGATGACCAGCGCATTACGAGTAATAGCGCTAGCAGGCTCTTCAAACATGGCATCAAACGTTTTACTCACGTTACCCGTTTGCTTGTAAATCTCTTTGGCTCTAGCCAGAAAGTGAATGGCAAAGTCTACCGACAAACCCAATGTCAGGGCTGAGAGCACGGCAATAGGCATATCGTAATCTTTACCTACAATGCCAATAGCACCGTAAATAAAGGTGATAGTTATGGTAAGGGGCAGCATGGCTAATACACCGAATATCAGTGAGCGCAGCAGCAATACCATCATCACAAAAACAATAATGAAGGCGCTAAGTAAGCTGTCTAACATGCCTGCAACCATGTTGTCCTGCCACACCACATTTAGGTATGCCTTACCTGCCCATTGATATGTCAGGCCATCAGGCAGTGGGTGTTGAGCGAAGTAGTTATCGACTAACTCAATTACCTCGGTCATATCTTGGTTGTCACCACTGGATAGTTGTAGCCACACCAAGGTTTTACGATAGTCTGGTGTCACGAAATGCCACAAGTCTTGAGGCCTATGAGAGGACTGATATTGCAAGAGCGTCTGAGCTATCGCCGGCTGAGTATTAGGTAACACGTAGTCGCTGTCATTGCCCGAATGCAGCTCTCGGTTAACCACTTTAATCACATCACTGAGGGACTGAGTTTTACCCACCAGCGTTTGAGTGCTTAGGTAATTTTGCAGGTCTGAAAGCAGCACTACATTATCGGGCTGTTGAAACGTTTTGCTTGTGCCTTTAATCTCATCAATGCTTGAAAGCAATCGATTTAAAGCGTCATATTCGTCGCTATCAAGATCACCAAATAATGCATCATCGACGACAAATGCGAGAGTCTCAAAATTATTGCCGGCATTTTCATTGTTTAGTGTATCGAGGGTTGTTTCACGCCATTCATCTAGTGAAGGGGGCAACACTGTACTTTGCAGTACTTCACCTGCACTTTTCAGCTTGCGGGTATCTTCAATAACAATGTACGCGTTATACGTACCCGCAAACTCCTTATTAAGCGCCTTATCGGCTACGCGAATTTCATGATTTTCTTTAAACCAGCGCACAGGGTTATCGTTAATTTGTATTTGGAAAATACCCCACACTGATACCGCTGAAATCACCATAAACGCAACGAGTAATGCCCCTTTATAATTTAGCGCCAAGGTGCGAATACCGTACACAAATCGCTGTAAGTATGTTGTTTTCATTGATGAGGTATTGGCATCGGCGTGCAGTGCAGACTGCAATTTTGCGAGCGCCTCTGGCGACATTCTTGATATATAAGCAGGTATAAAGGTAAGCGTAATAGCGAAAGCCAACAGAATACCTGAGCCAATGAAAGCACCGAAAATCTGTACGGGTGGAATGGGAGTTAGCATAAGTGAATAGAACCCTGCCGCAGAGGTCAGCGACGTAAACAGCATCGGCTGAAATAGGTGTTCAACCACTGTGGTAATCACTTCATCGGCCTTTTGACCTGGTTTATAGCGGTCTGAAAACTCAGACAATATATGCACCGAGTCAACAACAGCGATAGGCATCAAAAATATGGCAATCATCGATGACATGATGTGCACAGTGAAACCTAAGCCGATTAGCGCCCCCATTGTGATAATTACTGTTGCCATTGCCACCACCATCGGGGCGGTAATCAGCGTAAAATTGCGGAAAAAGACAAAGAGGAGGATAAAAATCATTAGTCCCGCAGCTGGCGCTGAAATTGCCATTTGAATAAACATTTCAACGCCGAACTGATCTTCAGCAACAGGGAGTCCTGTTATGTGCCACTGCAATGTTTCGTTTATTGTATTCGCGCCAATATAGGCACGAATGTCTTCCGCAATACGAAAGCTCTCATTTTTATCTTTAATGGGCACATAGATAGCCGCAGCATTGTGTGATGAAGAAGCCAGGCTCCCCTGTAACATTGGAAGGCGTGCAATAGCATTGGCAATGTAATCTGCTTCCTCTTGCGATGATGGGGCTTGTGACATCATCCAAGAGAACTTGAGCTCACCGTCGTCACCTTGAGTAATATTGTCCACTGTTGAGAACGACATGACATCTCTAGCAATAACCCCCTCAGTGTTTAATATTTGCTGGGTAACACCGTCTATTGCTTGCAGGTTGTTTGGTGTGTAGATGCCTTTATTGGTACTTAAAGCAGCATTATGAGTGGCTGTGTCATTGGCCGGTGATGCTATAACCCCCACCACTATCGCGTCGTGCATAGCAAAAGTATGCTTCACATCGTTATGAAAGACGCGGGCAGGATGATTGGATTCAAGCATATTCTCTGGGTCGGTGTCTATCGTAATTAGCCGCATTTGATAAGCGCAAAAGACAACAGCCAACAGTAAAGCGGCATAAACCCACTTACCTTTCCGGGTAGAGAGGAACAGTAATTTTTCAATAACTGCCGTGAACATAGCTATGAACTCCTACTAGGAAATACATTGATTCCCTCTAATCGTGATACGACTGGTTTAACTCCATCCACTGTGTTTCCTTGGCGTGTTGAGTGGCGCTCCACTTTCACAAACCATGACCTTTGATCTGCAGAACATTTCACAACGCCTACCTGCGTTAGCAAAAACAATGGGTACATTTATGGGCCACAGCGTTTATGGGACACAGTATTAAATTAGATTATTCTAATATATAAATAATCTAATGTATTTTTAGAAAAGATCAAGAGCAATGCGACGAGTAACACAGAGAAAAGAAAAGTGTTTGTAAAACGCTACACACCACCGAGAAAAAACTACATACCTACTCAACCTTAGTTTTTCAAATACGAGCTACCCACTGTCCAAAAATAAAAATAATCTTTAAAAATCAGTAAATTAAAATCATTCTAAATTGAATTTAAGGTTTGGCACAGATCACGCATACATTAGACTAACGGATAAATACAGAACGCAGTTTGTAGCTAGGATAGCTTTAGCGACGGAGAGGCCAAATTGCGTAGATGACAAATACTGAAGGTGACGACATGGGAAGTGCATGGAGTGTGTCACCAAGGAAAAACGGATGTGTCAGTATTGTAGCTAATGGATGCCTGTAGAAGATTCGTTAAATTGCTGGTCGATGATGAGGTTAGGTAAAAGACAACCTAATTAAACTCGCAGGATGCAAGGCACTTGTTTCATAAGGATTGCAAACAAGCTCTGAGTACCTACATCGCAAGCACCGACAGTGATGTCTCGTGCAGCAAGGGATTGTTGACCCAATTTGGATTCGTTGAATGTACGTGTGTGTTGCTTCAGCGAGACCATAGTGAGGACACTGGTAATGTCGTCGATGTTATTAGTGAGTTGTCATCCGACGACTACCCTCTCCCCTCAAAGGCCCATCCCGGCCTTTACATACCTCTGATTTTGGCCCGCCTTTGGCGGGCATTTTTTTATCTTCATTTGTGATAAAATTGCGTTGTTTCTTTATCGCCTACCAAAAGGGCTACCTGAGGGCTACCTGCGTGCTTTCGCCGTCTGCATCTACTATCGTTTTTAGAGTTCTTTTTTGTGCGTTGCTCGCTACGTCTGTTGGCCAAAGCGTAATGCTTACCACACTCCCTTCTATGGGGCGACAGGCGAACCTTTCTGAATTCCACATTGCCACTATTATGTCTAGCTCTGCACTTATCTTTGCGTTCGGTACGAATGTGTGGAGCAAGGTCGCTAAGCGTGCGGGCTTCAAACGTATTTTAATGGTTGGTCTGTCGGGTTATAGCTTGGGCACGTTTGCCTTCGCTAGTGCATGGATGGCAGGATTTTCTGGCATTATAAGCGGCACCAATTTGTTTTTGGCATTGTTGATAAGCCGAAGTCTGCAATCAACCATTATGTCTGCAACTCCGCCATCTGCGGTAGGTTACGCCGTCGCCATCAGTACGCCCCAAAGTAGAGTAAGTGCAATCAGCAAAGTCACCTCTGCAAGCAACGTAGGGCAAATTGTGGGGCCCGCCTACGCTGGGCTTTTAGTCGGTTTTGGCTTATTGGCACCGTTGTACAGCATCGTGTTGCTAACCTTACTGGCGCTTACATTGGTATATTTTAAGCTACCTGTTCTGCCGCCTTTGTCTCAGCAAAAAAACGCTCAGCAGACTAGCGACAATAACCAAGCGCCTAGCAAAGTACCTTATGTATTCGTCGCTGCATGTATTTGTGTATTTTGCGCAATGGCGATGATGCAGCAATCACTGGGTTTCTTTTTTATCGATTTTTACGACTATTCACCCGTAGACGCTGCTCGGCAAGTGGGTTTCGCGATGATGGTCAGTGCTGCCGCGTCTCTCACAGCCCAATTTGGGTGGGTACAAAAAGGCCGAATAAGCAAAGAAGCGATGATCACTATCGCGCTTCCGCTATTGGGCTTAGCCTACTTGCTGCTCTTTCTTCAACATTCGTTATTTATGCTTTATGCGGCCATGACATTAATGGGTTTAGGTATGGGAATGGCCTACCCATCTTTGGCAGCTGCAGCAACGACCTACTGCGCCCCCTCTCAACAAGCCACTATCACTGGGTTAATTACAGCGACTACTGCCATGGGCTACGTAATAGGTCCGCCACTGGCAGCTTTCATTTACCAACTGGATATCGCGCTTCCGTTCGCTATAGCGTCAGTGCTAATCGCAGCAACCACGTGCGTCGTCTACATAACATTGAAAAGAATTAGACACGTTGGCTAGGGCCTGTTAACCGTTGCTATACATTTGGCCCAATTCGTCATCAAAGCTAAACAGGCCTTAGCGAATTAATGCCAGCCTGACAGGTGACAGGTGACAGGAATACGCCTATTTCAAAGGTATTTATTTTTTTACCTTTTATTTTTAAAAAAGCGGAACCTTTTTATAATTAGGCTATCTTAACTTATACATGAAGTCGTTGAGTGTGCGTCTTTGTGGTGTGTAAATGTGTTTTCCAAGTTATGTTGTGGTTTTTTAAGGGGCTTTTTAGCCCCTTTTCTTTTGCTCTAATCTTTCCTTTTCCAGTGCGTATTCCTCGCTTATTGTTATAGTGCTAATCCAACGTACACCTATCTATTTTATTTGTATTAGTTTCTCTCAAGACCGGTCAGTTAATCTAAAAAATAGAACTAAACAATCCTGATCATTTCACCTTTAGAAATGGAAATGAGAATTACTTCCAAATAGAATAGCTACTCAAGATCACAGGAGTAAGCTAATGTCTAAACCGCAACCTCGCAGAGCTATTGTCACCCAATCAGTCCGAATTACCCCAAATATGCAGCGTGTACACCTTAGTGGGGAAGACCTTCTTACCTTTCCCTCGGTTACTGCAGGTGCGTACATTAAACTTATGTTCGACCTAGAAGGAAACCCGCTGAAACGCCCCACAAATACGAGCCAAGTGGCAATGCGCACCTATACGGTTGCGCACTTTGACGCAGAGAAGCCTGAAATGGTTCTGGATATGGTTATCCATGCCGATGGTGGTAAAACTGGCCCTGCGTCGGCATGGGCGACAAGTACAAAGCCTGGCGACATCATCACGCTCGCAGGGCCTGGTTCTAGTAAGGGACTCAGCGAGCAATATGATTGGATATTGTTGGCTGGCGACATGACAGCGCTTCCTAGTATTAGAAATCACCTCGCCGAGCTTCCTGTGCAAACCAAAGGCTACGCCGTGATTAAAATTGAAGACGAAAAGGATGCGGTTACACTTAAGAAGCCCGAAGGAGTAACGGTGATATGGGAACATGAGCAATCTTTACCTTCCCGCCTTGACCAGTTAACTTGGCTCGACGGAAACCCCACAGTTTGGGTGGCGTGTGAATTTTCTGATATGCGGGCGATTCGGGCATGGCTCAAGGACGAAAAATCCGTGGCGCACGAGAATATTTACATTAGCAGCTACTGGAAGAAAGGCCGCAGCGAAGATCAACATAAAATAGAAAAAAGGCAGGACAGTGAAGCGTATGCTAAAACATTGGCCTAGTTGATGATTATGCTTCCTGTAGGCTTTGCAAGAACTTGTAAATTCTGCATAAAAACCAACTGTACGGTAGAATTTTCATAAACAATAAATTCAATACTTTCATGCACCTACACAATGGAACAGCATTTGCTGCTAAGAAAATAACTGGCCAATTATTCCGCCAGTTTTTTCAACCAATTGTTTGGATAAGGAGAGCAAGTTATGAACAGTGATCGTATTGAAGGTAATTGGAAAGAAATGAAAGGTAAGGTGCAGCAAAAGTGGGGCAAACTTACCGATGACGACCTAGATGTAATTGACGGTCGACGTGAAGAACTAGTAGGTAAGATTCAACAAGCTTATGGCAAAAGCCGTGACGAAGCTGAAAAAGAGGTCGATGGTTATTTTAATTAATCGCCGTCTCCAATATATGAATTAAGACACTGGCAGTATAACAATCTGGTATCACTATGTTGTTAATCTTTACTGCTACTAAAAGGGCCGCTGCATAATGCAGCGGCCCTTTTTATTTGTGTCGTAGTCAAAGGAGGTTATGCCCTTTGATTTTTTATCACTCTTCCGTCTTAGGCTGTAAGTTATCGCGAACTTCTCTTGCGTCAAAGCTCGTTGCCGACGTTGGACGCGTACCTTTGCCTATCTCAATACTCAAGATACTTTCGATCTCACTTTGCTGAGAGCCCCCTACAAACACACCGGTTTCGAATTGGGTAGTAGGGTGGTAGGACGTTCTGCAAGTGAGCACACCGCACTCGGTAACCCGTGCATATCGCTGGCTAAAGCCTGCGGTAGGTGTGGTTTGCACAGTCTCTTTATCTACTAAGGTCTCTCGGTCAGTCACTACAAACCAGTCGTAACCTTCTAATAACGTAAGCTCGGCAGCACGGAGCATGGCGTAATCCATCGCCTTGCCTTTATCAGACCCCTTCGCTTTGAAATGCACGCGGTATTGGGTATCACTCAACTTACTTTCCGTGTAGCCAAAGCCGCCTTTTTTGGCCTGTCTATAATCGGGTTGACTGGCGCAGCCCGCCATAATTAATATCGCAAGTACTAACATAATTTTAGTTTTCATCATTTACTCCTTCGGCCTTATCAGCTAGCCAAGTTGCTTCAATTGCGTTTTTCTCTTGCTCTCGGTTTAATGGCGCAGACGCCATCATTTTGTCTAACTCTTCTTCCATTACTTTAGCGCTAGTGGCGGTTTGATATTGACCTGCATTCTCACCTAGCTCGTCCAATTTGCTAGCTGCAAGCTGCCACGCACCTTGCTTATCTTTACAAGCAATCATTACATTTAGTTCATCTTTCGATGCGACTTCAGCCTGTCTACAGTAGTTAAACTCCGTATTTACGAAAGACAACTGCGGCGTAACCGTCACGCCTGAATCAAAGGTTGTTGCTTCGCCAGTTAGGTTACTGTCGAGTACCGATGATACTCTCGCCCAATGAGAAGGCTGCGTTGTTTCAGCGCCCTGTTGATTAAAGAACACTAAGCCCGCTAATACCGCCACACTCGCAGCTATTGCAAAAGGCCCCTTCCACTTCGTTTGTTTATGTGGCGCACTATTAGTTGAATTCGCTTTCTTTGGAAACGGCTTAACGTTTTCCGCAGAGCTTTGATTTACGGAGCTTTGATTTGCAGCGCTTACGCTGGCTAAGCTTGCATCAGATGCCTGTACGTCGCTTGCCTGGCTTAACGGTATTTCATCACTCAAAAGTGCCACGATTTCTTTAGGCAGCGCCACTGCTGTCGCTTTTTCTGCAGCAACTTTCACAACTCTATCCACTTCTGCAAGTGCGGCGAGTCGGTCAGAGACGGTAACATCGTGTGCTATCGCTTCACGAACCAGATCCATCTCAGCGGTATCTAACTCTCCATCTAAAAATGCTGAGAGTTTTTCGTCAGTTAAGATCACGATAGCACCTCGTTTTGACCATTTAGTAAGTTTGATATTTTTGCTCTCGCTCTAGCAAGACGGCTCATAATAGTGCCCGTCGGTACCTGCAACACTTCAGAAGCATCCGCGTAACTCATCCCTTGTACAGCAACCAAAGAAAGGGTTTCTCTTTGCTCACAGGGTAACTCATCCATAGCGCTTGAGACTTGTTTAAGCGTAATTGTCTGCGTTATAGCGTCATCTATGTCGTTACAGCTATTCGCCGATTGCGCTTCATAGGAAAGGGCATCAGTCGCATTGGTTCTAACTTTCTTCGCTCTGTATTCGTCTATCCAACAGTTGCGGCACACTCTAAATGCCCAAGCCATTAATGTAACTTGCTCAGGAAGCGGTTTACTCAATAGCCGTTCAAGCGTGTTCTGAAGTAAATCATCAGCATCATGCATGTTACCCGTCAACGAATATGCAAACTTTCGCAATGACGGGACGAGTTCAGTCAACTCATCTTTCATTTTCATGTACCTTTGTGAGGTTTCCCGTTATCTCTACCCTGTTAACGAGCCACTCTTGTTTTTATTCCACGTACTCAGACCTATTTTTTACTGCACTGTATTGCAGCGGTCTATGAGCCATCTAGACAAGGCGAATGTTTAACAGTCTAAAGGGTCGCATTGGAATTTTTCTTCTGTCTAATCGTCACTACACTGTAAGGTAGTGGTAAATGCCTGTTCGCCTTTAACGCACATTTAGAACAACGTTTGTGCACAATGGACCACAGGCTTCTAATAGAGGCTATGGCACAATTTATGCCATTCCTTCCTTAGGCACCGATCTGCCCCAACGTTAACGTAAAGGTAGTAAAATGAAGTACACACTCATTGTGGCGATTTTGAGTTTGATTGCGGCACCAATATCACAAGCCCAACTAGCAGGAACATTGAATCAAGTGGTGTCTCCCGTGCGTCCGATAATTGATCGAACCTCCTCCGACCTAAAGGCCATTCGCGAGGAAGCAAGACGAAAAGCGCAATCATCTATCGAAGGCGCCAGAGACTTATCAACAGTGGCGTCGGGCGTACTAGGCGACATTCCTGCTCCCCAATTTATCGCTCCTGCAGCAACCACTATTTTATCGACTTCAGGCCAGGTCGTTGTTAATGAAGTAACGGTTGAAAGTGGCTTTCTGGCTGTCGAAAAGGAGTGGCTATTCCTAGGAGAAGAAGCCGACAAAGTACACTTTCAGGGTGCCAATATTGAAATACAAAAAGCTCAGTTTTTGCCCGCGCTCTCTCAGTGGCTTTTTAAAGTTAAAGTCACAGGAGATGAGGATGATGTGTCGTCTATTCGCAACAGTTTGCCCCATGATTTGCAGTCTCAAATTGGTCGAAATCATATTTATTTATCACAGACCAAGCCCACTTCGAACGGGTCTTTTCAAGAGATAAGCAGTGAAAAGCTGGAAACCTGTCCAACCCCCCTGCGCATTGGAATGGTTGATACTCATGTAGCGTCCAATCACCCACTGCTCTCACACGTTAATCTAACGCAAGCGTCTTTTATTGTTGGTCATAATCAAGATCGAAATCAGGAGCAAGATGGCAATGCGGGCAGCGAAACTGACGTTGCCTTTTCGTCAGACCACGGTACCGCAGTAGCCAGCCTATTGGCGGCGTCGTTGCCGAAGTCTAGCCAGGTATTTAACGCCAGTGTGTTTTATTCGCGTAATAGCGTTAGCCAAGGCGCTACGCTAATGTCGTTAATTGAAGGTTTAAACTATCTTGCATCACAGCAGGTAGACGCCATAAACATGAGCCTTGCAGGTCCCGACAACCCTATTTTAGCGCGGGTCATAAATCAATTGGATAAGAGCGGTATTCAAATCATTGCTGCGGTGGGCAACGAGGGACCAGCCTCTTTACCCTTGTACCCCGCGGCTTATACAGAAACATTGGGCATTACGGCCGTTGATAAATCTAATGTAATTTACCGGTGGGCAAACCAAGGGGATTACGTTGATTTTGCTGCGTTTGGCGTATCGGTAGATGCCGCACATCCTAATGGAAAAACGATCAGGCAAACGGGAACCTCTATGGCTTCACCGCGCGCCACCGCTTTGTATGCATGCTTTTTGCGCGAAAAACAAGAAAGGAACGCTGCCTTGTTGAAACTTCAGCAGCTAGCTTTAGATGCAGGGGCTCCCGGACGAGACAGCGTATTCGGTTTTGGTGTGCTGCCTTAAATTAAGCGTGCTGTTCACTATAGAATTTATATTAACGCCCACTAAAAATGAACGTTAATGCCTAACTCAGCAATGGTTTCTTGATAATTTGCGCCATCGACACTAGAAGCAAAGTCTCCATATTGCGTAGACAGTTTAATATCAACATTGTTGTGAATGGCGTAATCGGCACTCATCTCAACAACGTGTCTGTCGTCTTCCCTGCCTATACCTCCATCTTGTTCTGAGGCGTAATCTCTTACATCTAATTGATAGGCAACCGTGAGCTTCAAGGGTTTACTAAACACCGCTAGAGGATAGGTGTACGCTAGATCCATCCCAATACCGGTGTAATCGAACACATTATTTTGGGCATCTTCATTTTGATATTTAAGTGCGATTTGGAAGAAGTCTTCCCCTTCGAAGAAGTAAAATAGGTCACTGCGCACAGCAGCTGCTTCACTATCCCGAATTGGCGCACCTTCAGGCGTGTTCTCGAATTGTTTATCGATAAGGTCGCTACTAACACGCAAGTAAGTGCGCTGCCCCAACAATTTTCCGACAGATAATCCAGATTGTTGATAGGTGAGGAAGTCACGCCCGTCTAGCTCAGCGCTAGCGTGATAGTAGTGCGCTCCTAGTTTGGCGAAGTCAAACGCATAGCTGGTGCTAGCGGACAGTGTGGTAAGGCCAAGATCGAACTCGCTTAGCGTTTGATAGTTGGTATTCGCCTGACTTACCGACAGTACATTTTCCCATTTCGCTGTGGGCTTCACCACCACCTTTAGCTGAGTTTCTGACTGTACCGCGTCGTCGGCCACATCTGAATTCGTATCGAGCTCGCTAACGCTCACATTGCTATCAGAGCGGTACCCTAAATAGCCAGACCCTGAGAATGAAATCGTTTGGTGTTTTGCGTTTGTATGATTCGCATCTTCATCATTGTGCGAGTGACTGTCAGAGCCCGCATTAGCAGCGCTACTACCGAGTAAAACAGCTGCCACGGACAGCGATAGGCATTTGCGGCCGCCACGAATAAGGTTGTTTGTTGTTGATGAGTGTTGAAGTATTTGCGTATTCATTGTTGTTACCTACCACAGAGAAAGTGAAACTTCGCGATTGCTGTTTTTAAGGAGAGACGTGAGATTTGACTTGAGGTGCTCGCTTTAAGGAATGCACGATAGCGAGGCAGTGTATTCGCACCTGCAGCCTAGACCTTAAATAGCGGCTTGCCTTTCTATTTAGACAAGCCGCACTCAGACTTTAAGGTGGCTATTTAACGTGCTAGCTCAAGATTGCTCTACGCCCACCTAGTGGTTTAGGCCTTTATATTAAAGGCCAAGCGCACCTGAAATACTTGAAGCTACGTTGTCGTTTACAGTGCTTGTTACGGCGCTTTCAACCGAACTCGCCACGGTATTATTTACCGTGCTTGCTACGGTGCTATCCACCGTATTTGCTACCGTGCCTTCTACCGTACCTTCTACCGTATTTCCTACCGTATTTGCGACTGTTGCTGACACAGTTTGGTCGACTGTATTTGAAACTGCGCCTTCTACAGAGCTATCCACCGTACTTGCTACCGTGCCTTCTACCGTGCCTTCTACCGTATTTCCTACAGTGTCAGTAATCGTTCCTTCGACAGCGGTGCCAATCGTTCCGGTTACAGAACTGGTCACTGAGCTTGCTACGGTGCTGGCTGCTGTATTGGCTACGCCGCCGTTTACCGCACTTTCGATGGTGCCTGCAGCCGTGCTGTCAGCCGTGTTCGATAAGGTACTACCTGCTGCTGTTTCTGCAGTATTGTTTAGTGCACCACTTACACTGCCAGCTAGCGAACCTCCTGCGGTATTTTCCGCGCCATTGTTTGCTAGTGAACCGATTTGGTTCAATGCCAAGCTTGGCGCTGTCTGCGCTATACTTTCTGCTTCACTTTCTGCTCCATCGACTTGTTGTGCATTTCCAGACGCTGATGACAGTACAGATAATGACCCAGATACACTACTTGTCAGTGCGCCTGCCACTGGCGAAGTTATCGAGTTCGCCATATCTGATGTTGCAGAAACTTGACTCACTGCCTGATCGGCAGATAGATCGTTGCTTGTTTGATTTGCGGATAATTGTTCACCGGTATCGGCTGAGCTCTCGGTGGACATTTGGCTCTGCGTAGATGCTTCGCCTTCGGCAGAAGTCTGTGTATTAACCTGATTTGCAGACTGTGTAGTAGCACCGCTTGTTAGTGAAAGTGATGCAGAAGTCGACGCATTAGCTGATGTGTTAGCAGAGAACGTGGTTTCTTGAGCCAACACAGACGTTGACGCGATACCTAAAGCCAGTGCAATTGCAGTATTTAACTTTTTCATCCGTTTATCTCCGTTTTTCATAAAGGACACTGAGATAACGATTGAAGAAAAGTTTTTATTCCGCACTGAGTTTGATTTTTTTAAAAGAATTAAAAAAGCCCTGTAAAAACAGGGCTTTTCGAACTATTTTTCTGAAGCAGTCATGCTCTTTTCCCACCAGGGAAGTGAAAAATCTATATTATCTGGGTCGTAAGTTTTGGCATATTTCATTTTAACTGAACTCCAAAACGCAGCTTTGAAAGCAGGGTCGTAAATAACAAACTCACCCTTTTCGCGATACTGTTCAAACAGTTTTTGATAAGCTCCTACTGGTGTTAACGGGTTATCCTGTTGAAAAACCACATCTCCGCCGTACGCTTCGTAAAGGGCTTTCGATACTTTCCAGCTTTTTGCCATGCCTTCCGCCATTGCCAAACGATAACGCTCTAGCTCTTCATCTTGATAGGCGCCATCGCTGTCCAAATCAACGGTCCATAATTTTATTACAGAATACGCAGATTGAATTTCGCTTTCATTTGGCTCTATCGCATTTTTATCGGCAAAATCTGAAAGAACAGACTCGGTAATTTTATTACCAAGTGCACGCTGAGCTAAAATAGCTCGTACTTCTTTCTCAGACTTGTCAGTTAAAATAGACTGAAAACGGTCAACATCAGCCTGTGAAGGCTGTAGTTCAGTATTAGAAATAGATTTGTTGAACAAACGAGCAATAATCTCGTTTGCGGCTTGCGGTGTATTAATCCCAAGCGAAACCACTATGGCTGCAAATAGCACCATAGGAATAACGTTCGAACGCGTCACTTTGTATGCTTCCCTAAGTTCCAATAATTAGCATAAGCACAAGACACATTCATTTATTATTGTAAGAATTTTCCGTTGTCTTGCGAAATGACATCTATAAGGCTTTATACTTTAGATTAGTTTTGTTTAAAATTCCACTTTCTTACGCATAGATTTTTTAGCACCTTGTTGTTTTTTTACATCTACACGACGTGCTTTTGCCGCACGGCTCACCTTTGTTTTTATGCGCGGTTTTTGTTCAATTGTCGCAGCCTTTATCCATGCAACAAGTCGCGCTAGCGCATCTTCTCTGTTTTGTTCTTGCGTTCGATAATTTTGCGCTTTAAGCACAAAAACACCGTCGTTGGTTACGCGACTATCTTTAAGCTGAAGTAGCTTTTCTTTCAGCTTTTCAGGCAGCGATGATCCATTTATGTCGAAGCGTAAATGTATGGCGCTACTTACTTTGTTCACATTCTGCCCACCGCTACCTTGTGCTCGAATAGCTTGCAATTCAGCTTCGCTTTCATCTATCGCGATAGAAGGGGTTATTATTAATTCCATCTCAAATCCTAATACGTCATGGCGTAACCACGTTAACGTTGCAGCACTAGCGGCATGCATCTATAAGTCACTATCACTACTGCTTACTTGACCATTTTTGCGTTAACCGATAGGTTGTTTTTTATCCTTATTTTGGACATAAAACATGATCATCGCATTGCTCATTATTATTTGTATCTTTGTAGCGCTTATTTGGTTTACCGCCAAAATGGACAGCAATATCGAAGCTTCATTCACACCATCAGGAAAACTTACGCCTGTTGATGGTGGAATTATTCACTGGCAAAAGCAAGGAAACGGTCCGGCGCTTGTGCTGATTCATGGTTTACTTGGCAATAGTAACAATTTTAGCGAATTAGCAAAAACCCTCGCTTCCCGCTACACGGTCTATACCGTTGATCGTCCAGGCAGCGGATTTTCGAGCCGCTACAAAAACACATCCGCCAGCTTCGAGCAGCAAAGTAAAATGATACTCGAGTGGATGCAAAAAGAGGGAATAGGTAGTGCGAGCATCGCTGGGCATTCAATGGGAGGAGGAATTGCACTGAGGATGGCAATCGATGCACCTGACAAAATAAAATCGGTTTCGCTTCTATGCCCGTTAACTACACCACTAAAAGGTGGTGCCGGGCCTCTTTCGGTGCTTTACATACCCAATGAATGGGTACGCAGCAGTGTTGCAAAAACCATTGCCAGTCCACTGCGTGCAAAGTTAGGTAGAAAACAAGTCGCACAAATTTTTCACCCCGAACCTGTCCCCCCGTCCTTTTCAACTGAAGGCGGTGGTTTGTTAGCGCTTCACTCTCGAAGCTTTTATGAAGGTAGCAGAGATACAGTATCTGCGCAGGGCAGTCTGCACCGTCAGCAAACTCGTTATGAAGAGATTCAATGCCCTGTTGGGGTATTGTATGGTGAAAAAGATACTATCTTGAGGCCCGACGAGCACATCACCGCAGTAACAAAGGCAATAGGAAGTGCGGTACACAAAATTATTTCTGGCGCTGGCCACATGATCCCCGTTACTCAGGTGCAAGCGTGCGCCGACTTTATAATATCGATTGACGAAAGCGCTTAAATAAGTGACTTAGTGAAGCCTTGCACCTGCCTTTTCAACGTGATCTTTATGAGAAAACTCAACAACGGCGAGTGTGCGCTCTCGACCACAAGTCGACTGCTTCAGTTTGCGAAGCTGATCGGCGACTCTCTCAATGCCGTCATACGCTTTGCACATTTCAAAAGGGGTCGCGCCCAGCGTTATATTGTAACTGCTAAACCACGCCTTCATTTGCTCACTGTCCCCATCTGACAATGAAATGAGTAAATGATACATACGAATAAAAGCGAGCTGCTTTCTGTACTCTGATGTGCCACTCTCAAACCCAAGTAGCGTAGTCTGCGCCAAAGAAGATGGAGAAATACCCAATATTTCAGAAGCTTGCTTGATATTTAAACCGAGTTCCTGGTATGCCCAAGTGAAGGCTTTCGTAACAACGCTGGTAGGAAATAGTGATCTATTCATAATATCGCCTCGTTTCATCGAACAATGTTATACAGATGTTATGAAACATTGCGAAATGCGTACCAAGTTTTATCTACAGCTTCATTGCTACTTTCTCACGATGCAAATCGATGCCATCTTTATCGACGGAAAATCCTTTTGAAGACAACCAATCAACAGCATCTTCTATGGAATTCACAAAAACATAATCAATATTGGTATCGCGATACACGCGTTTAAGTTGCGCCTGCGTGGTTGCTCGAACGCTTGACTCTCCCATCACTAATGCCACATGAGTGAGCCCTATGGGATTTACCGAAGCCACACGTTCGTGAAGCAGCGCTTCAGCATCAGGAATGAGTAGTGATTCGCCAACAACACTAACAATATCGCACCAAGCTTTCCCATGTAAGCACTCGGAAAGCGTGCGATACTCACTGGCAAAGCTATTTACACACTCTCTGTTCCAAGGCCCATAAGCTTGCGTTAGCACCGCATCACCACAGCGTGTAATAATAAATTCGCCATGAGCATACTGCATATAACCACCTAACTACTTCGATAAAATATTAAGCTAGCAAATACCGTTAAGGCGATATATGCCTTTGACTACGAGTTGTTTTGAAACAACACGTAGTCAAAGTATGGTTCAGTATTGAGAAAATTGAAAATTAAGCGGCAAGAATGTTGATCAGCTCAGCAAACGTAGGGCGGCCCTGTATATCAAGCGGCAAACGCAGCTCTCTAGCAATGTCACTCACGCTGATTACGCCACGAATTTCATGGCTGTCTCTGTCCATGACAAGGCAATGGTGCTGCCCGTAGTCTTTGAGTGTTTCTATCACGTCCCCCACTGATGAACGTATTAGCTCACTGAAATCGAACGACATGAGCGAGGTTTTAGGACGCATGAAATCATGAACAGTGAGCTCTTCTCGCTTAACCTTAAGCTCGCTCACACGCTGAATGATTTGCTGTTCACCGACATCGTGACTGGTCACAATACCAATGAAACGGTTCTCACTGTTTACCACCAGCATCATACGAACATGAGACTGACGCATAATCGACTCTATTTTCGTCGCTGGAGTTCGAGCATCAATAACGTGTGGTAAGTGCTGCTTAAAGTCAGTGAAGACCGCCATAGCAGATGATTTTACAGTAATGGTGTTTTCAACAACCGGCCATGCCAATGTATCGATAGCTTCGGTTTTATATAGATTTAAGGCGTGCATACCTTTCTCCTAATCAAAAATAAAAAATTCAGTTTTTTAATGATTAAGTGAAAGAAGGTGGCCCTCGAATGATGTTATCGCGCTGCCTAGTAAAGGCTTTTGCATCAATCGTTTTTCCAGCCGAAAACCGGTATTTTTCCAAGCCGCTGGTGATGTCGACAAACGAAATGCCATCATCAATGTCGTCGTCAGATACTTCAAAAGCGGAGCTTTCCCATTCGCTAATGAGGGTTGAGAGCGTATTTGCACTGTTCGACTGCCCCGCAATATTTTGCACACTTCTTCCCTCTCCCAATACGGAGACGGATACTAGTGATGAAAATAACGCTGGCAGAATAACGGCCAACAAAACGTACGAAACGCGCAAAGCGTACAACCTCTACTGAACTAAACAACATTGAAGCAAAGCAGCCACTTTTGTTACTGCCTATTTAAACTATAAGAGTATTTAGCGCGTTTAATAGAGGTGTTTAGCGCATTTTATCGACCATTAAACGACGCGTCTTCGAAAACTAATCGTGTCGCGACTCAGGTTTGGTGGGTTGTTTGCTGTGAATTCGTTCTAAAAACAAGAACGAACACTCCCATTAAATGTGATGTTTAGCCAACGTAATTAGAAATACACTAGATTCAATTGATCCATGAGGTGTTTTTTCAGCGGTCATTTAGAGGTTGAGATAACGCGATTAACTGAAGGTCTAAACAACCTGATTGCAAGTAAGTAATAACGGAAGTGATATGAAACCAAGATGGTCCAGACCTATAGTTATTTTGCATTGGATATCTGCCATTGCCATTGTCGGCATGTTTGCTTCAGGGCTGTGGATGGTCGACCTCACATATTACAGCGACTGGTATAAGACGGCACCGCATTGGCACAAGAGTGTTGGATTAATTTTGCTTGCCATCACTGTTATTCGCTTAGTCACGCGCGTTGTTACTTCACGGCCGCCGTCACATGGCACCCCGTTAGAAAAAAGGTTAAGTCGCATAGGTCATGGGCTTCTGTACACCTTGATTATCATGCTATTCGCGAGCGGCTATTTAATTTCAACGGCCGATGGAAGAAGCATCGACGTATTTAATTGGTTTTCTGTACCTGCAATGGGCGAGTTCTTTGAAAATCAAGAAGACATTGCAGGAGAGGCCCATTTTTATATTGCGTGGTCGGTGATTGTATTGGCGATCATTCACGCGCTGGCTGCACTGAAACACCACTTTATTAGTAACGATGACACACTGAAGCAGATGTTACGGCTTCGATGATATTGAGAAGAAAGGAGAAATGATGAAGAAGTTAACACTTGCCCTGGCCGCTGCGCTGTCTTTAAGCACCGCTAACGCCGCAGATTATGTGATTGATAGCAAAGGCGCCCACGCGTCTATCAACTTTAAAATTCAACACTTGGGCTACTCGTGGCTTACTGGTCGCTTCAACGATTTTAAAGGTACTTTTAGTTACGACGACGCAGCACCTAGTGCAGCAAAAATTATGGTGACTATCGATACCGACAGTATCGACTCAAACCACGCAGAGCGTGACAAGCACCTTAAGAGCGACGATTTCTTAAACGTTGACGACTTTCCAGAGGCGAAGTTTGTCAGCACAAAAATTGTCGATAAAGGCAATGGCATGATGGATGTAATGGGTGACTTCACGCTTCATGGTGTAACAAAGCCTATTACAATTGAAGCCAAAAAGATTGGCGAAGGCAAAGACCCATGGGGCGGCTATCGTGCAGGCTTTATGGGCACAACGACGATTGCACTTAAAGATTATGGCATCGACTATGATTTAGGCCCAGCGTCGCAAACGGTAGAATTAGAGCTTCACGTTGAAGGCGTGAAACAATAGCTATTTACATTTAGTCCCAGCAAACTAAATTTATGATTTAAGAAAGCCCCAAACATGGGGCTTTTTTTACATGTGGTTAGTGAAGCTTCAGCTTAGGGCTGATGGCCTGACTTAACTTCTTCACAAGGAGCTTTAGAGCACCTTTAATTTTTCCGTGTACTGCAAACTGGTGCATATTATACAAAGAAACGTAAACCAACTTAGCTAGACGCCCTTCAATGAACATACTGCTGTTTGACAGTGATCCCATTAAGCTTCCAACAGTGCTGTATTTACTTAAGTGAACCAAGGATCCATAGTCCTTGTAAGTAAAATCTTTCGTGTCTTTTTGATTAAATAACGACGTTATATTATGCGCAACAATATCCGCCATTTGGTGGGCAGACTGCGCTCGAGGCGGCACCCACTTCCCATTTTCCTGCTGGAAACCGCAGCAATCGCCTAGCACCCAAATATTCTTATGAGATGAACTGCGAAGCTGCTTATCAACAAGAATTTGATTGGCTCTGTTCGTTTCAAAAAGCGCAAGCTTTGTTATGAAGTCCGGTGCTTTCACCCCCGCAGCCCACACCATTAAATCAGCGTCAATCCGACCACCGTCTTTTGTGATCAGCCCTTTCGCGTCGGCTTCTGCCACCATGGTTTGCTCTTTAATGTCTACGCCCAACTTATGCAGCGCTTTTCTTGCAGAGTTTGCTATACGCTCAGGTAGCGCAGGCAATATACGCTCTCCCGCTTCTACGATCGTAATCTTAAGACGAGAAGCTGACATGTCTGGCATTCCGTACGCCTTGGACAAATTCGCCACATGGTGAAGTTGAGCGGCTAGCTCAGTACCTGTTGCTCCTGCCCCGACAATAGCGACATCAATTCTGGCGTCTTTATCTTCTTGCTGATTGATGCGGATTAGCTGATTAAGAAGCGCTCTGTGAAAACGTTCAGCTTGCTTTAACGAGTCAAGAAAGTAGCAATGCTCAGCAACGCCAGGTGTGCCAAAGTCGTTACTCACGCTGCCAACCGCCAGCACTAACTGGTCATAATGAATCTCGCGTTCAGGCAAAACCTGAGTCCCTTCTTCATCGATTAAAGGCGACAAGGTTATGGTTTGCGCTTGCGCGTTAAGCGAGCACATTTCACCTAATTGAAAGCGGTAGTGGTGAGCTGCAGCGTGGATGGCGTAGTCCACACCGTCTGAATGCTTATCAATTACACCGGCGGCCACTTCGTGTAATAGCGGCTTCCAGATATGGGTTCGACTGCGGTCGACGAGGGTAATTTCGGCTTGTTTCTTTCTCCCGAGGGTGCGGCTTAAGCGACTGGCTAATTCAAGACCACCAGCACCGCCACCAACAATTACTATTTTTTGCATGGGTATACCTATTAACAATCATTCCACGTATGTCGCCTGACCTTTCCAAGCGCTATACATGGCGTGACTGAGACCCATGCTGATGCCTACAGACTACGCCTGATGCCGCTGCGGTACAAGCAAATCACGGCAATAGTCTGTATTTTCAAGATTAATAATTATCTATTACGGCTGCTTATTTGAAGCTATAACGTGAACGATGCCGTTATCATGAAGTTTCGAGGCCGCCCAGGAAAATATCGAGGGCCTGTGAAGCTAGTAAAGTCTGCGCGTTCAGCGTAGTCCGTATCAAATACGTTGTTAACCCGCGCATACAATGTAACGTCTTCGTTCACGCTGTAGCGTACACGCGCATGTACCAAGTCATGCCCCTCGTACTCGTTGAGATTTTCAGCGTCGGTGAAATAGCTCGAAACATGCTGCCACTCTAGCTGCGTTTGTACCTTGCTCGACATCTCAAAGCTTAAACGAGCGTTAAACTGAAGCTTTGGCGCAGTATCAATATCATTACCTTTAATGTCTTGTTCACCTGAGAGCTGACTGTGCTCGTAGGTATGCTTTGCGTATGTACCAGCAAAATCTAAGCGCAGTACATCACTTAACGGTTGGTCAAAAGTAAGCTCTACGCCTCTATGCCACGTTTCGCCGTTGCTTACGTTGAAAAAGTCGCTGTCGCGGTAGATCACATTATCTTTTTGTAGGCTGTAAAGGCTAAGCGTATAGCTGCCGTCAAATAGTGTACCTGTAACGCCCATCTCGATATTATCGGCCGTTACCGAGTCAAGATCAGTAACAGTTTGTGCACGCTGCAAACGATACAGCTCTGTTGCCTGAGGCGCGCGATAGCCTCTTGCGATGCCGCCAAATAACTGGGTTTGAGGGTTAAGTTGATAACGAAGTGAAAGCTTCGGACTAAAGTTATCAAAATCATTTTCGCTGTCTGCTGGTCTGGAATATCTGCAGCCGCCAAAACCGCACTGCGTGCCATCCTCGCGAACACGACCAACATTCATATTGTTGGTGTAGTCGTATTGCATAGACTCAAAGCGCCCGCCGACAGAAATAGCCCAACGCTCAGCTTGCCAATTAAAGGTAAAGAAAGGCGCAAATAGCGTGGCATCTACATCGTAATCATAATGTTTACCTGCAGGAATGGTTTCAACCAAAAAGGCTGACCCTTCTGTGGCGCTGTCTTGTGACTGGGTTAATTCACCTTCGGTGTATTCTACGTCTAGCCCTATATCCGCATTTAAGCTGTCATTGAAGACGTAATTGAACTGAGACAGCACACCAACGCCTTTTTGGGCATTCGTTTCAAGGGGTTTGCCTGGAAGAAAATGCATTCGGAAACGCATGTCCTGGTCGCGTAAGTAAGGTGTAATCGACAGTGCATGACCACCGCTAAAGCTTGTATCGAACTTGCTCCATAGTCTAAAACTTTCTGCTTTTCGAAAGGCTTCGGGGTTTGGGTTGCTTTTGGCTATTTGTGTATTTTTGTAGCTTTCAAACCCTTCAATGTAGCCGGCAGTTTCTTGGTCTAAATGGGTATAGGTAAGGCCGCTCGTGATAACCGAGCTATCCCACTCCAGCCTGTGGCGAAGCGAGACTTTTTCTTGGTCAACGCCCTCTTCATTTCGATATCCTGTATCTCTGGTAACACTGGCGGCGATACCCACGCCACTATGACCAAAGTCTTTCCCTTCTTTAAGCTTTACGCGATGAAAACCATAAGACCCATAGTCAAGACTAAGCTCCCCGTCGCCTTGGGTTGTGTCAGGGGTAATCACATTAATCACACCATGTATCGCATTAGAGCCATAAAGCGCTGACGCAGGGCCTTTTATCACGTCAATACGCTGTGCAATTTCACCGTGTGCTTCAAACAGCTCGTTAATATTGCAAAAACCTGCTGCGCGCAACGCAATACCGTCTTCTGCTGCTAAAATTCCGCCGCACGCTCCAGCGCCGGTTAACACTGGCGAACGAAGGGCAGGTAAATACTCTTGCCCATTGCCCCGCTGTACGCCAGCACCCGCAATGTAATTCAGCGACTCTTGGATATGTTGAAATGAAAGCAGCGAAAGCGTTTCTTCTGAAATAGACGACACTGCATAACCGGAAGCATTCATATTTCCCTGTATACGAGAAGACGTGGTTTCAATTCTTTCTATTTCATTGGTTTGTTGAGCAGTGGCTGCATGCGATAGCAGAGACACAGCTAGCAACGACAGAGGAAAGCTTGGGGCAAAGCGCATTATCTATCCTTATGATGACAAAATGTTTTTTTAGCAACTGATGCTAGTGTATCGTTAATTTAGGCAAGAATGGGTTAAAACTCGCTAAACTGTTGCGGCATTTTGACCATTACGTCATATCTCTGATTTAAGCGTTGGCGTAGACTTTGCAGTTCGCAGACTTTACTGTCACAACATAAGTCTTCGTTTTATACACTATTTCTAATTTACGTGTATCTAACGCATATAGACTGGCAGTACGTTAGTAGATTGCAGCAATGGGTTAATCACTCTTTGCCTGAAGTAAGAACACCAAACTTTGTTCGCTGGAGGAACCATTGGACACACTTATTCCTAGTCTTTCACAGCTTATCGAATTCGCTGTTGCCCCCGTATTTTTACTTACCGGTATTGCGGGCTTCCTCAATGTTATGTCATCTCGGCTGGGCCGAATATCCGACAGGGTCAGGGTGGCAGAAAGACAGATTCATACCCTTTCAGATCCGCATATTGTCGATCGCTCAAAAAAAGAAATTAAGGTGCTATGGCGCAGGGTAAAAGTGATTAACTGGGCGATTGGGCTATGTGTCGCCGCTGGACTGATGGTGTGTACCGTCATTATGGCGCTGTTTTCTGGGTCGCTATGGGTTGTCGATTTAAAAACACCAGTCATCGTATTGTTCATACTGGCTATGATGTTTCTAATCAGTGCGCTCATTGTTTTTCTGGTTGAAGTAAAACTTGCGACAAATACCATAAATATGGTCAGAACCATCCGCTAGCCACGTATCGACAACAGCTTGCTCGCTGGCGTTCAATTGTTCCCATCAGCGACACACCAAAAAGGCGGATAGCGCGTAATGTTTACCTTCTCTATCCGCCTACTTATTTTTAGGCTGTCGCGATTGGCTTAGTTTTGAAGCTAACATTCATTTGCAAAGAAGCAACGTTGCCTCAATGTTTGCCATACTATCGACTACTCGTCCTCAGCGAGTGTATCTAATACAGAAAACAGAACGTTAGCGCCAATTCGCGACACTTCATCGTCGTACTTGTTCTCTACGTTAACGCCTTCTTGACCGCCAGCCAAATCACTAATAGCTCGAACAATAATCCAGTCAACGTCGTTAACGGTACATACTTGACCTATTGCGGCTGACTCCATCTCAGTTACTTCGGCATTGAACACGTCTCTTGTCCACTTTCGATACTCGCGGTTATCCATAAAGACAGACCCGGTAATACCATTTCCGCCTACAAAGAGCTCGGCATCCCGCTCTCCAAGCACGCGCTGCGTTGGCATAGTGCTCATAGCTTGTTTCGCCGCAGTTAAAAGACGCGGTGTCGCGCTGAAATAGGCGGTGTCTTGTGGTTTATCTATCCCCTCTTTCACAATAAGCACTTCGTCAGGATGAATGAAGTGAAAGGGCTTATATTTTGGTGTGTGAGGATCTTTAGCGCGGCGTTCATCTTGCTCTTCAATGAACTTTGCATAATATTCAGGCAGTATGTATTCCCCCGGAGCATTCGGATCTTCATTGGTATACACACTCTCATCATGGTAGTACCAACGCGCCGGAACAATGACGTCACCCGGTTGCCATTTTGGGTTAACCGCTCCCGCAATCCCCATGTAAACCACTTGCTTAACCGGAAAGTAATCCAACGCCATCTGCATAGTCATAGCAGCGTTTGCAATGCTCATTCCAGTAGCGAATATTAATATTGGCTCGTCGTGATAGGTACCTAGGCGATACGTAACGCCTTTGATGGTTGTGGTTGTGTGAATGGATGCATTGGGATCTTGCTCAATACGATTAAGGATACCCTGCATTTCGGGTGCGTAGGCTACGGTAACAGCAGTAAACGCAGGCTGTGAGAACGCGGCGGGCCCGTATGAAGCGCCATCGGACGTTTTAGTAGAAGTACAACCGCCCATCCACGAGGTGGAGAGCAGAACAATAATCATCAAAGTAAACTGTTTCATTCGCGATTCTCAGCTGCATAGTTAGTGAATAATTAAACTAGCACTTTAATCGGGCAAAGAAACGCTGGATTTCAATAATTTACCATTTAAAAACATAAAGAAAACATCTTTAAAACAAGGTGAGCCCTAAAATTACTTTTAGCTACAAATGCGAAGAGAATGCATAACTTTCCAATGTAAGCATTGCGTAAAGACCTGCTTCAAAAGCGTTCATCAACGTTAAAATACGGTAGAATTCGACTATTTCCGTCGTTAATTTGCTACAAATGAACAGTCAAGATACTGCGGCCAATAAAAAGGATTAACTAAGCGCCATGAATACTAAATTACTTCGCTCTCTTCAGGTTTTTGTTGCAGTAACAGATAGCGGTAGCATGAGTGTAGCTGCGAGAGAGCTGCACATGACTGTCTCTGCTATTAGTCAGCAGTTAAGAAAGCTAGAACACGATATCGGCCTTAGCCTTTTTAACCGAAATACCCGAAGCTTGAGCCTAACGGAAGCAGGGCGCATCTATTACGAAACCAGTAAGCAAATGCTGCAAACCGCAGAACTTGCCCAGCAAAAAATTGAAAGTCTGCAGGATGATCCCACAGGTAAAATAAACATCATCGCGCCGGAGGGTTTTGGCGGAGGACTGTTAAGCGAGCCACTGAAAAAGCTTTGTGAAGAATTTCCTAAAATAACTATTTCTTTAACCGTAACTGACGAGCCTAAAGACATTATTGCTTCTAGTGCCGATCTTGTTCTTTGCTTCGCCCCAGTCTCAGATACAAATTTCAGCAGTTTGGTACTCGCGACCTGGAAGCGCATTTTATGTGTCTCTGCAGACCACCCACTGGCAAACGAAACTCTGACTTCGCCTGAAGCGCTTAACGCGCATACATATATTGCTCACAGACATATTGAAGAATACGTTATGAAGCACGAAAGCGAAGGCGAGTATGAATTGGATACACAACGCATTGATGTCAACTCAATGCAGACGTTGATTAAACTTACCCAAGATAGTGTTGGCTATGCGGTTCTTCCCGAACCAGAAGTGAGACATCTATTAAAGTCTGGTGAAATGAAGCAGCTCTTCACTGACTGGGAGTTACCAGATTATACGGTTTATGCGGTTACACCGAAACGGGAGCTAATGCCTGCAAAAATCGGCGCAGCAATTACATGTCTGCAAGATTTATTTGCGCAAATTTAGTCGTTAAACAGCGCACAAGAACCCCATCGCACATAAAAAATGCGACGTTATACCAGTGTACATAGGTCATTACCAAAAAGGCAGCGTAAATACGCTGCCTTTCTTATTTGACTTGGCTTCTTAGAAATTAGAAGCGAGTGTTCATTTGAACACTTAGAATGTGCGCAGTAGCTGACTGTGTGCCAGAGAAGTTAGTAGTAAAGTCAGTACCAGGAAGAACATTGCTTAGAATCGTTCTATCTTTGTCGATATTCGCTTCACGGCCATCAATGAATACGTAAGCCACGTCAATTGATGTATCTTCGCTTACCGTGTAAGTCATACCACCAGAGAACCAATGACGATCTGTATCTGGGATACTAAGTGAGCGGTTTTCTACCGATACCACACCGTCATCATAAGCATACCCAGCACGAAGGGTAATTTCATCGTTTAGGATGTAAGTTACACCAAGCGCTGCACGCCATGAGTCGTCGAAATTCTCTTCTTTAATTAGGAAATCGATGCCGTCTTCTAGGTTAGCTTCAAGCTTCTCAAACGTACTCCAGTCAGTGAAAGTAACACTTGCTTGTACAGACCACTGATTGTCAATTTTTTGATCAATCGCTAGCTCTGTAATCGCAGCAAGGTTCAAATCTAGACTACCTGGCTGGTTTAAGTTAATAGGAAACACTGGCGTCTCTGAAGATACCGCGCCTTCTAGTTCTAGTTTCGTTTCTGCACGGTATGAAAGCGCAACATTAGTCATATCAGTTGGTTGCCAGAAAATACCGGCGTTCCAACCATAGCCCCAATCGTCACCTTCCATGCTAAACAGTGAATTGCCAGGAGTAAGCGTAGGTAATGTAATACCTAACGCTTCTGCTGTTGGCGCTAGGCCTGCAACAGTGCCCGCTAGCGTGTTTGATACGCCAGAACCAATTTCAGCTTCAGCGTAAGTGATGTTTAAACCAAAACCTACCATAAGCTGCTTATTTACTTTATAAGATACAGCAGGGTTTAGGGTTACCGTTTTTACTTCAGCTGTGTCAGCAAAATGCAGCGCACCAAAATCATCAGAGTAATCTGAACGAAGACCGTAGGTTGTGAATACACCTACACCAGCAGATAGCTTTTCATTAATTGGGCTTACATAAAAGAATCCTGGAACAAAAGCAGTATCTGCAATGTTGTCTTCTGCTGCTGGCATAGGTTGGCCAACTGGGGCTTCGCCTAACGCATAGCTAACATCACCATCGATATCTACGTTCGGATCGATAAAGCTTACTGATGCACTGAACTCAGCTTCTTTAAATACACCAATCGCTGCAGGGTTAGTTGCTAAAATGGAGGCATTCTCTGGCTTAGCCGCTTGACCAGCCATGGCACGGCCTAGACCGTTTGCACTGTGTTCATTAACTTGGAAACCAGCTGCCAGCGCTGAAGAAGAGGCTAAGGTAGCAAGCGCTAAGCAAACTGAGGCACGTAAAGAAAACTGTTGCTTCATAAGATACTCATTGTAAAAGGGGAAAATTGCACGGGCATTCTACGGATCTGAGTACTTTTGTTCAATGCAAGTAAACGCCATTTACGCACTTTTATCGCATTTTTTACAATTATAGCTACAACTTCGACGCATTTATAAGCAACTTTGATAAAACAGCGTTAACGAAAGATCTCAATATTGTTAACGCCATTTTAATTAACTATCACTAACACCTATTGGAAATGCAAAAAGGTTTCACTCAAATTTATAAGTAGGCTGTGTTATAGGTTGTGTTTATGTCTATAACCCCCACCCTATTTTAAACAGCGCAGATGCAACCGTGTTTAGCGACGCGCTTTTACATTCGATAAGACGTCGACCATTTGTGCTTGTAACAGGAGGACACCATGTCAACATACAAAGTTATTACACTCGTTAATCGCCCCCATGACAGAAAAATTGGGCCACATTTATTTGAAAGCAAAGAGCTCGAAATTCCCACGCCTAAAGACGGTCAAATTTTGATAAAGCAAACTCACATGTCTTTAGACCCTGCGATGTTAGGTTGGATGAGTGAAGACAGAGAGAGTTATATTCCACCTGTGGAGCTTGGCGATGTAATGCGCTCAAGCGGTGTGGGCGAAGTGGTTGAGTCTAACAACCCTAATTTTTCGGTTGGCGACAAAGTTATGGGAATGACTGGCTGGAGTGAATATGTGCTCAGTGACGGTTCTGGTTTTAACAAACTTCAGCCTGGCATTACTGAGGAAATGGCCCTTTGTGTTTTTGCACTACCAGGCCTAACGGCCACAACAGGTTTATATAACTTTGGCGAGCCCAAAGAAGGTGAGACACTTATTGTTACGGGTGCAGCAGGTTCTGTAGGCTCAATTGTAGGTCAGCTTGCTAAAGCAGACGGGCTGCGTGTAATTGGCGTAGTAGGAAGCGAAGACAAAGCCGATTGGATTGTTAACGAGCTTGGGTTTGATGGCGCTATAAACTACAAAACCGACAATTTAGAAGAAAAGTTAGTCGAACTAACACCAAATAAAATAGACGTCTTCTTTGAAAATACGGGCGGTCCTATTCAGCAGCACATTTTTAACAGAATGAATGCCCATGGCCGAATTGTGGTATGTGGAATGATTGCCGATTACCAGTCTGAAGAGCCGTCACCGGGCCCGAACTGGATCCCGCTGATTAAAAAGCGAATTAACATTCGCGGTTTTGCTATGCCTGATCACTGGGGTGAAATTCCACAACTACTGCAAAAGCTTTCGCCTTATGTTCAACAAGGTAAAATCAAGTACCGTGCACACACTGTGGAAGGCTTAGAGAACGCCGAGAAGGGACTAAATATGTTGTTTGAAGGCAAGAACACCGGCAAGATGATTGTGAAGCTGTAAGCCAATCGTGAAAAAGCGCAGTGTTAGTCTAAGCACTGCGCCTGATTTAATACAAACTGGGCTTTGCCTTTTTCTTTTGCTTCGTAAAGTGCTTTATCTGCTTCGTCAATAAGGCAATCGATTGACATATTCTCGGCCGACTTGGCAAACACCACACCAATGGAACAACTCATTAAGGGATGCTTTGCATCTTGTGCATGTTCTAATGCTGCTTCTGTCCACTTATTCAAAAGCGCATCACAGTGCTTCTCAACTTGTTCTTTCTGAATGTCGCTCAATACAACAATAAACTCTTCGCCACCGTACCGACCTAATATGTCTGTCTCTCGCTTAAAGACCTGCTTCATAATGCGGGCTTGTATTTTTATCGCTTCATCACCCTGCTGATGACCAAAACAGTCGTTATATTTTTTAAAGTCGTCTAAGTCGAGCATCATCACGGCCATCGACACTTTATGACGCTTACTCAACGCCAACAGTTTTTCACTCTGCTCTCGTAACGCACGCCGATTCAATAAATCAGATAAGGGGTCAAATTTGCTAAGTTTAAGTAGCCTGTCATTGGTTTCTTTTAACATGCGTACGCTGCGATCTAACCGATAACGGGCATAAACACAAATAAACAAAGACCCAGATACAAATGCCATTGAAATTGGAACTCTGTCACCATAAACCGGCGCAACCCACATTAACCCCAAGAAACCCAGAATGTTGATGACGTTGGCTGCTAGCGCTAATTTAAAGGCAATACCCAGCGCAAACACACAGAAGAAAGCATATAAAATGGTGCCCTCGTAGGGGAAAATGAAGCTGTGCTCTTCCCAGCAAACCCATATTAACCAGTAGTTGCTGTAAGAAAGCGCAATAAGTAACCCTGCGAAAATGTAGGCTCGATGCTGAATGAACCTGCGCCAGAAGGAGAGTACAACAACGACGAGTATAATAGGGAATTGAAGAAGTAAGCGATCGAATATGTACAGCTCGTACATGCTGCTTGGTAGTAGCATCAAGTCAGCAGCCATAAAAGCAAGCACAAGTACAGCACCAATGATCAGCGCAATTCTCAGCCGAAGTAGCTCGCGGGGTTTATTGATTTGCACACGCCACCTTAAGCAATAATTTACTGTTAAAGCATCTATATATTAGCCCATGGCGAAATCCCCCACGGGCTCTTACAACTTCAAATTACTGAAGCTGCATCACTTTAACTATTATCAGTGACTTCTTGATTAAGCGCCAGTTTTGACAAACTTTCTTGCAGTGCCTCAACGGTGACAGGTTTGGTAACGATGTCGTCCATCCCCGCTTCTTTAAATGACACGTGACGCTCTTTGAATGCTTCGGCGGTAAGTCCTATAACTGGGGTTTTGCTAAGCTCTCCATCAAGCTTTCGAATGCGTTTTGTCGCTTCAATGCCGTCCATCACTGGCATGTGCACATCCATGAAAACAACATCAATACCGCCCTCTTCTACTCGTGCAGCGGCTTTCAGTCCATTATCAACGTGCTCAACATCACATTTCAGCTGTTCTAAGAGTGCCTGTGCTACCACAGCATTGATGGCATTATCTTCAGCCAACAGAACTTTAATACCTTCTGGTAAGCTAGCGCGCTCTGCTTGTCGCGCGGAATCCGAATCGGCCGACGACTCCACCACGCGACGACTCTGCACCTTGGCGGTAACGGTGAAACATGAACCTTCACCTACTTTGCTCACCACCTTAATATCACCACCTAATATTTGTGCAAGCTGCTTTGCAATAGCAAGACCTAGCCCAGTGCCACCGTATTTACGCGTAATTGATGAATCGGACTGCGTAAACTTATCAAAAATATGCTCGAGTCTGTCTGGCTCAATGCCAATACCGGTATCTTTAACCGCAATTACCAAATGGTTCTCGCTCACGGTATCCTGGGAAGGCTGTTTGAGCTTGGCGGAAATAGTCACAGTGCCCTTATGAGTAAACTTAATTGCGTTACTCACCAAGTTAATGATTATCTGGCGTAACTTCGTAATATCACTGGTTACTGCCACCGATTCCATGTTCTTACTTTTGTAAACCAAACGCGTACTATTGGCACTGGCATTGGTACCCAGTAGCGTAATAAGGTCATTCAGCATTGCGTCAAGATCGAACTCTGTAACGTCAACCTCTGACATACCTGATTCAATTTTTGAGAGATCCAGAACATCGTTGATAACGGTCGCTAGAATAGACGCCGATGATTTCAAATCGCTGGCATACTGATGCTGTTTATCCGACAGTTGCGTATCAAGAAGTAGCGTTGCTAATCCCTGAATACCGTTCAGTGGGGTGCGAATTTCGTGACTCATTACTGCAAGAAAATCCGTTTTTGCGCGGTTTGCTTGCTGAGCTTGAGCAACGTATTGCTCTATTTCACCAGACATTGCCTCAACGTCTCGCGCTAAACTACCTAACTCGTCGTTTTGCTGTAAGTCTATACTGACCTTCTTATGGTCAACCGCAATACGACTTGCTGCTGATTTTATTTTTTCGATAGGAGAAACAACAAACACCTGTGTGACTCTTCCCATAAGCAAACTGACAATAACGACAGCAAATAGCGTCACTAATGACGTTAGCCACGCAATAGTAGATAGGGAAGATTGCAGTGCGTCAGCAGGCTGCAATACGGTAACTTTCCAATTCCATGGCGCAAATTCCGCACATGCAAATAACACGTCAGCATCGTTAATATTCGACTCACCGAAGGCGACCTTACGACTGGCAATGGTTGCGATTGTCGCATCTTCGACATCAGGAACCACAGTGTGCTCCATCGTACTAAACACCACGGTATCGGCACTCTTGTCACTGATCGCAAAGTGGCGGTCGGTGGCTTGCTGCAACGACTTTAGCTCTTCAAACACTTCCTTTTGATAGGCCTCGCGAAACACAGGCACATTCTCTAGGCCCGACTCAATAAGCAGTTCACGTCTTTCGTCAATGATCTCTAAAACGTTTAATGTAAGCGTCTGAGTGAGGAGCTGATATTCTCTTTCGCGTACTGAATCGTACGCCGTCAAATAAGCCCAATACCCAGTAAGTGCCATACCAATTAATAAAATTGGAATGTAGATAACCAGCAGTTTCGATTTAATCCGCATACTTACTTCTAATTAGGCCTTATTGATACACATGTTTTTTCGACAGCTTCAAGTAATTTGAAGGAATGGGCAACTGCAGTTTGATTGCTGTAGACACATTTACCGCTACAGTGTACGTATCCATTTTATCAACGGGAATGTCCCTCGCCGATTTTTTCTCAAGAATTAGCTTGGCTTTTCTTGCAGCTGATTTGCCAATACTCGCTGGCTCAGATACTACGCCAAGAAGCGCACCTTCTTTCACAGAGGAAATGCTTTCTGCGAATAAAGGAAGCAGTCCCGTAGCTTCTTTTACCTTTGTTACTAAGCCATTCGATTCCGCGAGCGGCCCAGATGAAAGCCAGTAACCATCCAGCTCGTTTGTTTTTTGCTGAAAGCTGTTGATGATGCTGTCAGTCATTTCAACCAGTCCATCATCGCCTTCTATATACGGTGTACTAACAGCAACAAGATTTATGTTCTCGTAGTCACCATTCAGTGCCAGAAGTTGATTAACCAAGTTACTTGACGATGGGTATGTAGAATGGACTAGACCTATGGTAAAAAGCGATGAGGGCTTAGACGCTCTGAGCACGCCCTCTAACATATCTAGCTTCACCTTTGCGTCTAGCACGTGTGACTCGCCCGTCATGTTGCGGTCACTAACCGCACCAATAGCAGAAACTATTCCTTCTTCAACCGGTGCTGAGACCGCCATAAACAGCTTAGGTACATCAACAAACGCTTCAGACGCATTCAGCGCTCTGGTGGCAAGGGTCGCCACCGATACAATAAGGTCAGGCGCTGGGTTTTGTGCAAGCTCGGTAAGTATCTCCTTAGCACGAACTTCAGAGCCTTCGGCGTTATACGATGTTACGTTAATCTCGTGATCGGGCATAATCCGCGCAAGTTCCTTTTCGAACTCGGCCCGCGAATCAGCGACAATTGGAACAGGCAGTGTTTCAAGAACAATTAGGTCCAGGGTTTCTTTCGCAAAAGCAGCACTAGCGCCCCACATCAAAGAAGATAAAGCTAAAAGAAGGGAAAACCAGACCTTTGTCATGACTGTGAACCTAACACAACTAACTGAAAATACGCACATATAGACGTATCATAAAGTTATTCGAAGGTCATTCATAGTGGAAGTTATAACCAAATATTCAATACTGGGAATAGCTTTCTAAAAACTAAGATGCGATTTCCGCAAATGCGTTAACACTAAACAGGCGCGCTTCTATATCGTAAATCGGCATCGACACGATAATTTCATCAACACCCGTCGCTTCAACAAACTGAGCTAGCTTGTTTTGCACTGTTTCTTTCGACCCTACCAACGCATACCTCAATACATTCGATAACATTGCTTCGTCAGTCGCCGTACAATATTCTTCAAAGTCAGGCATAGGCTTAGCGAAAGGCCTGTTAAGACCACGTCGCATGTTCATAAATTGCTGCTTCACTGACGTGAATAGGAGTTCAGCCTCTTCATCGGTTTCAGCAATCACCACCATTACACCAGCCATTGCTTTTGGCGCTGATAACTGAGGCGACGGTTTGAACATATTGCGGTACACATGAAGCGCATCGAATAGCGCATCGGGCGCAAAATGCGAGGCGAACGAATATGGCAGCCCCATCTTTGCCGCCACCTGTGCACTGTACAAGCTAGAACCAAGTAACCACAAGGGCACGTGGGTATTCGCCCCTGGAACTGCAACAATCGGCTGCCCGTCTTGCGGTGTACCCAAGTAGTGCTGAAGTTCCTGAATATCTTCTGGGTAACTGTCTACATCGCTTTGTAAATTGCGACGAAGCGCGCGTGCGGTTGCCATATCAGTGCCTGGGGCACGGCCAAGTCCAAGCTCTATGCGATTGGGAAATAATTCAGCCAAGGTGCCAAACTGCTCAGCAATGACTAAAGGTGCATGGTTTGGCAGCATAATACCGCCAGCACCCACTTTAATAGTCGAGGTAGCGTTAGCAATGTGCGTTAACACTACTGAGGTGGCAGAACTGGCAACACCACGCATGCCGTGATGCTCGGCTAACCATACACGTTCATAGCCACAGCGCTCAGCTTCCACAGCCATTAACTTCGAATTGTTTAACGCGTCTATTACGCCAAACCCTTCAGATATTGGCGCTAAATCTAGCAGTGAGTATGGGATAGCCATGTTGCCTCGCAATGTTGAAACTTGGTATGACTTATAGGTATGACCTTACTCCTCGTTTTACAACTGCCTTACCTGACAAAGTAAGACGGATGGAGAAGGTTTATCGATGAAGTGAGAGTGGTGGAAAGAGAAGTGAAATAATAGTGAGTCATGGGCTTGCAGGAAAGCCACTTAATTAGCAGCCAATAATCGCCTATTGAAAACAAAAAAGCCTGCGCTTTGTCAGTCGCAGGCTTTGTTTGTGAGCACGAATAAGTGCTTCAGCAGTGTGCTTTATTCCACCGTAACCGACTTCGCCAAGTTACGCGGCTGGTCAACGTCGGTGCCCTTAATTAGCGCTACGTAGTAGCTCAAAAGCTGTAGTGGCAAGGTATAAATGATAGGTGCGATTGGTTCGTCGCAGTGCGGTACGTTGATAACGCGCATGGTTTCATCACCTTCAAACGCCGCATCTTTATCCGCAAATACATACATGATGCCGCCACGGGCACGTACTTCTTCAACGTTCGACTTTAGCTTCTCGAGGAGTTCGTTGTTCGGTGCAACCACAATAACGGGCATTTCGTCATCAATAAGCGCAAGTGGGCCGTGTTTCAATTCACCAGACGCATACGCTTCCGCATGAATATAAGAAATCTCTTTAAGCTTTAGCGCCCCTTCCATGGCAATAGGATATTGGTCGCCACGACCTAGGAACAAGCTGTGGTTCTTATCTGCAAATTCTTCAGCTAAATCTTCAATGCCACCAGTTATCGCTAAGGTCTCTTCAAGCTTTGCAGGTAGACTATGAAGCGCAGAGACAATAGCTTTGCTGTCAGCGTCTGTCATGCCGTTTTCTTTGCCCAGTGCTAGGGTAAGCATTAAGAACGCAGTGAGCTGAGTAGTGAAAGCTTTGGTAGACGCAACGCCAATTTCCGCGCCAGCGCGGGTCATAAATGCAAGGTCTGACTCGCGTACTAATGACGAACCCTGAACGTTACAGATAGTCAAACTAGACATATAGCCCAGCTCTTTTGCTAAGCGAAGGGCAGCTAACGTATCGGCTGTCTCACCTGATTGAGAGATAGTAATAAGCAGGCTGTTTGGGTGCACTACTGACTTGCGGTAACGGAATTCTGATGCAATTTCTACGTTGCACGACACATTTGCATATTGTTCTAGCCAATAGCGCGCCGTCATACCCGCATGGTAGCTGGTACCACAGGCAATAATTTGTACATGCTGTACTTTTTTGAATATCTCGTCAGCACCTTTACCAAATATGTCAGCAGTAAGTCCGTTTTCGTCAATACGATCTTTAAGCGCATTACGCACAACGGTTGGCTGCTCGTGAATTTCCTTAAGCATGTAGTGGCGGTAACCCGCTTTGTCACCCGCGTCGTGCTCGATATTCGACTCAATCACTTCGCGTTCAACGGCATTGCCGTCTTTATCGAAGATTTTAACGTCGCGACGAGTAATCTCTGCCACATCGCCTTCTTCTAAAAAGATGAAGCGGCGTGTCACTGGCAATAATGCCATTTGATCTGACGCAATGAAGTTTTCGCCAAGGCCTAAACCAATTACAAGCGGGCTGCCCGAACGTGCAACCACTACGCGACTAGGATCTTCTTTATCCATGATGACGGTGCCATACGCACCGTGGAAGGTTTTAACGGCACTTTGCACAGCGTCTAGTAAAGTCTTACCTGACTTAAGCTCTTCGTGTACGGTGTGAGCAATAGTTTCTGTGTCGGTGTCGCTGGTAAAGGTATAGCCCTGCTCTTTTAACTGTGCTTTTAAGTTAACGTAGTTTTCAATAATACCATTGTGAACAACAGCTACACGTTCAGTTGAAAAGTGTGGGTGCGCATTCGCTTCAGTCACACCACCGTGCGTTGCCCAACGGGTATGAGCAATTCCAGTTGTACCCAAAGCTTCACCTTCTGCCACCGCATCAGCAAGCTCTTGTACTTTGCCTGTACGGCGAATACGCGTAAGCGTGCCGTCGCCTTGCAATAGCGCTACGCCAGCTGAATCATAGCCGCGATACTCCAGTCTTTTTAAACCTTCTAATAGGATTTCAACCACGTTACGCTCAGCTACAGCGCCAACTATTCCACACATAATTATTCTCCACTCGGCGCTGCAATAAGTACTGTCACGCCCTGATTTTCAATATTAAGTTTGTCTTGTTCACAAATGCCTTCATCGGTGATCAAAACAGAAATGTTTTTCCAGCTTAGCTCTAGGTTAGGCATTTTATGCGTTAATTTCTTTGAGCTGGCTACTATAACCACCTTACTAGCCGCCACAGCCATGGCGCGGGTTACACCAATAAGCTCGTTAAAGGTGGTGGTGCCTCTGTTGACATCTATGCCCGCGGCACCAATAAACGCAATGTCAAAACTATAGGCACTAACCAACTGTTCAGCCATAGCGCCTTGAAACGACTGAGATTGGGCATCCCATGTGCCCCCTACCATTAACACCGTCGGCTCTTTTTCACTTTGGGTAAGGTAATTGGCGGTTGATAATGTGTTGGTCATTACCACTAAATCATCGGCATGAGATAAATGGGGTAAGATGGATGCGGTGGTAGACCCGCAGTCTATAACGAGCTTATTGCCCGGTTTGACCAAGCTCGCTGCAAGTTGGCCTATAGCGTTAATTGCTGGGCTAGTAGTTGAATTCGCGAAAGGGTCACTGGTAATAAACTGAGATGGCCCAGCATTTGAGTTGGTAGATGATGGTACAGGCACTGCGCCACCAAACTGTCGAATCAGTAAACCTTGCTGCGAAAGGGCTGCGAGATCTTTTCTAATGGTGACTTCAGACGTAGCAAAACGCACGGCCAAATCTTCAACTTGAGATTGACCATGCTCTTTCACCCACGCCACTATCTGCTGGCGGCGCTGTTCAACCGATTTACTACTTTTCAATATAACCTCATGCTCTTGCCGCCTTCTCGCTAAACCTTCCTGTACGCGTTGTTCCAATTGAGAACAAGCCATGAAAAGTCTGCAAAACAGTCCGCAAACACACCTTCAACATTCAATCATAACTTTCAAAACGAAAGCTATTAGTTTTAAAGTGAAAGCATCGTAAGTTAAATTGAAACGACGATCAAGGTAATTGTTTAATTAAACGCCAGCGATTTCTTTTGAGCACTCGCTTTTATGGCTAGCTCAATGACTTTGATAACAGGTACGACCGTACTCGCGTCAGCCGGCGAGAATTTACCGTCTTCAATAGCGTGAGCAAGGCGATTGAAAAACGTGAGATATTCACCCTTCAATGTTGTCACCGTCTCTTCAACTAGCTGGCCGCTTTCATTGACCACAGCTAGCACGCCATGCTCGTTATCTTTTGTAATCGCCCAGTGTTCATCATCAAAGGATAGCTCTGCACGCAATTGATCTTCTTGCGGATCTAAATAGAACTTTCGAAAGCTGCCTTTTGTGCCTTGCAAGTCGTAGCGCAATGTCGCGCTGGCCTGAAAAGCTGAACTACCTAGCTTTACAACTTTATCAACATAGTGAAGTGTTACATCGAACGTGTCATCTGACTGTCCATTTTCACGCAAGGCCTGTATGTTTGCCGACACTTCTTCCGGTTCGCCGAAAAGCTGTAGCGCTTGGTCGATTAAATGGGGACCTAAATCCCAGAAGATACCGCTTCCTGGCCCTGCATTTTCACGCCACCTGTCTCGTGGTACTGGGCGAAATCGATCGAAGCGGCTTTCCAAACGTTTAATGTCGCCAAGTTTTTCATCGTTAATTAGCTGCTTAATCGTAAGAAAATCGCCATCAAAACGTCTGTTGTGATAAACACAAAGCTGTTTATTTTGAGAATGTGCAAGCTCTACTAAAGCTTCTGCTTCTTCACTATCTAATGTAAATGGCTTTTCTACCAATACGTGACAGCTGTGCTCTAATGCCAGTTTCGCCTGTGGCCCATGAAGGTGATTTGGGGTTGTAATAACCACCAAGTCTACATCGTGAATTTTAAGCGCTTCTTCCAACGAGCCATACACTTCAGCATGGGGTAAAATTGCGTTAACCACATCAGGTTTTGAAGAGATAACCACATCGACAGAGAACTGCGGTAGATAATTTAGAAATGGCAAATGAAAGGTTGTGGCGGAAAATCCAAAGCCAACCAGAAGTGTAGATATCATCGCATATCCTTGTGTAACGAGAATTAAGAGGTAAGTAAACACACACTATCAGTAATGATAGATAGGGGAAACCTTAGATAGTTCATTATTTAGAAGACAGATAGCTGAATGAGTTGCGTTTACAGCGACACAGTAGACGTTAATTTAAGCCCTCTGATTTTGTCATCTTTCTGACTGGGCGATAGTTTGATGGGACTGAAGAAGAAACTGGGCTAGCTAATCACTATTTGTGTTTGCCAGCCCTATCTCACTATGTAACCCGTTAGCGAACTTTAATAAGGATACGTCTTTATTTTTTTGTCGGGCGCGGCCAATTTGGAATATTGCGCTGCTTACCGCGGGCAACGGCTAGCGCGTCTTCGTCTACGGTTGACGTGATCACGGAACCAGCACCTACAGTAGCCCCTTTGCCAATGTTTACAGGCGCGACAAGCGACGAGTTTGAGCCGATAAAGGCATTGTCGCCGATGACGGTTTTGGACTTGTTCACACCGTCGTAGTTACAGGTAATTGTGCCTGCGCCAATGTTCGCTTTGGCACCCACTTCTGCATCGCCTAGGTAGGTTAAGTGATTCGCTTTGGCGCCCTCGCCTAAAATAGCCTTCTTCATTTCCACGAAGTTACCCACTTTGGCATTTTTCTGCATTACTGCACCAGGGCGTAGTCGAGCGAAAGGCCCGACCGTACAGGCTTCACCTACACTGGCTTCTTCAACAATAGAATTAGCTTCAATTACAGCGTTATCGGCAATAGTACAGTTGTGCAGAATACAGTTTGCACCAATGTTGACGTTGCTACCAAGTGTCACCTTACCTTCAACAATAACGTTAACGTCGATAATTACGTCGTTACCGGTTTCAAGCTGGCCGCGTAAGTCAAAACGAGCAGGATCCAGCAAGGTCACGCCATTGGTCATTAGCTCCTCGGCTTGGCGACGCTGAAGCGCGCGCTCCAGGTTAGCTAACTGCAAACGATTATTAACGCCTTCCACTTCTACCGCAGACTGTGGCTGTGCTGACTGAATTCGCTTGCCTTCGGCCGCTGCCATGGCAATAACGTCGGTAAGGTAATACTCACCTTGCGCGTTATCATTGCTTAACTCGCCCAACCAGCGCTTAAGATCAGCACCAGACATCATCATCATACCGGTGTTAATTTCTTTAATTTCACGCTGGGCATCAGTGGCGTCTTTGTGCTCAACTATCGCGGTAATGTTGTCATTCTCACGAATAATACGGCCCATGCCTGTTGGGTCGTCTAGATTTACAGTGAGCAGTGCTAAATCACAGCTTTCCTTCACAGCTTTTAACGCACTTAGTGTCTCTTCGCGAATAAGTGGCGCGTCGCCAACCAGAACAAGCACGTCTTCATTGTCTTTAATATGAGGTGCCGCTTGCTGAACAGCGTGGCCTGTACCTAACTGTTCGGCCTGTAAGCACCAGTTTAGATTATCTTCAACAACCGTTGCCTTAAGCTGGTCGCCGCCATGACCGTAGACCAAATGAATATTGTCAGCACCCAGTGATTTTACTGTGTTGATAATCCGCTGCACCATAGGTACACCACCTACTTTGTGTAACACCTTGGGCAACGATGATTTCATACGAGTACCTTTACCCGCCGCTAAAACAACCACTGAGAAAGCCATATAATTCCTTTATTTCGCAAAGAGAATGAAAAATCGGAGCATAGTGTAACCAAGGAAATAGCATATGTCAGCGGTTCATTCGTGATCAAAAGCTATTTGCAGAGTGCGAAAACTAGGTGTTTTCCTTCATTGTTATTTAGTCTAAAGTTAATGATAGTCACCTAGTAGTTCAATATTGCAACAGGTATACTTACCATTATAGGTAAAGTTCAGTCAGGCAAGGGAGCATGCGCAGTCTGTGAACACATTTAGAACACTGCATAGAAGCATTTTAGTGTTATTCGCGGTAGTGGTTATCGCTATCGTTACACTGGTACATTTTAGTATTTCCAAGATTGTTGCCGAGCAGAGTCGCGCGCAACAACAGTCACTTTCGCCCGCAATCTCACTTATTGTGGAGCAACTTTTAAAACCACTCCATATTTCAGAAGCTTTGGGGCATTCTACCGAGTTAGTAGACTTGATGGATGGAGAAACGATTGACCAAGAGGCTGTTTTCAAAACATTGGATCGTCTTGAAAATGAGTTTGGGTTGTCTTTCTTTATTGCCAGCGAGGCAGACAGAAAACAATATAATTCTGATGGCAGCATAATTAACCTGATTGAAGGGGAAGTAAGCTGGTATTTCAAGTACAAGGACTACCCTACCGATGCCGTGGCAGATATCGGTAAATGGGAAGACACCCATTTCTATATTGATATAAAGATCCACGATGAAGATGGCCGCTTCTTGGGCTTCTTTGGTGTTGGAAAGAGTCTGCGCAGTTTTATCGAGGTCTTCGATACCTATAAGCAAGAGTACGGCTACGACTTTTTGTTTGTAGATGGTGAGGGTGACATTATGCTGTCTTCTGATCCTAATCTTATTGCGTCTTACTCTGATTTTACCAATTTGTCAGAATTGCCTTGGTATGCCAGCCTTCCCCTTACTATCCAGAACGAGCAGGCACTCAACAATAAATTAGTGACTATCGACCAGAATGATTACCTTATTGCCGAAGTAAAACTTAATCAATTTGGTTGGACGGTGTTTTTACTTAGTCCACTTGAAGAACGCCAGGCTGAAATTTCACAAGCATTTATATTCAGCGTTGTAACACTACTGGTTGTTGTATTCTCGCTGTTTTTACTTATCTACAATCTGTTGTATTACTTCAGAAAAGACATGCAGCCAGATCTGGTTGTTCGCCATACCAACCGTCTTCCAGAAAAAGAGAATTTACAGCTTATCTACAAAACGTTGCTGGCTGAACATAAGTCATTAAGCGTGATGCTGATTAGCATTGATGAGTTTTCTGACATTGTCGACGCTCACGGCAGAAACGCAGGCGACGACTTATTAGATAAAGTTGTGGCCTACTTGGCTGAGCACTTGCGCGAGCAGGATGTATTGGGACGCTGGAGCAGTGCAGAATTCATTATTCTATTGCCACATACCGGCCCGCATGTGGCTTTTGATATGGCACAAAATCTTCGTCACGGCATCGCAACCTTGCCGCCGCTACAAGAGTTACCAGAACTGCTTATTACAGCGTCTATTGGTATATCTTACACCGCGTCACCGCGCGCTATGCACGAAGTAACCGCGCACGCGGAAGACGCGCTTTATCAAGCCAAGCGCGACGGCAGCAATTTAGTAAGAATGCAGCTGATAGACTAGCCCAGGTTTGATTCAATCTAAGCAGGTTTAACCTTAAGGCGTTTTCTTTTGAGAACGCCTGTGGTTAACGCCACACCGAACAAAATCATTAAACCACCCACAATGGTTTGAATTGATAAGTGCTCTTGCAAGAACAGTACACCCCAAATAATGCCAAATAGTGGTACTAGGTAAGCTACAGTAATGGCTTTGGCTGGGCCGATGTCAGCTATGAGTTTGAAATACAAGATATACGCTATGCCCGTGCCACCGACAGCCAGCGCTACCGCATTTACCCATGCATTCACGCTTGGCATTGTTTCTGGCAAGGTCGCAAGCGCGAAGGGTGCTAGCATCACGCTGGCCATAGCCTGACTACCTGTAGCGACAACCAGAGGTTTAACCCCCTGCAACCATTTCTTCATCATACACGCCGCTATCCCGTAGCCAGTGGTGGCCAATAATGCAGTCAAAATAGGAAGAAAACTAATATCGCCCTCGCCGAGCTTTTGCTGACTAATAACGGTTACACCTACAAAGCCTACAAAAAGCCCCGCTACTGCTGACTTTGTTAGTTTGTCACCTAACCACAGCCAAGCGACAATGGCGCCAAACATGGGAGCCGTGGCATTTAAAATGGCATTCACCCCTGCCTCTAAATGCAGGCTGCTGTAATTAAACAGGACGAAAGGAACCGCCGTGTTAGCCATGCCCACCAGCGCAATGGCCAACCAGTGGCGCTTTATGTCTTTTACCGACCCCCGTATTAACAGCAATGGTAGCAATACCGCTGTAGCAAGCACGGTACGAATGGCTACTAATACATAAATGCCAAATTCTGGTGCGGCAACACGCATGAAAATAAATGAACCGCCCCAGATACCGGCTAACACCAGCAGCGAGATAATGTCTCTTATTGCCATTCTTTTATCACCATTTTCTTATCACCCATTCTTTTATAGCCCCAGCACCCCTTGGGCTCCTTCTAAATTAAGTAAATACTGCTTACGCGGTAAACCACCTGCATAGCCCGTTAGGGTTTTATTACTTCCGATTATACGATGGCAAGGCACAACAATAGCAATAGGGTTACGACCATTTGCCATACCCACGGCGCGGACAGCTTTTGGGTTGCCAATGGCTTTTGCGATATCTAAATAGCTAGCGGTTTCGCCGTATTTAACGTGCTGCAAAGCATCCCACACCTGATTCTGAAACGCCGTACCTTTAGGGCAAAGCGGTAGGTCAAACTCGCGTAACGTACCGTCAAAGTATGCTTGTAACTGACTGCACGCTGCTTCGGTGATGGCGTTTTTTTGCGAATGAAAGTCGTTGCTTAGCACGCTTTCTTGCGCTGCAGTTTCTCTGCCTATACCACCCTGCTTTGCGTTGGCCGTATTATCTGATTTAGCGGCACTCACGAACTCGATAGCCGTTATGCCTTCATCAGTGGCTTCAACTTTAACAAGCCCCTGTATGCTGTTCACGAAATCTGTATATTTCATACTTACGACTCTCTTTACTGATTGCTTAACTGCCACAATTGAAGGGTTAAATAACTGCGCCAAGGTGCCGCTTTTTCAGGCGCTATGGGGTACTGCTGCGCCATTTTACGAACGATTAAATCACCGCCAAGGTAAATATCAGGGTTTCTCTCCCCCCGCATTTTTAAATAGTCGAGCGTCCACGGCCCCACGCCTTTAATGGCGAGTATGTCTTCATGGCTTGGCATGTTACCGTTTATGAATAAACGAGCAAAGTGACGTACAGCCTCTTTTCTCGCCTGTGGCATACGTAAGAATTCAAGACTGTCTTCGGCCACACTTTCAGGCGAGGGAAAGCTGTAGCGTTCACTCGTTATAGATTCAAGACCGTTTGACGGGAGCGCATCAGATACCGTTTCGCCCAGCTGATGTACCAGTAAAGTCACCTGGCCAATAGCCGCTTTTACACTAACTTGCTGGCCTACAATAGCCCGGCAGCCGCTTTCAAATACGCTCCATGCACTGGGAAGGCGTAGCCCAGGCGTTAACTTGCTCGGCGGTAGCCCAGACTGCAATAGGCTTTGTTCAATTAAAATCGGGTCAGCGTGAAGATCTAGTACCTGCTTTATATTTTCAATTATCGTATGAAGACGACCTAAATCAGGCATGTCGATGAGAAGTTTGAATCCGTGGCGCGCCTCGTCGTGAATGGCTTTAAAAAAGCCTAAACTTTCATTGCATGAAAAGTATCGTTCATAGCTCTCGTTCGTTACTCGCTCCATGCCCTCAATAGCGCGAGTTGCCAAGAAATCTCGTACATAGGGCCAATTGTACGGCGGCCGATAAGAAAGAAATAAAGAGATAGCCTTTTGTTGAACCGGCTCTTTTTTTCTAAGCTGGGTAGGAGACGTAGCGCAATATTGCTCTATGGCCCGCTGCAGTTGTCTCAGTGATTGATAGCCTGCCGTAATTGCGATATCTGTCATAGATAAATGAGTTTGTTGAATAAGCTGCTTTGCAAACAAAGTGCGCTGCATATTTTGAAACTGCTTAGGCGGTATGCCCACAGCATTGACGACCAACTTATTTAGGTACCGCTCACTAATACCCAACCGCATAGCAATATCCGCAACGCGCTCAATGGGAATAACAGATAGCAGCGACAACGCTCGGTTAATCGTTGCACCCACGCCTTTCCACGCCGCTGAACGAGGTGCACTGTCTGGTCTGCAGCGAAAACATGGACGATAACCATGTGCCATTGCCTGTGTGGCGTGTTGAAAGTAAGTCACATTCTCTTCTTTAGGAAGTCGCGCTGGACAGATTGGCCTACAGAAAATACCGGTTGTTTTTACCGCCACAAAAAATCGTCCGTCAAAGCGCGGATCTCTGCTAAGTCTTGCTTTTGAAAGCACTGACTCAGCAGTTGTTGAGTTTTCTGAAGCCCCCATGTCTGAGACAAAAAGATTGTCTGGCATTAGAATGCGCTTCCCACCTGTCGTTTATCACACTTTATCTAGTGTATCGTGCATTGGCCCTGTTGGTGCGACAAAATCAGAACTCAATAATTACAAATCTTGCTAGTCGAACTTTTCTTCCTTTCTTGCATATTCTTACAACGGTTCGCTTACCGCTAGAATAAATCAAATCATTGAAGAGATAGTGAGCATAATTAGCGACATTTGATCATTGGAGCAGCTAAACGCATAATAATGCGATAATAATAATGAGCGCCTGATGGATGTATCAGAAAACCACAGGCTTAACGAGCTGACTGTATGCTGAACTCTTTGCGCACCTTCAAGCTGCGCCTGTCTAAAATTTGGCTGATAGCGATGCTAATGGTCATTACACAAAGCGCTTTTGCGGATTGGCTTGATGACTATGCTAGTTACGTTCAAAAGGAAGCCTCAAAATACAACGTGCCTGGTTATGCGTTTGTGTTTTATGAACAGGGCAAAGCGCCAAGGGTTTACGTATATGGAAGTACCCGCAAACGCGGCGGAGAGAAAGTTACAGAGAACACAGTATTCAGGCTAGCTTCTGTTTCAAAAACCTTTACTGCGTTGTTGTCAGCTAAACTTGTAGAAAAAAACCAGCTTAGCTGGGAAACACCGATAACCACCTTATTACCCGACATTCCTTTTAAAGGCAAAGGAATGAATGCGCTGCAACTGCAACATATCGTTGGCCAATCTAGTGGCTTTATGCCCAACGCTTACGACAACCTTATTGAAGCTGACTACTCGCTGGAGCGCGTGCTTAAATCCCTGGGCGAGCTTGAACCACTGTGTGCGCCGGGTGAATGCTATACCTATCAAAATGCACTCTTTGGTGCGCTGGAATACTACTTCAGCAACAATAATACCTCTTACTCACGACAGCTTCAGGCCAACCTGTTTGCACCACTAGGTATGAAAACAGCCAGTGTTGGAAAAGGCGGATTGCTTGCATCAGAATCATGGGCTCAACCTCATATTGCTATCGCCAGAAATAAATGGCGCGAAGGAAAGGTAGAAAGCAACTACTACCGGTTCTCTCCAGCTGCTGGCGTTAACGCTAGCATTTCAGATATGACGATTTATCTGCAAGCGCTGCTAGGCGAGTTCCCCACGGTCATATCCGATGAAATGGTAGACTATGTCACTACAGAGCGCGTGAAAACGAAGCGTGAAACCTACCGCAGAGGTTGGCGCGGCATGATTGACGATGCTCACTATGGTTTGGGTTGGCGTATTTACGACTTAAATGGATTACAGCTTAACTATCATGGGGGTTGGGTAAAAGGCTATCGTGCTGACGTGGCGTTTTTGCCTGAACACAAAGTTGGCTATGTGATGCTGATGAATGCAGAGTCGAATATGATTAATTCAACGACAGCCGAGTTTTGGAAGCGTTACTTGAAAAAAGCCGACGCAGATAAGTAATATCGGCATCGGCTTTTCGGTACTTTCATTCAGATATTAAACGCTACTGTTTTAGATAGGTATAACCTGCCAAACAGTTTTCGTAAAAATCAGTCCAGCGAACCCCTTCACGAGGGTTCAATTTTCCGTCCCACACTTGCTTGTCTATCATGCGTTTTACGTCTGATGCCATTGCGCGCGGGTTATACTGCATAACGTTAAGTACATCTTCTACCGATGACCCCTTCACCACTTCTTCAATGTAAAAGTCTTCAGGATCGTCGTCATAGCTGTAAATATGCACTTCATTTAAGCGACCAAACAAGTTGTGCATGTCGCCCATAACGTCTTGATAAGCGCCCGTTAAGAACAGACCAATGTAGTACGGCTCATCTTTCTTAAGTGGGTGCATTGGCAGTACGTCAGTAATTTCACGGCCAATAGTGAACTGATCAATTTTACCGTCGCTATCACAGGTAATATCCACTAGCGAGCAATTGACCGTTGGCTCTTCATTCATACGAATAAGAGGCACTACCGGCAGCAGCTGGTCGATGGCCCATGTATCAGCAGCCGACTGGAATACAGAGAAGTTACAAAGGTACTGAGACGACAAACTGTAATCTAGCTCTTGAAGCTCTTCTGGAACATATTCTTCGTTGCGATACCACTGCTGTAAGCGACCCATAATTTGCCAGTACAGCGTTTCGATTTTGCCCAGCTCTTCAAGTGACAACACGCGTAATTTAAATGCATCAAGCGCTTGCTCTTTGTACTGCGACGCATCGTTGTAAATTTCATGCATGTTCGTTTGTTCATCAAACGTGTCTGCAAGTTCGCGCATATTCTTAAGGAAGAAGTGTTCACCCGCTTTTGCTGATGTATCCATTTGCGACGCATTCGACTTAATTTCGCCCACAATTTCCGTGATAACACAGCTGTGATGCGCAGTGATTGCACGTCCACTTTCACTAACCAGATGCGGATGCGGTACGCCTTCAAGGTCGCACATTTCCTTCATGCCATAGACAACGTCAGCCACATACTCTTGCATGCTGTAGTTACGCGACGATTCATTAGTTGAATTACTGCCGTCGTAATCGATACCAAGGCCACCACCTACATCAACATAGTCTAGCTCGAAGCCCATTTTGTGAAGGTCTGCGTAAATACGCGCGCCTTCGGTTACCGCTTCTTTAACCGCACGAATGTCTGTTAATTGGCTACCAATATGGAAATGCAGCAGCTTTAAGCAGTGCGCCATGCCTTGCTCTTCAAGGTAGCGGGCTGCGTTAATGATCTCAGTAATGGTTAAACCGAATTTCGCACGTTCACCACCAGAGCTTTCCCACTTACCACGACCTTTCACCGTCATTTTTGAGCGCACACCAATGATAGGATCGATATCCAGCTCTTTGGCTATTTTTACCAGAAGAAGAAGCTCGGTGTATTTTTCGACTACTACCACAACGCGGCGACCCAGCTTTCTTCCTAACAGCGCAAGACGCATAACTTCGTCGTCTTTATAACCATTTAGGATAGTCAGAGACTCTTCGTTGGTATTCATGGCAAGCACAGTCAGAAGCTCGGCTTTTGACCCCGCTTCTAAGCCATAGTTAAATGGCTTGCCCGCATCGACAATTTCCTCAACGACTTCGCGCATTTGGTTTACTTTTACCGGATACACACCTTGGTACTGGCCTTGGTATTCGGCTTCTTCGATGGAGCTTCTAAATGCTTTGTTCAAGCCTGCAACTTGCGAGCGCAGAATATCGTGGAAGCGCACAACAACAGGAAACTGTACGCCTTCTTTGCGGATATCTTCAATTACCGAATTAAAGTCGATTCGAATGCTAGGATCTTCAGGAACAGGGGTAATATGGACGTTGCCGTTTTCACCAATTTGAAAATAGCCGCCACCCCATTGAGACACGCCATAGACGCGCTCCGCTTCTTCGATGCTCCAATCTGACAATTTATTCACCTATTTGTAAGTGGGCTAGGCCAATACCTAGCATAGAAAGTGCGAAAATAAGCAGCGTATTATAGTCAACGTAAGACTGAACGCGATAGTTGTTGCGATATAAAATATCTATTGTCGCGACGAATTTTGTTTATCGAACGCGGGCTTTTTTAGCCTATCCAAGTTCGAACATAATCTAAAACGACGTTATCTGCTTTTTCTTCACAATGGGTTATAAACTCTGAGATGCTTTGAGTACGTTCAAGTTCAAATCCCAGTTTAATTGATGGCGCGCTAAAAAACTTCTCTGCAATGTGATCAGCATCTGTTGCTTCATCTTCCAGCCATGTCTCGCTGAGCTGACTTCGCCTATCTAACTTAATGGGCGCTTTTATTTGATTGAAGGTATCAGAATTGGGGATTTGCCAACTACGCATGTCTACAAATAAGTGAAAGGGTCTGCCTTTACGGGTTTTCAAGCAATCAGAAAGCTTAGCAAGGTACTGAATGTTGGTAGACATATCCCACTCGCCACGAAGCGTGACCAAAATACAATTTCTAAACGGCTCAATATGAAAAGGGGTCGTAGACATTTATTCGTACATCTCTATGCGACTATATGAATAGCTAACTCAACATCTATAGCATTCACATACTAGAGCTGATAAGCATCAACTACAACTATAGTTGAGTACTTTATAATTAAGTTTAATACCCAACAAAAAGGCCTGTGTTTAAACAGGCCTTTATAGAAGATGTATCAAAAAGATACGCTGTATTAGTCGTCTCCGAACTCGCGAATAATGCTGTTAATAGTGTCTTTAGCGTCACCCAGAACCATGCGCGTGTTGTCTTTGAAAAACAGCGGGTTGTCTACACCGGCAAAACCGGCATTCGCAGAACGCTTAAGTACAAAGACCGTTTTCGCACGATGTGCTTCGATAACTGGCATTCCGTAAATAGGGCTGCCTTTCATCTCTTTGGCTGCTGGGTTAACAACATCGTTTGCACCGATAACAATAACCACGTCATAGTTTTCCATACGAGGGTTAACGTCATCCATCTCGTATAGTTGGTCATAAGGCACGTCAGCTTCTGCCAATAACACGTTCATGTGGCCCGGCATACGCCCCGCTACAGCGTGAATGGCGTAGTCAACCGTACAGCCATTTTCCTCTAGCAACGACTGAAGTTCACGTACCGCATGCTGCGCTTGCGCAACCGCCATACCATAACCAGGCACCACCAGTACTGCTTGCGCTGCTTCTAATACATAAAATGCATCTTGCGCCGACAGTACTTTAATCTCGCCTTCTATTTTTTCGCCGGCCTCGACTGGCTTGGCAAAGCCAGACAACAACACATTCATCAATGAACGGTTCATGGCCTTACACATAATATTGGTAAGAATTAAGCCTGAAGCGCCTACTAGTAGACCGGTAACAATCAATATTGTGTTACCTGTAGCAAGACCTGCCGCCGACGCTGCTACACCTGAGTAGCTATTTAAAAGCGCAATAACCACTGGCATATCTGCACCACCAATTGAAATGGTAGCCCACAAGCCGAAGCTTAGTGACAACGCAATAGCACAGTAAATCCAAAGTGGGTTGCTTGGGTCGGTAGTAAAGAAATAACCTATCACCACCATGCCAATTAGATGCAAGATGCTTAGCTCGCGAAGCCCTGTGAAAATAACGGCTTTAGAGCTCATTTTTCCTGACAACTTACCCCAGGCTACCACCGAGCCAGAGAACGTAATGCCCCCAACTAAAATTGTGAAAAACAGGGTAATAAAAGTGAACGCACTTTCCGTTTTAAGAGTAATTAGGCTCATTCCGGCTAATGTTGCCCAACCCAGAAGCAATGACGCTGCGCCACCAAAGCCATTAAATAACGACACCATTTCTGGCATTGCCGTCATTTCAACGGTCTTGGCTTTCCACGCACCAAAGGCGCCACCAATAACAAAACCTAGCAGGATGTAATGATAGCTAATAATCTGCTGGTCAAGCAGGGTGACGACGACAGCAACCAGCATACCAATGGCAGAAATAAGGTTACCTTTTTTCGCGGTATCTGGATGGCTAAGTAACTTAAGTCCTAGTATAAATAGTGCCGCAGCTACTACGTACGCAAGGTTTATTACGGTTACGATATCACTCACTTGCGTACTCCTTATTTATCTTTTTTCTTGAACATGCCAAGCATGCGATCAGTAACGAGATAACCACCCACCACGTTGATGCTGGCCAGCGCCACCGCTGCGGTACCAAGAATGGTCGTTAGCAAGTTGTTGTCGCTACCCGAGGCTACCAATGCTCCCACTAACGTAATACCCGATATCGCGTTAGAGCCTGACATTAAGGGTGTATGTAAGGTTGCTGGGACTTTTCGAATTAACTCAAAACCCAAAAAAGCAGCCAGTAGCACGATGAAAAGTAGGTAAATGATTTCCATGATTAGGCTCCTTTGTATGCGTTGTTAAGCATGTCGTTGGTGATGCTACCGTCGTGGGCGATAACACAGCCGGCCAGAATGTCGTCTTCTAAATTCAGCCCAAAGGTTTTGGTTTCATCGTCGAAGAACTCATCCACAAGGTTGTAGATGTTATTGGCGTACATGTCGGTGGCGGCTTTAGCCACATACTGGCTCCAGTTACCATTACCAATTACCTTTACACCGTTAACTTCAACGGTTTCGCCAGCAACCGAACCTTCAACATTACCACCTGATGTTGCGGCCATATCTACAACCACACTGCCCGGCTTCATGAGTGCTAATGTATCTTTTGAGATAAGCACTGGTGGCTTGCGACCAAATAACTGCGCTGTCGTAATAACAATGTCAGAGTCGGCAATCGCGTCGCGTTGCGCTTCTTGCTGCTTCGCTTTTTGTTCATCGGTCAGTTCTTTTGCATAACCGTCCTTCGTTTGGCCTGTTTCCCCAATGTCGATCTTAAGGAATTTGCCACCTAGCGATTCTACTTGCTCAGCCACCACAGGGCGGGTGTCATAAGCAAGTACGTTTGCGCCTAAGCGTTTCGCGGTTGCTATGGCTTGAAGACCCGCTACGCCAGCTCCAATAATAAATACCTTTGCTGGTTTTATTGTTCCTGACGGTGTCATCATCATAGGTAATATTGATGGCAACTGATTCGCCGCCTGCATCACCATTACGTAACCCGCAAGACTCGCTTGCGAGCTCAATGCGTCCATTTTTTGTGCACGAGAAGAACGAGGGATCATCTCTACAGAAATAGCGGTTAGCCCCTTTTCTGCAATAGACTCAACAAGCGATTGCTGAAAGAAAGGGTCGAGATGGCCTACCACAATGGCCCCTTTTTTCATCAACGCTAGCTGTGCATCGGTGGGTTTGTTCACCGCCACGAGCATATCTGCTGTTGATAATGCATCATTCACATCATCGATGACAGTTACGCCTACATCTTTGTATTCTTTATCTGAATACCCTGAGTGTACGCCTGCTCCTGCTTCAAGCAGTAAGGTCGCCCCTTTTTTCACCAGACGCTGTGCACTACTAGGTGTAGCCGCACATCGCTTCTCCACATTATTTAGCGGATCTGGCGCTTTTGACTCATTTAATATTATGATTTTCACACGCTTCTCCTCACATTCCGGCTATCCGAGAATGACACCCTTTAAACAGTACTAAGCCATTTTATTCACTTATGCCTAGCATTCTCTAGCGAAATCAAAAACAGAACAGGCAATTTCTGTATTTATTTTACTTCGAATAGCACCCCTTATTCCGCTTATTTTTCAAGCGAAACTGCGGCAAAGCTACGCTATATGGGCATACATCACTAGTATCATTTACTTACGAGTCATAACTAATATTTATATAGAAATGGCATACAGGCGATAAATGAAGTGGATAAAGAAGCATTTATTCTGTGAATACATTAATAATTGTGCACTTTTTAAACACACGTAAAGGTGAAATACGATAATCGATGTCGAAGAAATCACGCCTTTTAAATAAGGTGATTCAATTAATTTAAAAAATTGTTAAATAAATTTGGGGGATTTTACAAACCGTGTCGTCTTGATGAATTAACAGCGAAATGCTGTGAGAGAAAGCCAAGTGGGGTGCACACCATAAGGCGCATTAAAATTAACGATTAGGACACACACCATCATGTATAGGAAAACCAAGCTTGCATGCTCAGTGGCAGCAGTTTTAGCGTCGGCTATTTCTGCGAATAGTGCATTTGCCCAAGACGCGCAACCCAATAAAGACGTAGAAGTGATTGAGGTAAGTGGTATCCGCTCATCGGTTGCAAAATCGATGGATGTTAAACGCAGCTCTGCTGGCGTAGTCGACGCCATTAGCGCAGAAGACATCGGTGATTTTCCCGATACCAACTTAGCTGAATCACTACAGCGTATTACCGGCGTATCTATCGACCGTTCAGGCGGTGAAGGCCAGCTAATTACCGTACGTGGTTTTGGACCACAGTTTAACACCGTGTTGGTAAATGGCCGTCAAATGGCGTCTGAAAACGATTCGCGTGCGTTCAGTTTCGACACGATTGCTTCTGAGTTAGTAAGCAGCCTTGATGTGCATAAAACGTCAACGGCCACAATGCAGTCTGGTGGTGTAGGCTCTACCATTAATATTAATACCGCGCGCCCGTTCGCATTAAACGGTTTTAAAATGGCGGGCTCGGTAAAAGGCGTGTACGACGAAAATAGCGAAGAAACTACGCCGCAATTTTCTGGCCTTATTAGCAACACGTTCAATGACGACACCTTCGGTGTATTACTTGCCGTTTCACACCAAGAGCGTGAGACTCGCCTTAACCAGGCTCAGATGGACGGTTGGCTAGAGAACGTTGGCGTGCCAAACCCTGTTACGCAGTCAGGCGACGCTTGGACAGGCAATGTATTTTCACCGCGAAACTACGATCACAAAGTGACCTTTGAAGAGCGTACCCGAACAAACGCTAATCTTGTATTCCAATATGCACCTAACGACAAACTGGTTGTAACTGCTGACGCACTGTATTCAGATTTTGACGTAGAGTCTGAAGCAACGTCGTACGGCCACTGGTTTACCGCACCTAACATTCAGGGTGTAGGTGATGACGGCAGCCTGTTTGATGAAAACGGCAATCGCCGCAGCCCAACGGTTGATGCAAACGGTACTATTGTCGATTTATACCAAGAGGTAGGTTTGGCGACAGATATGCACGCCAAAACGTTCGACCGTTTAACTGATACCTATGCCATAGGCCTTAACTTTGATTACCAGTACTCTGATAATCTGAATTTATCGTTTGATTTAAGTCATTCAGAAGCCGAACGCGAAGCCAATAATGGTGGCGGCGATCAGCTTTCACTTATTGGTTATGCCAACCGCGTACGATTCCAAGTAGATGACAACATTTTACCAGTTGCCAGCATGTTCGCTTCGCCTAATGACAATATTTATAGCGGACAACAAGAACTAGATGGCGCGATTGTTACTGGTCCTGACGGATTCCCTATATACAACCCTGCACTGACACCTGATGGTGTGAGCAATCATCTTGATGAAGCTAACAGCCGAGCTCACGTAATGCTGCGTCGAGGCTGGGCGGTAGAAGATGAAGTGAGCCAGCTGCGCTTTGACGGCGAATACGTAACAGATGGCAGCGGCTTAACTGAAATTCGCTTTGGCGCACAGTACAGCACCGAAACCAAATCACTTACCCGTTGGGACAATGAAGGTGTAGGTATTCACTGTACTTACTGTGGTTACCCAGACTTACCTGAGATCCCAGCAGGCAGCCAATACGTTTTTGACGCAGGCAGCGATTTTCTTTCTGACGTAAGTGGTAGCGGTCGCATGCCCACCTCTTGGCTTGCCCATGATGGCGAAGCCAACTTTGCGTTTTTAGAATCTTATTATCAAAGCGTAAATGGTGAGTCGATTAGTTTTGATGCGGTGCGTCGTAATAACAGCTTTGAAGTTGAAGAAGATATTATCTCTACCTATATGGAATTCGACTTTGAAGGCGAAGTTGCAGACATGTTCTTAAGCGCAACCGCTGGTGTGCGTTATGAAATGACGGATGTGACGGTTAACGGAACGCAAGCGCCAATAACGGGCTTAACGATTCTGGATCAAACCGAAATGCTGGCTGGTTTTGGCGATGCGCAAAGTATTGCCACTGAGTCTGATTACGACGTGCTATTGCCAAACTTCAGCGTACGTTTGGAAATTACCGACGACTTAATTGCGCGCTTTGCGGCGAGTTCAACTATTACTCGCCCTACGCTTAACAGCATGTCGCCGGTAACGGTAATTACAACCACCCGCCAAGGTGGTGACTTAACATCTACCAGTGGTAACCCTGCGTTAGAGCCATTCAAATCGGATAACTTGGACTTGTCACTAGAGTATTACTATGACGAAGCAAGCTATGCATCGATTGGTTACTTCAGAAAGCTGGTATCGAACTTTATTGTTAATAGTCAAGAAGACAAAACCTTTGAGCTTGCTGACGGCAGCCTGCTAACCGACCCTTCTACAGGCACTAACGCTAGCGCGCCAGATGCGGGTGACGACGTAGCTGTGTTTACCAATACTCTGCCAAATAACGGTGAAGACGCGACGGTAGACGGCTTCGAGCTTGCGCTTCAGCACACTTTCGATAATGGCTTTGGGGTGCTTGCCAACGGAACTATCGTTGACAGTGACGCCGAACTCGATCCATTCGATATTAATCAGGTATTTGCACTAACCGGGTTAAGTGATTCTTACAACTTGGTGGCATTTTATGAAACTGACGATTATCAAATTCGTCTTGCCTATAACTGGCGTGATGAGTTTGTTCAGTCGTTAACACAAGGGCAGGGTGACGGCCCAACCATTGTTGAGTCTTATCAACAGCTTGACATTAGCGGTAGCTACAGCGTGACAGACAATGTAGAAATCTTCTTTGAAGGTATTAACCTTACAGAAGAGTTTGTACATAAACGCGGTCGCTTCTCTAATCACTTGCTGTTGGTTGAAGACAGCGGCAGACGTTGGGCCTTCGGTGTGCGCGGAAACTTTTAGTTTCGCGTAATTGGGGCCGACATTTGTTGGTCCCACATTCGTGGCTACCCTTTGGTAGCCACAGTTTTTATTCAGGAAATCAGTATGACAACAGCAACTCCCATAACGCACATTGTAGTAGTTGGTGGCGGTAGCGCAGGGTGGCTAACGGCTGGTCGTATTGCAGCGCAACATCAATGCGCTACCCGCAAAGACATTAAAGTAACCTTAATAGAAAGCCCCAATGTGCCTATTATTGGCGTGGGCGAAGGCACTTGGCCAACCATGCGCTCAACACTAATTGCATTGGGTATTAGCGAAACCACTTTCATCAAAGAATGCGACGCCACATTCAAGCAAGGGGCAAAGTTCGCTAAGTGGACCAGCGGTGAAGAGCACGATTTTTACTACCACCCTCTCATGCTGCCCCAAGGTTTTTCGCAAACAAATTTAGGCCCTTATTGGCAGTCTGTTGCACCAGAATTAAACGAATCTTTTTCCCATGCAGTATGTGTTCAGGAAGCGATATGCGAAGCAGGTTGTGCACCTAAAAGCATACGCCACGCAGAGTTTGCAGGCACCGCAAACTATGCTTATCACCTAGATGCAGGAAAATTTACCGCCTTTTTAACCAAACACTGCACTGAAAAACTAGGTGTACACCATGTGCTGGCCGACGTTAACCGCGTTGAAAGCAGCAATAACGGCGATATCAAAGCCCTTAATACCGAGCAAGGGGTAATAGTAGAGGGCGACCTTTTTGTTGACTGTACCGGCTTCAAATCTATGCTGCTTGGTGAGCATTACAAAGTGCCGTTTATTCCCTGTGACGATGTACTTTTTATCGACCGAGCATTAGCAGTACACGTGCCTTATGACACCCCGCAAAGTCCTATTGCTTCCCACACTATCTCCACCGCACAAGACGCCGGTTGGATTTGGGATATCGGTTTGCAGTCACGCCGAGGTGTAGGCCACGTCTATTCCAGTAGGCATCAGAGTAAAGATGACGCCTATGCTCGCTTAGACACATACGTTCGCCAAACCAGCACGTTAAACGGCATAGATGGGATAAACGTAAAAGACATTACTATTCAAAGCGGACACAGGCAGCGCTTTTGGCAAAATAACTGCGTGGCTGTTGGGCTAGCGGCGGGCTTTCTAGAGCCGTTAGAAGCCTCAGCGCTTGTACTGGTGGAGCTGTCTGCCTCAATGATTGCTGAACAGTTACCAGCAAACCGAGCCGTAATGGATATTGTGGCGAAGCGCTTTAATGACACCTTTTCTTACCGTTGGCAGCGAATTATCGACTTCTTAAAGCTGCATTACATGTTGAGTAAGCGAGAAGACAGCGCATTTTGGCGGGACAATCGCGATAGTCATACTATTCCGGATTCATTAAAAGAATTACTCGCACTGTGGCAATACCACCCACCTAGTGACAAAGACTTTACCAGCAACAACGAGGTATTCCCCGCGGCAAGCTATCAGTATGTCCTGTACGGTATGGGGTTCACCTCAGATTTAGGCGCACATCAGCAATGGGTTAACGCCGACTTTGCTAAGCAACAGTTGATGCAGAACAGAAAAGCTCGCGGCATGGCGGTGGAGAAACTGCCTAAACATCGCGAACTTATTAATAAAATTCACCAATTCGGCCTGCAGGCCGTTTAACGTAAATCAATAAGCAGGGCCTACGTATGACTCACATGGTTGCCATTAATAATAAACAACATGCAGATTTGAAAGTAACCGACGATGCATTGTCACTCAGTGCCAATCAGCACCTTGTTCCTGTGGTGGTCTCTGAACTCAACAAGCTTGTGGTACATTACCCCGTGGTGATCACCAAGTTTGACGATTCTGGACAATTTGGCTTATCTGCCTTATTAGGTTTTGAAGAAAAAGAAAACCTATTTTGGCAACAAGGTGAATGGGATGCGGTTTATATTCCCGCACAGTTTGAACGCCTGCCTTTTTATGTAGGAACGGAAGCGCAAAGCGCTGACAGCAGCAACCGGGTGCTGTGCATTGATATGGATAACGCTTCAGTAAGCGAAGAAAAAGGCACACCGCTTTTTGATAACACGGGAGAGCCCAGTAACTACCTGTTAGAAAAGCAGCAGATCCTTGCTCAGCTTCTTGACGGTGAAACGCAAAATCAACGTTTTATTGCCGCGCTGCAACAGCACAACCTTATCACACCATTCACCCTAGATATTACCTTTGAAAACGAAAGCAAAACGTCTATAACAGGGTTATATACCATTGATGAAGATAAGCTAGCGGCGCTTAGTGCTGACGCGATTGCTGATTTGCATGCACAACACATGCTGCAATGCATTTACACGCTCATAGCGTCAAACGCACAAATCTATGCCCTTATCGACAAAAAGAACAAGGCGAATAAAAACGCAGACGCATGGTTTCAAACTACAAATTGATTAAGGTTGGTGAGCAAGCCACACCGATTGTTGTTATCGATGGTTTCATACCAGACCCGCTGAGTTTGGTAGAAACAATTGCTCAACACCACCCGTTTACAAAACGAGATGGCGACTTTTATCCGGGGGTGAGAAGTCACCCGCCCCAGGAGTATGTCGAACACCTACATACCTCGCTTCCGCTGCTGTTTAGCCAACTTGCTTCGCATAATGGGCTACAAGATTTTGGCGTGGAAAAGCCGCTTCAAATACCCCTAGTGCAACTTTCCATAGCCAATCAAGAGCCGAAAAATTTGTCGCCCATTCAATGTATTCCACACATCGATACGCAAAAGGATAATGAATGGGCATTGGTACACTATCTGTTTAGCGCACCTTTGGGCGGTACTGCATTCTATCGACATATTGAAACGGGGTTAGAGCGGGTTAATGCAGCGCAATACGAAGGCTATTTTAAAACCTTAAAACGTCAAGCCACCAGCGTAGGGCTACCACCTAAAGCGTACATAAACGGTGATACCGCCATGTTCATCCAAATCGCCCGCATTGAGCCTATGTTTAATCGCGCCGTGTTGTATCCAGCCAACTTGCTGCACAGCGGCTGTTTACCTAACGATATTTCGGATTCTGTTGATGTGAAAGAAGGCAGGCTAACCGCAAACGCCAGTATCACGTTTAAAGGGTAAAACGCTCAGCCCTAATAATGAGGACTATGAAAACTTCAGATAGCGATTTGCGATAGCTGCCTTTGGTAGTGCTCGTTACGTTACTGCAATTTTAAGATTGACGACTAATTCATTAGTGAAAGTGTAATAGACGCGATTTCATCCGTGCCCGTTACGGTTATTGGTGAAGTCAGGCTATCAAAGGTAAATGGAATTTTCTCATAGCTTCGACCGCCGTGCTCTCTAGCCACTTCAACGTGAAGTATTAACGACGAAGAGTTTGCGCTTTGTCCAAAATCATCCAATCCATCCCACTCTATGTGCAAGGGCGCGTTTTTCTTTGTAGCCCCGGCAAACCCATCGACTAAACCTTCATTTTTCCGACCCACTCTTCGCCACCATGTGCGCAGCTCGCCTAGCCACCTTTCGCTGGTGCCGCGAAGCGCCAAGCTTTTTACTAGCCGGTTCTTTTCGTCGCTTATCCACACGCTTACGTAAGGACCGCGATAATCTGCAATGTCAAATAGCGGTAAGGTGATATCAATTGAGATGGCGTGGCCATTTTTTTCAGCCTTGTTTTTACCCGACGTGCGAGCCGTATAGGTGTTGCTGGTAAATACCCTGCCATTTTCATCAATTAACTTCAGCGCTAGTGATGGGTTCGCGTTAACTAACTCCATGGCTTGCTGCGCTGTTTTGGTTGCCGAAAAGTGTGCTAACAACATGGCTTCAAATGCGTTATCCGCCACTGATATGGCTTGAAACTTGGCGCTAGGCCAACCGTCACTGTGGCTTAACACGCCCTTTTCTAAAGACGCCAGCTTTGAAGTAGAAAGTACTGGGCGTTGCCACGGCCTGATGTATGCGATGGTGCTTGGATTACTAACAGCGTCCGTTGCGCGGCCATTTTGAATTACAGCCTCTTGCGCCACGGTCCCCTGCCAACTAAAACCTTGGTTCGACGCGTGGGTTTCTAGCCCTTGCGCGCTAATGTGGTAAGAACGAATATTAATTGATGTCAGGTAGTGAGCAATGCGATCTACGGCAAGAGAAGCTGTGAACTCGGATAAATCCCACTGGATAGGTGACGCAAATGCCACGCTGTTATCGTCATTAAAATTGACCTCAGCAATGCGCGCCACACGAGCAAGACGTCTCACTTCGCGACGCGAAAGGTCATGCTTACCTTGAACATATTCGGCCCAATAGTCATAAAGCGCACCGTTGCGGCAGCTTATGTTACCTTCAGTCCGATTAAACCAATCCTCGCACCGCTTAATGGCACTGTACAGCCACGCCGGAAGTGTACCTTCGTAACGTTGATTAATTTCGCTAAGCGCACTCGTTGCGTTTGATTTATCTAGCGTTTGATAGGTGTCTTTAATCAGTAGATCAATATTCTTTTGCTCAATGGCGCTAAGTGTCTGCTCTTCGTACAGGGTTATTTCTGTGTTAAGTGTGTGGGAGGTTGCTTCTGGTGATGGTGCAGGAAACACATACAACTCGGCCTTAACAGCATAGCTGGCGGTAAATACCGCCAGATATAAAAGGAAACGCCCAACCATTATTCGCTGACTTGTGCAGTGGTGGTGTCACTTTGCTCCTGCTGACGTGGCGCAGGCGCTGGATCAGCTAACGTTAAGTAGCCATCACCATTAGTGTCGTAGCGATGAAAGGCATTAAACCCAGACACCATGTACTCTGAAAATGTCATTTTGCCATTCTCGTCTGTATCAAGAACTTCAAAGCGAACGTAAGTTTGTTTAATTTGCCCTTCATGGGTCTTCTCGATCTGTGCATCCAGCCTGTCTTCAAACTCAAGCACGTATTCTTGCTCTGTAAGCTTGTCATCACTGTTTTCGTCTGTACGCTGGAATTGCGCTTTGCGAACGGCGTGAAACTCTTCTTTTGTTACCTTTTCGTCACCGTTTTGGTCGTATAAGGTGACAAAGCCTTCAATATTGTGGCTGGTCGGCATGCGCAACATAGGGCGCTGTACTAGCTCAGGTTTGTCATCTTTTTCCTGTGACGCCGAGCGACGGGGCGCTGGTTCAGGGTCGCCCAGTGCAACTACACCATCATTATCACTGTCCATACGCGAGAAACTTCGCTCACCCACCGCGTTTACTTCATCAATAGTAATGAACTCGTCATCGTTACTATCGACAGCATGGAAACGTATGTGAGTTTGTTTTACCGATGCTTTTCTGTCTTCAGCTAACCGTTTTTCTACTTTGCCTTCCCACTCATAAACGTATTCACTTTCATCAAGTACACCGTCTTTGTTGGTATCAGACGCATTGAAGCGAGCGCGTCTGGCATCAACGAACTCTTCTAATGGAAGTGACTCGTCTTTGTTTAAGTCATAGGTCAATATAATGCCGCTGGCGCTATGTGGTGCCGCTACTGCCGAAGCGCTAATACAAAGCGCAGATACAACGGCTAAACTTACTGTTTTAAACATAATTATCTCCTTGTACCCTCAATGATTAATAGGCTTCGAATGATAGTGTGGTGGTGTAGCTATAAGTGGGCACGTCTGCACCATCAGGCGCGTCGGTACGCAGTCTTACTTGCATCAAATAGACATCTTGTGCTGAAGGAGTAAATGACGCTTGCCCTTTGGCATTTGTCGTTAATTTTTCTACATCAGATTCTTCGGCGAACTGATCTTTTCCTTGGTACACCGAGATTTCATGATCGGTAACAGGCTTACCGTTAAACAGAACTTTGAAATTAAAACTCTCGTTGGCAAACAAACTGTTAGGGTGATTAATTGCCACGATCTCTAAGCCGTCGTTTCTTGGCGCTAACGCCTGTTCACTTGGCCCTTTCTTCGTTACGTACGTTGTTGCAAACGTAACTGATTGAAAGTGCTCTTTTAGTATCGCACCTTCAGGTAGAGGCTTTTCATTACCTCGCATAGAGCCTCGCTCACCGTCCTTTTCATACACGCGAAAAATTGCCCCCATGCGTTTTCCGGTCGAAAACTGGTAAGTCCCTTCTTCCTCTAAAGTGTGCTCAAGAACATTACGGGTAGACAGATCGACAACCTTCTCCACACTCACTTGCTTGCCGCTAGGGGTTACCACTTCAAACGATGCATTCGTAATTGCCGCTTCTGGTACAAAAAATTGTTCTGCAAAAGATGCATCCAGCGTGACTTTACCGCCTCTAACCGGTTCAAACTGAAGCGGTTTTAGGTAAGCCACGTGGGCTAGAGCAGCGCCACTGAAGCAGCTTGCAATAAGCAAGGGTAAACTGATGAGCGTGTGTTTTTTCATGGTTTTTTATTTTCTAGTTGTGTAAAAGTGAAATCATACTATTGCAAATGATAATGGTTATCAATAGTATTACGATCGATTTTTGACGCACGAAGTGTCAAGAAATCGCTTTGACAGGCGCGATTTAAGAAAAATAAAAATGATATCAACCGACGCAAACAGGAGGTTTAGCGTTGATACGAAATACTAATTATTTGCACTTTTATTAAAAATTGGAAAAGAACAATGAAATTTAAACGCTCAACGGTAGCTATTTCGCTTGGCTGTGCGCTAACACTTCCTGCCCTAGCTCAACAATCAGAATTGGCAGTTACAAAGGCCAAAAGTGAAGAAACCCTGACAACGACTGTCGAAACCGTGCTGGATGCACAAACTCTGTCAAAGCGCTCAATTACAAATATTGAAGATACCGCTCGCTATATCCCAGGAGTACAAACTAATGATACGGGTAACCGTTTCGGTAACGATGGCTTCAACATTCGCGGCTTGGAAGGAGACGCCGTAGCAGTAACTGTAGATGGCGTCGGTCAAGGCGAAACGCTAAACCCAAGCTCATTCGCCGCTTATGGAATGTATGGATCGAGCCGCGGCGAAATTGAATTGGAACACGTAAAAGCCGTCAATATCACTAAAGGCCCAAGCGCTGTCGCGCAAGGACCAGGCTCCCTTGCAGGCTCAGTTACCTACGTGACCAATGAAGCGAGCGACTTTTTACCTGCCACAGGTGATGCTACAGGCGTTAAGTTGAAAACCGGTTTTGATGCACGCTCTGACGAATGGCTAGTACACGGCACCGTCGCTAACAGAACGGGTAACTTCGACTCGCTATTGCAATACACAATGCGCGACAGTAGTGAAACAGAAGCCCACAGCCATGGTGAGAATATCTCTGGCTCAGCACGTGGTCAGGCTGACCCGATGGATAATCAAGTCGATGCAGTTTTACTTAAACTTGCTTATAACTTTTCTAAGCACCAGCAACTAGGCTTTGTTTACGAAAAGACAGACAGAGAAACGAACGGCGTACCTCTTTCTCGCCAAAGTGATTCTTATTTTGACTTCACCTCAGCGGATGAAAATAACCGCGAGCGAATTGGGCTTTTCTTTAACAACGAAAACTTGGGCCTAGCGTTTGCTGACAGCATAGATGTGACATTGAACTATCAAGAGCTGTTTTCATCGGGTGTAACCAGCTTTCTTTACGGCAGTGCAGACGGCGACGCTATATTGCGTACCGAAGACCGCAATTTCAGCCAGGACTCATTGAGTTTCAATGTTGATTTGGCCAAATCAATCACCGGAGAATTTAACCATGAGATTATTTATGGTTTTAGTTTTCAACAGGTGGACGCTGAAGCGGTGATGTTTGACCGCAGGTTCGCTGGACAAACCGCGGACTCGCCTATATTAGACGGCTACCCTATTCGCGACCAAAGCTTTGTTCCAGAAACCGAAAAAACGTTAATTACAGCCTACCTAGCTGACACGGTTGAACTTAGCGAGCAATTAAGTGTAAACCTTGGACTTCGCTACGATTCAACCGAATACACGCCTACTGTAGATAGCACATTTTCAGACCCCACAGGGTTAAGCATCACAGACAGCGAGTTTAGTGCGGTGGTTGGTGAGATTGGTGCTACCTACGAATTCGTAAAAGGTCATTCTATAAATGTCCGTGTTGCTCAGGGCTACCAAGCGCCTACGCTACAAAGCTTATATTTTGGCACGAACTCAGGGGATGAAGTTACCGACATTATAACTGGTGACACCTTTATTGATCTTGATCGTATAGCCAACAGTGAGCTTGATGCTCAAGAGTCGACTAACTTTGAACTCACTTATATTGGTGATTTCGAGAACGGGAATGTCAGCGTGTCGGTGTTTAGAACTGAGTACACCAACATGATTCAAGACGAGACTTATTCAACGCCTTATGGCACTGAAGTAACTACCGTGCAGTGCGGTCGTTTCGGTTGTGAAACTGTAGTGAACACTGATGATGTATTCACGCAGCCACAAAATACGGGTGAACTGACTGTTGACGGTTTTGAAGTTACCGCCAATTATCATTTTACCGATAATGTATCAGGTCGTTTTGCATATACAGCGTTGGACGGTACCTACGACACCGCGTCTGCTTTCAACAATGCAGGTGACGACTTAGAAACCGTATCGCCAGATACCGCAACAGTTGGATTAGGCTACGTATCTGATGAAGGTGATTGGGGCGCAGAACTTGTCGCAATTTTGAGTAAAGGGGTAGAAGAAAGTACTCAACTTAGCTACACCTCGTTGAACAACGGCGCAGGTCCATCGCATACGCCTGCAGGCTATGCTGTTTTCGACCTGCTCGCCTACTACGACATTACTGAAAACCTGCGCTTTACCACGGCAATTTACAACCTTACAGACAAAGAGTATTACCGCTGGGAAGTACTTAATAGCGTAAGAGACGGTACTGGTGGTTTCTTTGGCGGCGTAAGCGGCAATGGATACCAGCGCTACTCAGAGCCAGGCAGAAGTATAAGTGCCTACGTCACTTACCAGTTCTAATGTAACCAAAGTGCAGGCCATACTGAGTTCAACTTAGCCAAGTGGCCTGCTATTCACTCAAGTATTCTCCCATGAATGTTTATGAAAGTTTGTTCACGAAAATGGGTGATCGAAAGTTCCTGTTCAAACGTTTTCTCGCTATCTCTCTTTTTAGGACTTTCACTATGTTTGGACTTTTTAAAAGCAATCCAACCAAAAAGATGCGGAAGCAGTATGACGCCCTTCTTGAAAAAGCCATGCACGCGCAAAGAAACGGTGACATAAAGACTTATTCATTGCTTACCGCCCAATCAGAAAAACTGTGGAAAGAAATAGAAACACTGGAGAAGAATACACAAGGAACATAAATGCTAGGCGCTTGCACATTGCGTGTGACCGAATACTAATACGTGATGTTTACACCTAAGGCGTAGCGCGCCCCCGCGTCTTGCACAAGCAAGAGATGATTGCTGAATCGGCCGCGCTTATGCACGGTTTCGTTAGTAATATTGATTCCTTCAAAAAATACAGAAACCCTCGGGCTAAATTGGTATGAAAGGCTCATATCCCACTGCTTGTAGGGGCTAACAAAGGTAGGCTCGGTGCTTTGGGTTTGGTTCAGTGATTGCAAGAACCCTTCTCGCTGGTTCCAGGCCACCCGCCATTGCAGCGCATTTTTTTCATAAAAAAGCACCATGTTTTTTGCACCCGACAACCCTGTAAGTGCGAAGGTTGAACGGATATTGGCGGTGTCTAATTCAGCGTTGCTGTCTACAAAGCTCGCATTGGCCTGAATTCCCCACCCTGACTCGCCAAACAAATGCTGTACTGCTACCTCTACCCCTTCAACCGTTGCAGACTCACCGTTGCTAGGAGATATTACGGAAAACTGCGCTAATGCATCAGCATCATCAACCGCGTTTGGATCTGTGCCGGTGCTAGGGTCAGTCACGTTATTAAAGGTTTGTGTACTGCTTTCATTAACAATGAAATTATCTACCGTTTTTCTAAAGTAACCTGCCGATATATAGCTATTTTCCTGGTAGTAATGCTCAATGGCCAAATCAATGTTTTTTGCCTCAAAGGGCAATAGCTGTGCGTTTCCGATACGCGCCCGCAGATCACCACCTTGTCGCGTGGTGGTGTAAGTTACGCCCGGCGCCATCTGTTCTAAGGTTGGGCGGGTGATACTGTGATTATAAGCCGCGCGAAATACCCAGCTATCTAACCAGCTGGCTTTAAAACTTACGCTAGGTAAAACATTGGTGTAGTTTGACGATTCATCAATGCTTACCGAGGCGCCAAATTCTTGCCCCAGTTCGGTTTGGTCTAAAATAACTAACGCCGACAACTGTTCGTCGACACCACTTACTTTTACGTCAGTATACTCAGCCCGTAGCCCTGCATGCACATCAATAAACCAAGGCGCAAAATCCTTTTCAATAGCGGCTTGAACATACCCCGCATACACGGTTTCCTTAACCGCGAAAGAACTCCCCCGAGTTTCAGCGGCTAAACTGACATCACCGGCGTTCTCCAAGTAACGAAATAATGTATCGCCGTCGTGACGCAGCCACTGATGAGGTATGTTCTCATGCCCACTAATTGACCCAAGAAAATCGTCGCCAGCGTCAAATATGGTTTGGAAGCTATCGGGAATATCAGGTGCATCAAAATAGCCACAAAAACTGCAGTGTCTTGCGTCGGCTTCGTTGTCTCTTCTTTCGTTGGCTTTTTCTCGCTGAGTTAATGCTCCGCCAACGTCAATTTTGCTAAACCAGTTATCGTCGCCAAGCACGCTTACATTGATTTTTCCTTGCCCTATATCGTCGTCAACACTCCATCCTCTGCGCAGCATCACATGAGAACGGCCGTTAGCTGGGTCTAAGTAATGGGATACCCCCACAGGCTCCCCCAAAGCGTTAACTTGACGAGGGTTGGCTTGTTCAAAGCCCGATATAGCCGGCAATATGTTTGATTGAGTATGGTCAAATGAAGAGCGATTTAAATAGCCGATAAGAGAGAGTGAATTGCCCTCTCCGTTATTGTCATCGACATTAGCCATTGAATAAGACAGATCAGCATCAACAATTACGCTATCGCTCGCGATATAGTTTGCTGCAAAACCGAAGCTTTTTAAAGTCGACGAACGGTTAAATGTGCGCGCGTGAAAGTCGGTGGCGTGCCCACTGTTTTGTGAAAAAGCCACCGCCGTGCCGTTTTTATCAACCGTAACATCTTCAAGATTACTTGATGTAAACCAATGCCCCATTGAGGTTGCCGAGGTCTCCACATCGAATGTCGACCCCAAATAGTCGGCAGTAAGCTCTAGCTTGTTGTTAGGTCTATACTGTAAAACGAGTGCAGACCCCGTGCGGGTTCTATCGTCAAAACGCACTCTTTGATCGTAATTTCTGGGAACGTATAACGTAGGAACGTATTCAGAAAGCTCACTTTCAGGTACGTTAGTATTTACCAACCAGCCATCAATTTGCGCTTCTTCTAACCGCGCTTGGCGCTTGTGCTGAGTAAAAGAGGCTAGAATACCAAACGAGTTATTTAAATAGGTGTTGCTGAACATAGCAGAGGTAGAAGGCGCGTATTGTTGCGAGTTGGTGTCGTACTGCATTTTGACGCTGCCAGCCGCCCGCATTCCCTTGAAGGATAAAGGTTTAGCAGTTTGAACATCAATCGTAGCGCCAATGCCACCCGACTGCATAGTCGCCTGACTTTGTTTGTGTACGGTTACACTGCTGACAATCTCAGAAGCCAGTGTATCAAAACTGAATTCGCGCCCGAGCTTATCGGTTGCCATGGGCCTGCCGTTTAATAAAACCCGATTAAATTCCGGCCCAAAGCCCCTCACCGTAACAAGTTGCCCTTCCCCTTCTGCGCGGTCGATAGATACGCCAGACACACGCTGCAGCGCTTCTGCGAGGTTTTGATCGGGGAACTTACCCATATCCACCGACTGGATTGTATCAATGATGACGTTCGCGTTGCGTTTAATCCCCACCGATTGAGCAACACGCGCTCGCAAGCCCCTTACTTCAATGTATTCAATGTCGTAACTACCTTGCTCATCCGGTACGGTCACCAAGCTATCGTCTTGTGCGGTAATGGCGTTAAACAGGCGACCTAGCAAGTGATTGTTTTCATCGCCATCGCTAGCAGGCACTATTTTTATGCGTGTGTTATCAACAATGTGAGCACTCAGACCCGTACCAGCTAAAAGCTTTTTAATTGCCTCCTGCGGCGTATAGTTACCACTTACTTCGTTGGCAAAGACATGTCTGACTTTATTGAAGGGAAAGACTACGGTCAGCTCGGCCTGGTTTGCAAACGCGATGATCGCCTCATCTGCGCTTTGTGCGGGAATAGCGAAATTTATCGCTGGAAGCGGTGACTTATTTTGAGCAATTACTTCGGCTTGTTGGTGAGGAAGCACCGATTGAGCAATAGCGGTGTGACTTGCGCCGAACGACACCATACACAGCGCAACCGTTAAAGCTTTAGGCTTAAAAGGCAGCTTGGGTTGTGTGTCGAATGGGTTATTTGCCACAGGCATATTTGTATTTACGCTATTGTTATTATTAATTTATGAAGGGGAAATGCCTACGCGTCACCCTCCTCTTTATTGTTGGTGTTGTTTTAAACTAGCGCCGCATTATATACAACCCATTAACAAATTTAATTTTTGAGCGATAATGTTGAAAATACTGGGGGAAAATAGCGTGGCTGTCGTCTTAGTAAGTAACAACGATAAAAAATAACAATATGCCCATAGAAACAGCCATACATAATGCCTATATGTCGGCGCGCGGCTCGATGGCCAAAATGCTATCGCGCCTTGTGCCGCCTAAAGAAGTCGACGACATACTACAGGATACGTACGTCCGCTTGTGTCAGGCTAAATCTACTGAGCATATTAAAGAGCCTAAGTCGTTTTTGTTTAAGACCGCAAAAAACTTGGCTTACGATCATTTAAAGCGTGCTGATACGCGCATGGTAGACGACAGCGTAGAGGTTGCGGCGGCGCTGGAAAGTGCAATTAGCGGTGTTGAAGATGAAACATTTCACAACAACGCTACCCAGCAAGAGTTTAAGTTGTTTTGTGATGCAGTGCGCGCCCTACCCAAACAATGCAGGCGCGCATTTGTGTTGAAGAAAGTGTATGGCTACTCTCTTAAAGAGATTGCCCAGGAATTAGAGATAAGCGAAAAAACCGTGGAAAAGCATATTGCTGAAGGGATTAAAAGATGCACCTTATTTATGCGACGACAAACAACGTCGTATACACGGCCGAACGCTTATCAAAATGGTGGGCAACACAGTACGGCGGATGTAAAGAGAGACGCCCATGAATAGTTCAACAAACGAAACAAAAAACGCTAAGTCAGACACCAATAGCAACGTTGTACAGTTTAATAGCGATGAGCGTGTGCTTGATGCCGCTAGCGAATGGCTAGTGAAACTCGACGAAGGGCTTGATGCCGAAGAAATGCAAGCGCTAAAAACATGGCTCGCAACGCCTTTGCATCGAGACACCTTCCTCGAAATGGTAGCCTTGTGGGACAAGATGTCGGTGCTTAGCGAACTGGCTGAAATCGTACCTCATACACCTGAGCCTAGCGCCAAACAAAAAGCACACAACACCGTGACTTGGAAGCGCCCGCTGGCCATTGCTGCCTCGTTTTTAATGGTTGGGCTGTTAAGTTATCAGGGGCTAAATATATTCTCGCCGTCTAACCAAACCGAACCTGTTGCACAAATGGCAAGCTACTCGTTACAAGCTTCGACCAAACCGGGCGAGCACAAGAGTATTAGCTTAGAGGACGGCAGTACACTATGGCTTAATACCAACTCTCAAGTGAACATCGCTTTTACTGAAACCTCACGGATTATTCAGCTTGTCAAAGGTGAGCTTCATATCGAAGTGGCGAAAGACAAATCACGCCCGCTCAATGTACTTGCAGCCGGTAAAGCCATACAGGCGGTTGGTACTGCTTTTAATGTGCAATATCACCGCGGCGACCTTGAACTGGTAGTTACCGAAGGCGTGGTAGAAGTCGCCAGCTATACACTTAACAAAGCGAATGGCGAAAGCATTATTGATCCAATTATTAAACCGCAGGCTCAGCCACTGACGTTAGTTCAAGGTGAAAAATCGCTTTTATCTTTGCCTAACAGCACCGTTGAGACCGTGTCAGATGAAGATATCGCGAATGATTTAAGCTGGCGTGAGGGCAAGATTGTATTTCGCGGCGAGCCATTAATTGACGTGATTGAAGAAGTAAGCCGATATACGGATAAAACGGTCGTTTTAGGTGATGCTGCGCTTGCTAACATGCAAGTAGCAGGGCTATTCAACACCAATGATGTAGACGCGCTTATTGCCGCCCTTGCCGACAATTTACAGATATCTACAGACTACTCTAGCGACACTATTGTTCTTCGCCCCCGTTAACGGTGGGTTTGCTCATAAGTTCTTACTTAGCTTTATTGAGCTACAAACTAAGAGTAAAGCGCGTTCTAAAGCTTAACTCGCGCTTTTACCCACTCCCCCTTACAATGACGCCTTATACCAGTCGGCATGCATTGGTATGATAGATAAATGCATCAAACAATAAGGCGTCTTTGATATGCAAATAGGCAGTGCTGTAACGGCAATTAAACATTTCACTTCCAGGCTACTATTTCTGGCCACCTGCGCGGTGCTATCTAATACAGCTTTCGCCATTGAAGCTGGCCAATATTACTATTTCATTTCTGACAAGTGCGTGGCTAAAGGCCCTCAAACGCCCGAAGAGCGAGGCGCCGTAACCCCAGATGTTATGCTATTTGAAGTGGTACCTGCGGGGATCAGCGACTACTACGTAAACATGAATACGAGCGCACTGATTCACTATACAGAGGAAGGGCAAGCGCACCTTTCTTCAATGGAAGCAGAGCAGGCCTATACTGCTGGTAAAGCACCGTCGAAAGACAGCCTTAGAAAAGATGGCAATGCCATTCAGCACGACTTCATGCTGCAGCGCGAAGCAATAGATTTAAAAACCCTGATAAACACGTTAAATGGTTTTTCCCAGCTGCAGTCTGATAAAGGCTACTTTTTTAAGAAAATCGTAGGCCTTTCTAACCCCGACGCTAAATTTAAAGCCATTACCCGGGTTCGCTTAAGCGATATGGGTTACGACAATCGCATGATGCTAACAAGCTACTCCAGCGACTACTTTATGCTGGATGAACAAGGTAAGGCCTCTGACACAGCTTTTATTACGGTAGATCACGGCGCAGCGCTACGCAATTCACTGCACGACACCAACAGCCCGTACGCCATATTTACCAAAAATTCAGTATGCGGTGAAAAGTGGGAGCCGGGCAATTAACAAGGTAATTAGCTAGGACATACTTTAAACGCTTGTTGAATGGATCGGGCTTACTTCGGCCTTTAGCGGCTTTGGTTTTAAAAGGCTCTGGTTTTAATTACTACGATAAAGCGTTTTAATAAGGTGGTAGCCGAAACGGGTCTTCACCGGCCCGTGTACTTTTAGCACGTCTTTTTTAAATACCACATCGTCGAAGGCTTTTACCATTTGGCCTCTACGGAATTCACCAAGATCGCCGCCACGCTTGCCCGACGGACATTTAGAATGACGCTTTGCTAACGTCGCAAAATCCTTACCCTTTTTAAGCTGCTCTAAAATAGAAAGCGCTTCTTTCTCTGTTTTAACCAAAATGTGAAGTGCGGATGCCGTTGCCATGGAAAGGACCTAATTTGTCTCGGGGTTTAAGAATAATATCGTGCACGCTAAGTATACCCTAGTGAACAACCCGCCTGCCATTAGTCAATGTGATGTGTTGGGCTAAAAAAGCGATGTAAAGGCTACTCTGCTGTTTAAAAACTGCGTATCGTTAACCTTTATCAATCATTGACGAGCCTTCCCTTTTGTTACCAGAATTCGACTTGGCCCAAGCGATAGGAATGTTGAGTTTTGCGCTTGGCATTTTGTGCTTTTATCAGCGTGATGATCAGCACCTGCGAATAATGATGGTGGTGATGAATTTAAATCACGCCCTGTGCATTTTGCGCTACTTGGTGCCGTAACCGCATGCTTAAGTGCCTTGCTTTCAGTGGTAAGAACAGGCATTTCAATTAAAACTCGCTCCCGAAGTGTCGCCTACCTGTTTATATTGATATCGCTAGCAGCCGGGCTGTATTTGGCCGAAGTTTGGTACGATTTATTCCCTATTTTGGGCACGTGCATAGGCACTTATGCCTTATTTTGTTTGTCAGGAATACGCATGCGTTTAGCGTTTTTGTGCGGCGCTATATGTTGGCTAACCAACAATATTATTGTCGACTCTATTGGCGGCACCCTGCTTGAAGCTACGCTACTGGCAGTTAATAGTTTCACTATTATTCGCTTGTACAGAGGGCAAAAAGCACTCGGTCAGGCCTGATTGCCCAAAGTGAATGCGTTGCTATACACACACTGCATTGGAAGCTTTCAAGCCAACCTCGTCGAGTGAGTCGAAACACGTCAATTAGAACGAGAGCGCAAACAGACTCGTTACTGACGTATGATAGTCCAATGACATAGCGATAGATAACAGCGTTATATTCACAATGGAGAAACCAAAAACACGTTTTGCCCAGCCTTCTACGTTGATGTCGGGTCTGTATCCGCGCAGCGCCATTAACAGCCACCAAAGGCTTGTTGCGAAAGCTACTGTTAAAAAGCCAATACCTGTATAACCGCTAAGTGGAAGCAGCATTACAACTAAAGCAAATAACGCAATATGAAGAACAATATGGCGTTTTGCTTTCGCGATACCTTGCGATACAGGCAATACTGGAATGCCAGCCGCCTTATAGTCGTTATATCTAAAGATAGCGATGGCATAAGAATGGGGCATTTGCCAAATGCTGAACATCCCCAGCAAAATAGCCGCAGCCATATCAAACTGACCGCTCGCGGCGCAATAACCGACTACGGGCGGAACGGCCCCCGACAAACTGCCAACGAAGGTGCCATACACCGAATTTCGCTTCATATACAGGCTGTAAACACCCACATAAATGACGTAGCCAAAAGCGGCAAAAAATACCGCGGTAAGGTTGGTGTAAGCTGCTAACAAGCCGAACCCCGAAATGCCTAGCACAGCACCATGCAACATCGCAGTAAGTAATGGCAACTCGCCTGTTACCGTAACCCGGCTAGCCGTGCGCTGCATTTTGCCGTCGATATCTCGGTCAATGCAGTTATTGATGACACAACCTGAAGCCACCACCAGCGATAAACCGATGAGCGTTGCGAGCAATAGCCAATAATCTATATCGCCACGGGACGCGAGCAAGAAACCGCCCGTTACCGAAATAGCATTGCCCATAATAATGCCGGGCTTGGTGACTGAGAGGTAACGTTTATAAGTAGAGGTCATGGGTAAAATCCAAATTTAGAACGCGCCCATTTAGACACGTATCAAGGTGTACTGAGAAGCCCGAATGTTGCCCCCCAAAATAGGTTGCACCAATAGAAGGGCGAAACATGAGGGCTTAACGTACTGACCGCGATGAAGTAAACACATTGAAAAGCCTGACATGATCGTCAGGCTAGACCACGCATATACAGAGATTTGCTAATACATCATCATGGCGTTTGATTCGTAGATGATCCAAACGGATAACCCAACCACCATGAAAATAATAAGCGCACTAAATAAGAATGAAAACGTATTGGCTCTGCCTTCTTCAGTAACAAAGTTAAGGTGCAAAAAGTATTTAAGGTGCACCCAAATTTGAACCAAGCCCAAAGTTACCACGCTCCAAATCGTGGTAACTTTAGATAGGTCGCCATTCATCACTAGAGTGAACGGAATAGCGGTAAGTACCACAGATAGAATGAAGCCAATAATATAAGACTTCACATCGCCATGTGCGTCATCACTTTTGTGGGTCGATGAAGCGTGACCGTCCGTATTTGAAGCTAATTTTGCATCGTGTAACGCCATTACATTGCCCCCATTAAATACACTACGGTAAATACACATATCCATACGATATCGAGGAAGTGCCAAAACAGACTTAAGCAACTAAGTCGAGTAACGGTTTGCTCACCTAAACCTCGGCGGGTTACTTCAATAAACATGATTGTCATCCAAATAAGGCCCGCTGTAACGTGCAGTCCGTGCAGTCCCACTAACGAGAAAAACGCCGTTAGAAACGCACTTTGCTGCGGCCCGTTGCCATGCTCAATAAGGTGATGAAATTCGTACACCTCCATACCAATAAAACACGCACCCAGTGCCCATGTCACCGCCAGCCAAGCAAGGGCGCCTGACTTGTTTTGTCGGTGAGCACATATCATGGCAAAGCCAAAGGTAATGCTGCTTAAAAGCAGAGCGGCTGTTTCAACTGCAACAAAGTTGAGCTCGAAAATATCTTTGCCAGACACACCGCCCGCCGTATTCATAAACAGCACGGCATAGGTGGCAAAGAAAGAAGCAAACAACAAACAGTCGGTCATTAAGTACAACCAGAAACCAAACACGGTGTTGTTTTCATGATGTTCTTCGTGTGCGTGTTCATGCGGCATTGATGCGGCGCTTGATGTTGCAATAGTACTCATGAGCGACCTCCCACTGTATTGGCACTTAAGTGCGTAGCTTCAACTCGTTCAACCTCATCTACCTGCACGTAGTAATCAACATCCGAGGTATAGCAACGCTTAATAAATACTCCTATTCCCGCCACTAAACCGACAACAGCAAGCCACCAGATATGCCAGATAAGGGCAAAGCCCATTAGAGTAAAGCTCATGCTCATGAAAACTCCGGCTGAAGTATTTTTTGGCATATGAATAGGCGCGTAATTTTCAGGGCGTTGATACGACTCGCCGCGTTCCTTCATATCCGTCCATGCATCAATGTCTTTGATGTGAGGAATCTTGGCAAAATTGTAAAATTGAGGCGGTGACGCCGTTGACCACTCTAGCGTGTGACCATTCCACGGGTCGCCCGTTGTATCGTTAAGCTTCTCTTTGTTTTTGAAGCTTACAAACAGCTGAAGTAGCTGGAAGAAAATACCAATTGCTATAACAAACGCACCAAATGCAGCAATGTACAACCAGATATTCCAGTCAGGGTTGTCGGTGTGATTTAAGCGGCGTGTCATACCCAAAAAGCCAAGCACATATAGGGGCATGAACGCCAAAAGGAAACCAATTTGCCAGCACCAAAAGGCTGCTTTTCCGGTTTTTTCGTCAAGCTTAAAGCCCATGGCTTTCGGGAACCAAAACGCAAAGCCAGCCAGATAGCCAAATACCGCACCACCAATAATGGTGTTGTGAAAGTGCGCAATGAGAAACAAGCTATTATGAAGTACGTAGTCAGCACCAGGAATAGCAAGTAACACCCCTGTCATGCCGCCAATGGTGAAGGTCACCATAAAGCCTAACGTCCACAGTACAGGCACACTCAATATTAAGCGACCGCGATACATGGTGAATAGCCAGTTAAACAGTTTCACGCCCGTGGGTACGGCAATAACCATGGTCATAATGCCGAAGAAGGCATTCACATTGGCGCTCGACCCCATGGTAAAGAAGTGGTGCAGCCAAACAATAAAACCAAGAATGGCAATGGCACCCGACGCATACACCATCGACTTGTAGCCAAACAGGCGCTTAGCGGTAAACGTAGATATAACTTCTGAAAAAATACCAAATGCAGGCAGTACCAGAATATAAACCTCAGGGTGTCCCCACGCCCAGAACAGGTTGATATACATCATAGAGTTACCACCAGCTTCATTCGTGAAGAAGTGGAAATCCATATAACGGTCTAGCGTCAGCATGGCTAACACAGCCGTCAGAATTGGGAACGAAGCAGCAATCAGAATGTTTGCCCACGTACAGGTCCATGTGAAAATAGGCATTTGCATTAACTTCATGCCGGGCGCACGCATTTTAAACACGGTAACTAAGAAGTTTACGGCGGTTAGCAGCGTACCGAGCCCGGATATCTGCAGGGCCCATATGTAATAGTCGACGCCAACCCCGGGACTAAACTCCAACCCGGCTAGCGGCGGATAAGCAACCCACCCTGTTTTTGCGAATTCACCTAACCCCAAAGACACATTTACTAGAATTGCGCCACCTGCGGTCAGCCAAAAACTTAAGTTATTTAAAAATGGAAACGCCACATCGCGAGCACCAATTTGTAGTGGCAAAATGATATTCATCAACCCAATCATAAACGGCATCGCCATGAAGATAATCATGATAACGCCATGCGCTGTGAAGATTTGGTCGTAGTGCTCTGGCGGTAGATACCCGGGCGCACCATTGGTTGCCATTGCAAGCTGAGTACGCATCATAATAGCGTCGGCGAAGCCACGCAGCAGCATGATCATAGCCAACACAATGTACATAATACCAAGACGTTTGTGGTCGACAGACGTTATCCAATCAAACCATAGGGTTCCCCACTGTTTGTACTTGGTGATAAGCATGGCTATGACCACACCCACCACTGCCACAACAGCAAGTGTCACCATAATAATCGGCTCGTGATAGGGCACGGCCTCAATAGATAATTTACCTAATAAAGACATGGTTATTGTGCATCCTCTTGGTGATGGCTGTGTTGCATTTCAGGCATGGCGTGATGTTCGCCCATGGCGGTATTTTCCGGCTTGTTGTAGAAATCCATAGAGCCGTGATCTTTCATGTATTTCATAACAATGTTATGAAATAAACCGTCATCGACTTTGCTGAAATAGGTCACCGGATTGTTTTCGCTTGGCTCAGCAAGCTGCTCGTAGGCACCTGACGTTAACGATGTTTGCGACTGCTTAACGCTGGCAACCCACGCCTCGAAGTCATCCTCGGTAGGTGTGGCAATAGCGTTAAACTTCATTCCAGTGAATCCCGCACCGCTGTAATTTGAAGAAATGCCTTTGTACGTACCTGGCTCGTCGGCAATAAGATGAAGCTTGGTTTCCATTCCCGCCATGGAATAAATCTGGCTTCCTAGCTGAGGAATAAAAAACGAATTCATGGTGCTTTCAGAAGTAATCTTAAACGCAACGGGTTTATTGGCTGGAAACACCAATTCATTGACCGTTGCGATACCTTGTTCAGGATAAATAAACAGCCACTTCCAGTTGAGCGAGACTACTTCGACAGTAAGATGCTCTCCTTGACCTTCTAGCGGTGCATAAGGGTCGAGTGCGTGAGTAGAGCGCCAGGTGATCACACTCAACGACACGACAATGAGAATTGGAATGGACCACACCACCGCTTCTATTTTGGTCGAATGTGCCCATTTAGGGGTATAAATTTCGAAATCGCGACTAGCGCGATACTTCCACGCAAAGTAAAGCGTAAGAAAAATAACGGGAACAACAACAATCAGCATTAGGATGGTGCAAAGAATAATCAGATTCTTTTCATCCATACCCACTTGCCCTTTAGGGTCAAGCACGCCACCGCTGCAACCGGCCAACGTCAGCCCTGCACCAGCAACAATTAAAGTAAAAAGGTTACGAATAGACAAAACAAGTTCCTATAACCCACAAGTTAAACGGCGATGACTGGGCCGCTTAATAGAGAATGGCAGCGTTACAGCATCGAAAAACACACCGGTAAAGCTTTGTCACACATATTGCGCAACGCTTTCGGCGTTAGATAATCAAATCGGAGACGTTTAACTAAAAAGTGGGGGCGCTCTACTGCCAACCGTCTGAACAAAAGGCTGGGGGAATGTAGGGCAAAGGTAAGGAATAGGTCGGCGCTGTTTTGTTATTTGCGCCTTTGCTATAGCCGTGGCTTTAACCAAGAGACCAACTAACACTAATGCAATAGTGGGAACAATAAATTGCGAAAGCGTGTGATTGGCCAGTGCAATGAAAAAAGGCTCTACAACCAAACTTTCATTAAACGCACTGACAAATTCTGCCGAGTCAGCCAAGGTACCACTGATAACTAGCGCAATGTTCAGCAGTAACACCAGATTAGCCAACCACAGAATAGCGCCTACACCACTGGTGTAGTTTATTGCGGGTCTAATCGAAGAATTCAGTTCGTCTAAAAAAACGAAAGAACGTGGTGCCATATAGAATGTAATGCCTTACAAGAACAATGCTCTAAGTTTAACGCTGCTTCAAATGAGAATGAGAAAGCAGGCGTGGCAGAGTAATCTCAAATAAGGACAAGTACAAGCCACCTATCGACGGGCTGAAAAGACCTAGTAATTAAAGCACCAGACACAAATGACTATTTTATTAACATTCAGAAGGTAAGACTCTGCTTCCACAGATTTATCGTCGCCCTTAGTACAGATGTCACGCATTTATTCACTTTTTCGCTCGCTGAGTCTTCAACTTGCACCTCGACAGCACCTACACATGTTAATTTTTTGTTTTAAATATACAGAATTAAACCGCTTACCGGATGCGGTTGATAAAGCGTTAACCTTCTTATAGATGCGATGAGTTGCACGACAGTTTTCTCTCTTTTCTCAATGTAATTGATTTAAAAATCATCAATAATTTAAAATGCCACCGGTAGCATTTTGTTTAATTCGTGTTAATATCGAGCAATATTATCTTGATTTCGGGACCGCAAAAAGATGGAAAGGTATGTTATTCCCAGTGTTATGCAGGCGCTGCAGCTATGTCAAGCCATCGCCGAGTCTCGCTCGGGTTTAAGTGCCTCTGAAATTGAGTCAGCGCTTAAACTTCCCCGCACATCAGTATTTAGATTACTTAGAACATTAACCAGCGAACGGGTAGTCGAAAAGCGTGGTACAAAATACTTCTATGGCACACGCATTTACGAAATTAGCGCCGCTAACTCGCGCAGCAGATACGTTCAGAGAATCACTGCACCTGCGCTTTCGAAACTTATAGCTGCAACCAACGCTAGCGCAATCATCTGCACATTAGGCGACTACTGCGCGTTTGTAATTGACGTTTTAGATGCCAGAGAAAAGCAAATAACAACAATTAGGCCAGGGACAAAACTGCCCTTATTTGAATCTGCTGCGGGTCATGTCATGTTGGCCTACCATCCCAAGTATCAAAACATGAACGACAGCACACACCCCGCAAACTTTGATGAACAACAAGCCGCGAAATTACGAGCAACAACTTGTACCAGAGGCTATGCCGTCAGCCACTTCGCACCGCGCAACGTAACGCTTGTTGCCGTACCAGTCTTCATGCGAGATGGAGAGCTTGTATCAATTTTAGCAATAGAGTTAGAAGGTATGATCCACGACGTTAAGGTACTCCAAGCATGGAGCGCTAAACTCAAAGACATCGCCCGCCTTCCAACCACCGGTGCCCACCCTTACGAGCAGGACATGCAGTAATGAAACATATTCCAATTCAACTGATTGTCGCTTTCGTCGCGTTTCTCGCTTTGTCTAACTGTCACGCACAATCATTGGCGTTTGAAGGCGCGCTGGGGTTCGGAAAATACACACAAGGTGGAAACCAAGGAAAAGTGTTAGTTGTTAGCTCTTTGTCTGATAATGCCAAAAGCCCACAAGAGGGAACATTGCGATGGGCTATTGCGCAAGACTATCCCAGACTGATTGTCTTTAATGTGTCTGGCGTGATAGCGCTAGAAAAGGAGTTAGAAATAAAACATGGCAACGTCACCATTGCAGGACAGACATCTCCCCACGGAATTGTAATTTCTGGCGCATCAACAAGCGTTGAAGCTAATCAGGTCATTATTCGACACATGCGCTTTAGGCCGGGGAAAGACAGTGAAGAAGGCGATGCAGTAACCGTTAGAAATACCACTGATGTCATTATCGATCATTGTTCGCTAAGTTGGTCAAAAGACGAGGTAGGCTCTTTCTACAATAACCAACGCTTTACACTGCAATACAGCATACTATCAGAGAGTTTAAACAACGCGGGTCATCACAAAGGTAGCCATGGCTATGGCGGCATTTGGGGTGGCAGTAATGCTAGCTTTTTGCGCAATATATTGGCCAATCATACCAGTAGAAACCCGCGCATTAACGGATGGCGACTGAACCCGCCTTACCCACAGCAGCAAGAATTCGTTGATATCAAAAATAACGTTATTGCCAACTGGCAAAAAAACTCAGCTTATGGCGGCGAAAACGGCACCGCAAATCTGGTTGGGAATATTTATGCCCCAGGCCCCGCTACGAAAAAGCTATGGTTTTTCCAATTATGGGACGATAAGGAATCACTCACTCGACTTTATGTTACTGAAAACGTGATGAAGGGCTATAGCGACATGTCTGAGGACAACAGTAAAGGCATAGATGTTAAGAGCGCCAAAACCGGTTCAAAGAAAGAAAAAGACGTAATCACTCGTTCTCTTTCAACGTCGCCTTTTCATCAGAATGAAATAGATAAATTAGGCGATGCGCAACTTACTGCACAGCAAACATGGACAAGCTTGATTGAAAACCAAGACGTAGGTGCTAATCTCACCCGCACAGGTAAAGATCTAGACCCTGTAGACTCGCGCATACTTAAGCAAATACAAAGCAATCAGTACACAAGCAAAAATGGGATAATTGATAGTGAATTAGATGTGGTTGACTGGTCAATTTACAGCAGCTACTTTACTGCCAACCCCGCGCCCTCTCTTACTTTTCATGAAGAAAACTCATGGCGGGTACTCGCAGGAATCCCAACACTGTGATCACTAAATATTCATATATTAATAATTTGTGAAATAAACGTTAAATGTTAGTGCATTCCTATCTGACAAGATCAATACTGCCACCGGTGGCATAGCAAAATACAAATACTACAGCTATGTCGATTTTGGAATTTAGGAGTTCAAAACATGAAAGTGTTTCAATGGACAGCCCTCGCTCTAGCCGTGTCCACGGCGTTTTCCAGCATGGCGCAAACAGCACCCGCTCAGGAAAATACCGAGCAAACTGAAACAAATGAGACCCCTAGCGAAATTGAAGTAGTTGAAGTAAAGGGTGTTAAACAGGCAGACCTTAAAGCGCGTGACTTAGAACGCATGAAAAGCGGCTTTAGCTCTGTTATTTCTACCGATGATTTAGGCAATTTTGTTGATCAGAACGTGGCGGAGTCCCTTCGACGACTGCCAGGTGTTACGCTACAGCGCTCTGAAGGCGAAGGTAAGTTTGTCACTGTACGGGGCTTAGGACCCGGCTTCGTATCCATAAATATGAACGGCGCACAAATGTCTGGTGCAGGCGAAGAACGGAAAGTGGGATTAGACGCACTTCCTGCTGACCTTCTCGGTACCATTGAAGTGCTGAAAACACTCACCCCAGACCAAAACCTAAATTCCATTGGCGGTACAGTCAACGTTAAAGCAATTTCAGCTTTCGATCGCGGCAAAAACACATTAAAAATGCGTGTTCAAGACGCATATTCAGAAGCGCGCGAAAAGCACTCTCCGAAATTTAGCTTAGACGGCACCCAGTTTTTCCTCGACAACACCTTTGGTATTGGCTTTGCCATCTCTCACGAAGACCGCAAAACCCAGATAGACGAAACGCGCCACCACAGCACCAACGAAATGAAGTTTTATACCGCCGACTTGGGTAAAACAGAAGAAGAAATTGCCCAGGGTGACGAAATTCTTGCGCCTTCTCAGTTAGAAGTTCGTCGCGAAATTGCAGGAAGAACTCGTCAAGCAGCAGCACTAAACCTTGAATACAAGCCCTCTGCAGACGCCTACTATTATGCCAAAGGCACGTTCACTCAGTTTGAAGATGATGATCGCGCACAGCGAGAATTTTACGATTTTCAAGATGCTGGCTCTGTCGGAAACGATGAAATTGTATACGTAAATGGCGCTACGAAAGAGTTTATTCTTAGCGATATAGACGTATTCCACCAGCATTTCCTACAAGAAAGTAAGAACAAAACCATCACGTTCAGCTTAGGGGGAGAAAACCGTATTGCTGAACGCTTCGTGTTTGACTACGAATACGCTCAATCTCGCTCTGAAGAAGACTCCACTGGTGACCGCCGCGTTCAATTCCGTGAACGAGACCTGATTGTTTATGGTCAAGGCGGTCGCGACAACATTAACGCCCGCATTTTAAGCCCACAGGAAGCTGCTGAAATCGCAGGTCTAACCTACGACCCGGAAAACAGTATTTTTGGAACGTCGGGTAGTGGCGATGGTTCTGACCTTTCAAATTATCAATTCGATAACCTGTTTTTAGAAGGCGGAACGCGAATTGATGAAATTAAGACAGTGAACCTTAACTTGCGAACCGACATTTTTAATGACTGGTTAAACACCATTAAATTTGGTGTGCAGGTGAGCGAGCGCGATCACGTGCGTGACAAGGACCGGTGGAGTTTCGACCCTTCTGCCGGCGACTGTAGCGACGATGCATGTATTGCCGCAGTGAATTCTACCCTTGCCGACTATGACACCCAAATACCTTCAAATAGCGCATTCCAGCTGCCGTTTGAAAGCCGCGCAGTTGTCGACCAAATTGTTGATGCCACTCGTCAAACGGTTGAGCCTGCCACAAATGGCGAAGTGTCGATAGAAAGCACTAAGGGCGACTACAGCATTACCGAAGATACGCAGGCTGTATACGCAATGGCAGAATTGCCATTAGGCGCAGATGCCACACTAACAACCGGCGTTCGCTGGACACAAACCGAGTTCTCTTCTACCGGCTTTTTGTCTTTAGAAAACGATGACTTTGAGTTTAATGGCGCAGGGGCTGGTGCATTGGATATTGCTATCCCTCTTCCAGAAGCGTCTATTAAATACAGTGAGTTTTTCCCTAGTGCACACATTAAATGGGAGCCGAGTGAAAACTTCCTAGTGCGTGCCGCAGCATGGACGAGTTTTACTCGCCCGTCGTTTAAACAAGCCCGTGCATTTGCTGTGTTTGACAGCGATATTGAGCTTTGTCCTCCGGGTTCTGACGATTGTGATGACAGTCAAGATGGCGCATCGCTTCAACAGTTAAGCCAGTATGTGTTGGGTTCTGATAATGCACTAGATGTGGGTAACCCTAACCTCGTTGCAATGACATCTATTAACTACGATGCGTCAATTGGCTGGTATCCAAGCGAAAACCTCTTTATGGAAGCGGCAGTTTTCTATAAAGACATCGACAACTTTATCGTAGATGTAAACGGAATTGGCATGGCGCTTAATGACCTGCCGCTAACGCTTCCGGTAAACCAGGTGACTGAGTTTGTTATTCCGCAAGATTTATATCTCAACGAGATAAACATTACCGTTAACGGCAACAAAGCCTCGGTTATCGGGTTAGAGCTTAGCTACAACCAGTACTTTGAAAATGGTCTATTCATTCAAAGTAACGCCACCATCCTAGATAGTGAAGCCACGCTGGATAGCAGTATTCGTCAAGGCAAAGTGGCACTGCCCGACCAAGCTGATACCACCTTCAATCTTGTATTTGGTTGGGAGAGCGAAACGTTCTCAGCTCGCTTAATTGGTAACGTGCGTTCTGAAGTTCTTGAACAAATTGGCTCATGCCCAATTACTGCCGATCTTAACGACCCGAAAGGCTGCAAGATTTGGGGCGACCAATATCAAGATTCGGTTAAAAGCTTAGACTTTAAACTTCAGTACGACATTACTGAGTACGCACAATTGTACTTTGACGCCATCAACCTTACCGAGGAGTCTGACCTTCGCTACTTCCAAGGTAACGCGTTAAGCGGCGGCAACATTCTGTACCAAAAAGAAGAATACGGCCGCAGCTACCAGCTGGGTGTAAACATTAAGTTCTACTAATTGTCTGCGCCGGGGAAACCCGGCCTTTTCCACATAATAAAGCTGGAGCGGACATGTAGTGCGGTAGTACGCCCAGTAAAATATGGAGATTGAGTATCATGAAACTCACGAAAATTGCAGCCCTTATGGGCGGCGTTATTCTCGTTGCCGCCTGTGGCGAGAAAAGCTCTACCAATGTAACCCTCCCCCCCGACCCAGCACTGACTGGCGTATTTGTTGATAGTCCCGTTGAAGGAATCAGTTATTCCTCTGCTTCTGTGGAAAATGGTACCACTAATGCGCAGGGTGAATACTCTTACTTCAGAGGCGAGCAGCTCGCTTTCAGCATAGGTCAGCTGACGTTTCCAGAAACACCGGCATCAAGCGTTATCTCTCCTCTTGACCTGTTCGCAACTGACAACCCTTTTAACCAGTCGGTCGTAAACACGCTTCGACTTTTACAATCTCTTGATACCGATGGCGACCCAAGTAACGGTATATCGCTAAGCGCCAGTGCTGGCGATGTGGCGGTAGCTACGCTAGACGAAGGGCAAACCATTGAAGACTTCTTTAATCAATCTGATGCAGATTTTGCAGCCGATGTAGAGGTGTGGCTTGGTTCTGCTGGCGGAGCCAGTGCTACGCTTGTGGATAAAGCACAGGCTATCAGCCATTTCGTAAATTACCTTGAAGCCGAATTAGGTACGCTGTTCCCTAACACCTTTGATGTAACCCGCTTCACAGGCGACATTTACGCACCAACACTGGAAGGCAGAAGTGTATCTCAAGCCACTTACACCTTTACGCCAGACGACGAAACGAACTTGTCAGGTACTTTTGTAAGAGTGCACGGTGAGGAAAGCACAACAGGTAGCTATGAATTCTCTTTTGGACGAAAAGTTATTGCCCTTAGCTACGGTGAGCAAACTGAGTATCTTATTTCCCGTGCTTTCAACACGGTTAACGAAGTATACAGCCTGTGCGTGATATCCCCAGATAACGCTCAGTCTATGCCGCTAGTGCTGCATGTTGAAAATTGCCTTGCCACCGAAGACCCGCAAAACTACCTGTTTGCATTTACCCAGGAGCAAGCAGATGTTGAACTGGCAAAATTAGAGGAAGCAGCGAATTCTATCCAGGCAGCGCTTGAAGAGAATTTCGATACCGACACCGATACGTTTTTCTCATCGTCGTACAAGCGTTTAAGTGAAGAGCCAGATGCTGGCGCGCTTTATTATGTAACAGGTGGCAGCCCACTAGTCGACGCCACCACAGGTCAACTTACCCTTGAAGGCGATCGATTCAGTATTGGTAACGCTGCAGCCAACCCAGGTGCCAATACGTCGGCAGCAGATACGGTAGGCATGGGTATTTATAACCTTAGCGAAGGTTTTACCATCAGCTTCGACGTTATTTCTCATAATGGCGGCGGTACGTTCAGCCTTTATGTAGATAACAACACCACAGGGCAAGATAACTCTGTACACGGTGCTGCTTCTAAGTTTGTAAGCGAAGGATTAGCGGACGGCACAATGGTACCCGGCACACGCTTTACCTACACCTATGAGCCGGGTGACGATATTGGTGGCGGCGATCCTAGTGCACCTGACGCGAAAATTCTCGACAGCTCGGTAACCAATAGTTTCTTCCAATTGCGCACAGATTCGAGTGCCACTATCACTATCGATAACTTAAAAATTGAAACGGTAGCTGACGCAGTTGACCCAGTGCCTCCGGTTGAGCCTGAGCCTACCGAGCCTGAAGAGCCCGAAGTTATTCCAAGTGTACCGCTGCCGCTTTCCTATACCTTTGCAGGCGAAAGCGAGGATATTTTCTCGACAAACTTTGCCGCGATTGAAAATGCAGCGGGTGAGCAAGTCGCCATGTTTACCATTACCGGTGGCTCGGTAACTCAAATTGACACTGGTATTCAGCTTGACGGCGGACGCTTTACCCTTGGTAATACTGAACCTGATACCCAAAGCTCGTCTGACGATACATCATCAACCGGTGCACTGGATTTGAGCCGTCCTTACAATGTTATCTTTGATGTCATTTCTGCTGAAGATTCCGAAGGCGACAACAAATTCCAGATTTACGTGGATAACAATACTTCTGGCAGCGCCAACTCACACCTAGGTTCAGATTCTCGTTTCTTTAATGAGCCTGTGCTCGATTTAGTACCGGGAACCACCATGACAGTAGAAGGACAGATAGCAACGCCTAACTCGTACCTTCAATTTAGAACGGAAAGTGGCTCTATTGTGGTCATCGACAATATTCGCATTGAATATATTGATGAAAACACCCTGTTAGAGGAGACGTTTGAAACAGACGCTGACACCTTCTTCAGCCCGGAATACAAGTCGACCGATGGTGGTGCGACACCGTTTTATAGCGTAACGGGCGGCGGCTCAGGTTTAGTGATTTCCGAAGGCCAACTAGCCATCGACAGTGCACGCTTTACCATGGGCAACAGTACCCCTGATACAGACACAACCGCTGATGACACTGTAACCACAGGTATATTAGATTTAAGCCGTGAATATACCATTAGTATGGATATCATTGCCGTTGAAGACAGTGAAGGCGACAACAACTTCCAGATATATGTAGACAACAACACCAGCAGTAGCAGCAAATCGATACATGGTGGCGACTCTAAATTCTACAGCGAGCTGGTTAATAACCTTGTGCCAGGACAACGCCTAACTATCGATGGATTTATTGGTACACCCACCTCGTTCCTACAGCTTCGTACTGAAAGTGGCGGCAAAGTGGTTATCGATAACTTTGTTATATCGTATGTGGGTGAAGCGCCAGATGACAGCAAGTTTAGCTGTGAAAATGAACCACAGCTTTACTTCTGTGACGACTTTGCATCGGGCTCTTTAGATAACTTCACGCTTATTTCAGACGACGCAGGCTCAAACGGCCCACAAGGCACGTTTGATATTGTAGAAGATGACGGCAACAAAGTGATGCGCTACACCGCTGGCGGTGAAGGTGGCGAAATTTTCTTGGTTAAAGAGTCGGTGCTTAGCAACCTGCCAGAAAATGGAAATTACTTTGTTGAAGCGCGCATTCGTCCAAGACAAAACAGCACTACGCGAAACAAACAGATCTTCCTTCTAGGTCGTTATGATAGCGCTGGAAACTGGTACGGCGGAGGTTTGAATGTACAAAACTCATCGAGCAGTACACAAGTGGAAGTAGCGGTAAGTACCGAAGGCAGTATTTCTCGCCCTGTCCAAGCTAAGTCACCGATTGTACTGGGTGAAAAAGACGGAACAGACGGCACGTGGTATCGCGTACGTTTTGAAATGGAAAACGAGAAACTCACCGTTTATTTAGACGGCGAGAACATGGGTACAGCAGAAGACACAACCTATAGCGCAGCGGGACTGATTGGCCTTTTCACTAATAACCGCTCGTTCGAGCTGGACGATTTAAAAGTGGGTGACCCCGCTATTAAACCAGTTCAACTTACTCTGGATTTCAAAGAAACAGAGTGGGAAACCACCACCAGTAGCGATCCGTTGTTCGTTTACGTTACCGCAGTACAAAACGACGGTATAACTGAAGACACGTTTACCGTAACCAGCAATGATGCGAGTGTGGTCAGCGTAGAGCAGCAAGGTCCACAAGTTACCATTACCCCTCGCGCTGCCGGCAGCGCAATAGTAACTTTTACCTCTGGCTCTGACCCTACGTTAAGCAAACACATTGCCGTTAATGTTGGCGAAGGCTTCACAATGCCTACCGCCACCTATGGCGACTTATTCCCCGATACCACACCGTATTCGGGCAATAACAATGCGTATACCGATACCCTACTCTCGTTAACCTTCGACAGCGAACCCACCTTAGGAAGTAGCGGTGAAGTGCGCATTTACAATGCGACAGACGACACCCTGGTAGACGTTATCAATATTGCAGCTGATGAAGACTTTATTGGCTTTGAAGGCCAAGACAGACAGCGCAAAGTGGCTTACCGCCCAGCGTCAGTTGTAGGCAACAAATTAGTGATTAAGCCTCATACAAATGCCCTTCAATATGCTCAGTCGTATTACGTAGCCATTAGCGATGGTGCGGTAACCGGCGCAACGCTAAATGGTGAAAGCTTTAGTGGTATTGGCAAGAGTGCGAACTGGCGCTTTGCAACAAGAGCCGCTGCACCTTCTGGCGCGAATGTTACCGTAGATGATGACGGCGAAGCGGATTTCCGCACGGTGCAAGGTGCGCTTAATTACGTGATGCAAAACGTAAGTAGCGATACGCCATCTCGCATTACGATTCGTGACGGCGAGTATCAGGAAATGCTGTTCCTTCGCGGTAACAACAATGTCACGCTTCAAGGCGAGAGCCGAGACAATACCGTGGTGTACTACGATAACTTTGAAAGCTTTAACAGCGGTAGTGGCAAGAGCGAAGCACCTGCGGCGGGCACGCCATCAGGCGGAAGAAGCGTATTTTTAGTGGAAGGCGTAGATAACCTGACGCTAACGAACTTCACTTTGAAAAATTCACACATCAGAAGCAACGACTACTCTAACCAAGCTGAGACGATATACTTTAACAGTGATTCAGGTCGTCTAACTGCCGTTGATATGAACTTTGTGAGTGAACAAGATACGCTGCTGTTAAAAGGCTTTAGTTGGTTCTACAACTCATTGATTGCCGGCAACGTTGATTTCATTTGGGGTTACGTAAATACCGCACTGTTTGAAAACAGCGAAATTCGCACCATTGGCGACTCTAAAAATGGTAACCCTGATGAAGACACAGCGGGCGGCTACATTCTACAAGCTCGCGTACCTGATATTTCTTATAAAGGGTTTATCTTCTTAAACAGCAGCTTCACCAATGGCCCAGGCCCTATTGGTAACGGTGTACTCGACGACTCTACGTATATTGCAAGAAGTGGCGGCAGCGCAAGCTACTTCGACAATATTACGCTTATTAATAACCGTTTCGACACCCACATTGCCACTATCGGCTGGGCGGGCGAAGGAGTACGCGACCAACCTGCACCAAACCCTAGCCCTGCAACCGCAGCAGCTGGATGGCGTGAATACGGCAGCATGGATATGCAGGGTAACCCGCTTGATCTTTCAAGCCGTCAGTTTGCCCACATTCTTACCGACAGCGAAGTGACTGAACTTACCAGCAGAACGGCAATATTCTCTCACTTTAATAACGGCGAAGGCTGGGTGCCAAGCGAGCCTAACTTACCGAATGTAGCACCTGCTCCAACGCTTGATGCGTACGGTTTTGCGCAATACAACTATGCATTAACCGGCGGTGCTGGCGGTACGGTAGTCACCGTAGATAACGGTGCTGATCTGCAGGCGGCGTTAGATAGCGCAGCGAACAGCAACACCCCAGTAACGGTTTATGTAGATGGCACCATTACCGACGCAAACAATGGCGGTACGGGCTCACCGATTGAAATAAAAGACATGAACGATGTGTCAATTATCGGGGTTGCAGACAGGGGCGAATTCGACGGTATTGGCATCTTAATTAGACGTGCAAATAACGTGATTATTCAAAACCTGAAAATCCACCACGTGCTTACTGATGGAAAAGACGCTATCTCTATTGAAGGTGATAACGACGGCTCTACCACCAGCAACATTTGGATTGACCACAATGAGCTTTACAGCACATTGTCTGTGGACAAGGATTTCTACGACGGATTAGTAGATAGTAAACGCGGCGCGAAAAACATCACTATCTCTTACAACTACCTTCATGATCATTGGAAAGCCTCGTTACACGGCCACACTGAGAATGATGTAGACAGTGATAATACCGAGCGTTTAATTACCTTCCACCACAACCGCTTTGAGAATATCGAGTCACGTTTACCGTTATTCCGCTACGGTCACGGTCACTTGTATAACAACTATTACAATCAGATATCCTCTACGGCAATCAATTCAAGAATTGGTGCAGAGCTACAGGTAGAAAACAATGTGTTTGAGAACACGCAAAACCCAATTGTTTCTTTTTACTCAGACGTTATTGGATATTGGAACACGTCAGGCAACCTGTTTGGCGAAGGCGTAACTTGGACAACGCCAGCTGATGGTGACGTTGTAGCAGGACCTGATGCCACGCCAACATCCAGCTACGAAGTGCCGTACGACTACGTACTAGATGATGCCGACGTGGTTAAGCAGCGAGTTATCAACTACTCGGGCGTAGGTAAGATCAACCAGAATGCCGATGACATTCCTCCGTTAAACTAACTCCCAAAAGAGTTAGCACAAACAAAAAAGGCGCTGCTCTATGAGCAGCGCCTTTCTTTTAAGCGTTAAGCTTGGGGGATGATTACATCATGCCGCCAATTATAATAGACCACCTTGACTGTATAAAATATAAGAGTGGTGTCGATTTCAAATGGTGGAATTCCATACAATCTGCTTTTCAACCTAATTAGTGACCCTCTAATAGGGTCCCCTTTGATCAAAAATAAAACTCTTAATACGCAAGCTTTTAAATAACATTTTTACTGTCGAATATCTTATTATGATGCTCCATATAGTTTGAAAACCTAGCCTTATCCTCAAAGCTCATATGGGTAAAGTCGACAGTTTCCCCTTCATGTATGCCGAGACCTTTCAATTCTCTTATATTTAGTTTGGTAGACACAGTAAGAGCATAACCCTGCGACTTCGGCTTGAACGTTATTAGATGATTATCAAAGAGTTTATCGATATGAGCACATAGAAGTAGTCCATTCGCCCCATCTAATCTCTCCTCACTAGTACTACAATCGCTCCAAGCCTTGATATGAGAAGCAATCAGTAACTCTTGAATATTACATAACGTGACAACACAACCGGATGTTCCCCAAACTCTTTTCACATTCGACTTGAACTTACCCTGTCCTAATCTAGATTTGATAAGGATGTCTTTTTCAGTAGAGCTTAAGTCACTATCATTATTAATTGAGCTTATATCACTAGTTATATTGTCATGTTCGCTTCCATGTAGAAAACTCTCTAATACATTCACAACTTCTTTATCTAGTTGGCGTTGGAGAGATGAGCCTTGTTTACAAAAATGCTTTTGAAAATTGTTCCATTCGTATTTATATGTGCTCTTAGGTAAAAGGTCGCTCCAAACATCCTCATCTATTTCTAACGCCTCATCTAACTTTGATAGATCTTCTAATTTCACCCTGTAAGGACGATTTTTGAAGTTAAGAGTGTCTTCATATTTACCTACAATTTTAAATTTCCCGCAAAACTCGAAGTGACTCCAGCCTTTTAATTTTTGAATGATGTAAACAACATCTCCTATGTTTACTTTTTCAACTTTAGTACTTTCTGAAAAGCCGTAGCCTCCCTTAAAGTCAAAAGGTTCACTATTTTCATTTGAGTGATAAGCAAAGTAGTAATTCATAATTTAGCCGCATTTCCCTATTTATCGATTCGACTATTTTCTACTTTATCTTAAAAAACTCAGTTGATCGAACCTACTCAAAAAGCGAGTGCAGTTTCACTTAAGAATAAATAGCGCAGACATAAATCCACTTTTGAAAAAATCAATATATGCGTAGCTTGAAGACATTTATTCGAACTGTCGCATCAGCGATGCCATGCAACTTAAAGAAGAAGCATTTTGTTGTTGATGACTGAATCATTACGATAAACACTGAAAAAGGAGAAACGAAAGCAGCAGCACGTACCTTACCTTTACCTGATGCAGTAGGTGAAAGATTACTATCCCACATTAGCAACAAAGGTGATGATGATTTTGTAATTGGAATTAGAATTGTTCGACGAAATCACCCCGAAAGTGATTCAGGGCTAGTTTCTGACTAACTATGACTTCAAGCTGTAAGCCTTTACAGAGGGAGCATGTAACCCATATTATTGGTGAAATGGTGAAAAATTAAGGATTAGACATGGAGTCAGACCTAAAGAAGCTAGCAGTACGATACGGCTACACTTCGACTGAAGGTCTGGTACTGACAGACCACAAGCTAACACCACGCGGTAAACTCTCAGTAGACCATGACTATGACGCAGAAGTCTGTGCCTTTAGCCAAGTTGACCAGCTACTTAATAAGTCGGGTTTGTATCAAATCTTTACTGATGACGGTATTCCGCTGAAGGTTGGTATAGCAACAAAGCTGAGAGCAAGACTCAGACAGCATGCTGAGTCATCTCAGAAGTACCTACAGTTCAAACATAAAGGCACAGATATACAACCGAGTGATGTGCGTTCAAATCGTTCCATCCTAGCCAAGCATTTGTACTTCGATAGTTCTGTAGCACCAGATTATAAACTGACCACAGAGGAAGGAAGACGCAACTTCTTACAAGCCGACTGCTACCTTGTGATTACCTACACTCAGAATAGAGCGGCCGCACGAGAGCTTGAGAAGCTGTTGGAAGCAAAGAAGTTTTTTCGATATCAAGGAAAGGTCATTAGGCGATAAATACCAAATAGTAATGCCAACTTATTCGTAAGGAAATTTAACATGGATGACTTCGAACAAATACAAGCTTATGATTCTGACGAGCAGGAAGCCTTATACATGGAGTATTTTCGAGTATTCCAAGGAATCTTGGTATCTTTGGAAGCAGTGGAAGTGTTGAAAGAAATTGAGAGGCCTGACACGCCTAGCAGCAGTTCGTATATCAAGGCCGCAAAGGAACTTCAGAGCTATTTCATAAATGCTGGTGCAATAAAAGAAGTCATAGATACCTTGCCTCAGGTCTCCAGCTTTGCATTCTCACATGACCAACAATGTTCTTACATCATAGGTAAAGCTATAAGAAATAAAGTTGCTCATGAAGGGTTATGGACACCAACATATAGAACAGCATATAAATTAACTAATAACTGGCAACAGACGACACGCTCCTTTGCTTTTACAACGGAAGAAGTAATCAAAAGCATCAATCAGCTATACGCAAAAAGGCAGTACGGCACTACAGATAAGCAACAGCGAAAAGCTCAGCGGGACAACCAAAAGTTACTAGACGCCAAAAGCTTCATTCAATTGATAGACGATAAGGGCTATCTGGATATTATCGCTTTTACTTCAAGACATGCCGACTTACTGTTTCCTGTTTACATTAAACTAATGGAACAAGCATATCGTGACAGTAAAATGCAATCCTTGTCGACTTTAAGAAGCGACTTTAACTTAACAACCATTGATGACCAACTTTCTCTGCTTCATGCAAAGCTTCAGTAAACACCAATTCATTTAATCTCAAAAATCTGTGAGGCTAATGCGCCAACTAGGAAGTCATAACTCCTCTAATGGAGTACTTCTACGCACAAAACTCGCAGCGCAAAGACAACCTTCAAGCCATCCGCAGCGTTCATCTTGACCAAACACGAAGACGACGCACGGGCTCTGCTGGTCGATCTTCAAACCAAACGACAAACTTAAAGGTTAGTGAAGTACACCAAAGATTGAAGGCTACAAGACAGGCTTGTACTCGCTTAGAGGTCACTTTGCGACAGCGCTAGAACAAATGGGTTGTCCTGAAGACATCGTGAAGAAGCTGGCGGCGGACAAGCATCTGCCCTTGACGTATAACTTGTACGGTAAGTATAAGAACAAAGACGAACTGTGGCAGTATGTCGAGAGGATTCACGAGGCTGACTGCTTGAAAATTTTAATAGGTTCAAATTATTCAAGGAATAGATATGAAAAGTAAAAGAAAGGGAGAAGTAATCGCGCTAACCATGGGAGTGTTTCTAGGGTTGCTGATAAGCTCATTTTGGGTTGTGGGTTGGGTTTCGGATAGTAAGTCTGCCGAAACAACAGTTGGGTTATCCATAAAGTATGGTCTACCTTTATTACTCGACGCATTACTAACCTATGGTGTATTCGCTACGTACCTTGCAAGCCGAGAAAAAAAGAAGTGGAGTGGTGTTAAACGTAAAGCGCTGGAGGACGTTGCCTCGCTATATAATTGGCTTTACACCGCTGTTGGCGCATCAATTACTAGAGACCCTCAAGCTGCTCAATCAGTTCTACACAATGCTAAATATCGTCATGGAAAAGTGCAAAGTCTTATCACTATGAGCGGAACGGGGCTTGGCAGTGATACTCTTCCGCAGCTTCTCAATATAGTCGAGAGCATTGACCTTTTAATCCCCAAAATCGAGTTTCTAATTATGGCTTCAGGCGAAAGCTCCAAACTTTCACAACAAAGAAAACAAGGGCTGTTTCTGATTGAATCTGTACCTGATGATTTAGCTGAGTTGAAGGCTGACGTTTTGAACTGTTTATCAAATGATGAAACGGTTCTAAAAAATAGCAACCTTCATGCTCCAAGCGATTTAACTCAGGATTGGAGTGGGTTTGTTCAGCGTGTGGGTCTTCGAACAGATATTGATAGTGATATTGACGCGACTGGGAAGTCTTCAATTATTATTTTTAATATCGAGACTGCAACTAGATGCCGTATAAATGCGCCTGTAGGCACAGTGATGCAAACATTTTATTACTAATTTAAGGTAACCGTTTTCAGCACACAAATCTGAGAGGCCAATTCAATAATGATGAAGCCGCAACTCCCCCCATAGGGTGTCTCTATGCACCACAGGAACACCGTCAAGACAATCTTCAAGCAAGTCGCAGCGTTCATCTTTACCAAACACGAAGACAATGCAGGGGCACTACTGGTGTCTGTCAGAGCCAAACTGCAAAACTGCATTATGCTTGATTAGTGTTCACTATGCAGATTTGCAGCGCTTAACAGAATGCAAATTTGCAGTTCGCTATTCGTCCACCAACGTAAGAGATTTTTACAGGAGACAAGCATTACATCTCCAACTCTAAAATTTCAGTTTATGACAGTGTCAAATAAGTATTGTGAGAATGTGACACCATTCTATTAAAGCTTAAGACTGTTTATTTACACATGCATTAAAATGTGAGTTTTGCTATCATTTAGAAGTCACTGGTTCTTCAGTGATATGCATGACTTAGTTTCGATCCCTCCACGCCAGTAGAAACTAAGGAAGACCCAGACCTTCGAAATGAGCAGTGTGGATTTACTTGTGGGGCTGAAGGCGAGCATTAACAAATCCCGTTGTAATGAGTCGATAGCGGAAAATGTATTAAAGAGGTCGAAATGCTTTCACATCAGAACAGATTAATAAGCTTTATAAACGAAGGCTTATCCGCAGGCACTATCAATTTGTGCGAATTCACGAGAGTATCATCTATAAGCTCAAAGGACTTTAAATCTCATGCTGAAAGACGGTTCGCACGTAGTTGTGATTCACGAGGGATACAGTACAAATATGAACCTTTTACTTTTATAAGAGTTTTGAGAAACATTGACGGCAGCTTTTTTCACTATGGAGTAGGTGAGCATCAATACACCCCTGACTTTTACATTCCCTCTTTAGACCTATATGTTGAAGTAAAAGCTCAAGATTCAAGCCTAACAAAAACTTTATTTCAAAAATATCATCAATTTGGAACTCAAATGATGAGGAATAATAAGTCAAAATTTGCTGTTATTAATTACGGTTACAGTAATGAAAGAACTAATAAACTGGAAATGAGCAATTTTGGGCATCCTGACGTTGAAGATCAAGATTTAAACTTATTGAGCCTTCTCATGGAATTTTAAGAGCGTCATACAGTTATTGCCACTCTATGAATTGTGCAGAGTTACGTCTTCCTGCGTGTAGATTAAGGTGGCAAAAAATGACCAAAAATAAAACACGTTTTTTTAGAGAATCACGGAACGACGCAATCGTCACTAAAGGTCATTACCTCGCCCCCTCCCCCCTGTGCCCTACAGAAGATCTGTGAGAAGACTTTGAGAGAGAGCAGACCATAAGCATACCCAACCCATTACGAGATCGTAGGGACGCTTACAGAGCTTATTTTATAGAGTAAAATTTAAGGGTAGCTAATGAGGAGCTGATGGAATATTGTAAAAGGAGATTAAGGAAATGGTGTGAAACTAACCGTGATACAAAACGTACCACAGTTAGTCTCAGAAAGCTTGTAAGCCCTTGATTTATAAGGACCTAGAAAGCAGGGCGATTCTTACATCATGCCGCCCATTCCGCCCATACCGCCCATATCAGGCATTGCTGGTGCGTCTTCTTTAGGTAGTTCAGCTACCATTGCTTCAGTTGTGATCATTAGTGAAGCAATTGAAGATGCGAACTGTAGTGCAGAGCGCGTTACTTTAGTTGGGTCAAGAATACCCATCTCTAGCATGTCGCCGTAAGTGTCGTTACCTGCGTTGTAACCGTAGTTACCTTCGCCGTTCTTCACTTCGTTAACTACTACTGATGCTTCTGCACCTGAGTTGATAGAGATTTGACGTAGAGGCGCTTCCATTGCACGTAGTGCAAGCTTAATACCTACGGTTTGGTCGTCGTTGTCGCCAGTAAGGTCAGCAAGTTTAGCTGCTGCGCGAACTAGTGCTACACCACCACCAGGTACCACACCTTCTTCAACCGCTGCGCGAGTTGCGTGTAGTGCATCTTCTACGCGGTCTTTCTTCTCTTTCATTTCAACTTCAGTTGCTGCACCAACTTTAATTACTGCAACACCGCCAGAAAGCTTAGCTAGACGCTCTTGAAGCTTCTCTTTGTCGTAGTCTGACGTAGAGTCTTCAATTTGGCCTTTGATTTGAGCACAACGGCCTTCAATCGCTTCTTGGTCGCCGTTACCGTCAACAACAGTTGTGTTGTCTTTGTTGATAACTACGCGCTTAGCAGTACCTAGGTCTTCAAGCTGAACTTTTTCAAGGTCTAGACCAATCTCTTCAGAGATTACTGTACCGCCAGTTAGGATAGCGATGTCTTGTAGCATTGCTTTACGACGGTCACCGAAACCTGGTGCTTTAACCGCTGCAACTTTAACAATACCGCGCATGTTGTTAACTACTAGTGTAGCAAGCGCTTCGCCTTCAACATCTTCAGCGATGATCATTAGCGGCTTACCCGCTTTCGCTACGCCTTCAAGGGTAGGAAGTAGTTCGCGGATGTTAGAAATCTTCTTGTCAACCAATAGGATGAACGGGTTGTCTAGTTCAACAGTACCGTTTTCTTGGTTGTTGATGAAGTATGGAGATAGGTAACCGCGGTCGAACTGCATACCTTCAACAACGTCTAGTTCGTTTTGAAGTGCCTGACCTTCTTCTACAGTGATAACACCTTCTTTACCTACTTTTTCCATTGCCTGAGCAATGATGTCGCCAACTTCTGCATCAGAGTTTGCAGAGATAGTACCTACTTGAGCGATAGACTTGCTGTCTGCACAGTCAGTAGACAAAGCTTTAAGCTCTTCAACTGCTGCCGCTACCGCTTTGTCGATACCGCGCTTAAGATCCATTGGGTTCATACCCGCTGCAACGCTCTTAAGACCTTCAGTTACGATTGCTTGCGCAAGTACAGTAGCAGTAGTTGTACCGTCACCCGCTTCGTCGTTCGCTTTAGACGCTACTTCTTTTACCATCTGCGCGCCCATGTTCTCGAACTTATCTTCAAGCTCGATTTCTTTCGCTACAGACACACCATCTTTAGTGATAGTAGGTGCACCGAAAGACTTGTCTAGAACAACGTTACGGCCTTTTGGACCTAGTGTTACTTTAACTGCGTTAGCTAGTGTGTTTACGCCTTTCAGCATTTTGCTGCGAGCGTCATCACCAAAACGTACTTCTTTAGCTGCCATGATTAAATTCCTCTAAAATTCGTTTTAACGTTAGTTGTAATTACTCAACAATCGCTAGAATGTCGCTTTCGCTTAGGATTAGTACTTCTTCACCATCCAGCTTTTCTGTTTTAACGCCGTAACCGTCGTTGAAAATAACGGTGTCGCCTACTTTAACGTCTAGCGCTTTAACTTCGCCGTTCTCAAGAATGCGACCGTTACCTACTGCGATTACTTCGCCGCGTGTAGATTTTTCTGCTGCAGAACCAGTCAGAACGATACCGCCTGCAGATTTGCTTTCTTGCTCTGCGCGCTTAAGGATTACGCGGTCGTGTAAAGGACGAATTGCCATTTTCAAGTCTCCTGAAAATTTCACTATTCAAATGAATGTAATTGTCGACATTCAGACAATCTAAATGCCGTGTGTTTAAGGTTGCTCATTGCTGAGCAGTTAAAATCGTTTCTGCACGGATAGATGGGGTAGTACCCAGATAACTTCAAGGGTTTTTAAGCAAAAAAATGTAAAAAATTTGGTTTTTTCGCTAAATACTTCTTTTTATTGGGCAAGTAAACGCCGTTTATCGCGGTAAACGGCGCTCATAACCTGATGGAGAGGGCGTTGGGGCTCGCTATTTTAAGCGCTTATCTGGGTCGTTAGTGGTGTGATCGGTGTACTCACCTTCAAACACATCACCATCGCTATTATGTGAGCGTGAACGCTGGTCGAAAGGACTTTGCCCAAACGGTGACTGACCCTGTCCGAAGCCTGCAGTTCCCGGCCCCATACCCGGAGCGACAACACGCATTTTCATGTGCTTACTGACCTGAGCAGCAAAGAAGTGACGAGAGCCTGGCATTGCCAATAAGAAGCCGAAAATATCGGTAATAAAGCCTGGCGTCACAAGTAAAATACCCGCAACCACCAGCATCAAGCCTTCAACTAGTTCTTTTCCTGGCACTTCATTTCGCTGCATTTTTTCTTGTGCAGTTTGCAGTGTACTCACGCCTTCGCGCTTAACAAAATAAGCACCAATAAAGGCAGAAAGAATGACCAAGCCAACGGTATTCCAGCCACCAATCACGCTGCCTACATTAATAAGCAACGCAATTTCTAAAATAGGTAATAGGGCAAACAGTATAAATAAAACCCGCAAAATGCTTCCTCTTTCATGTATTCATAACCTGTTATAGGGTCTTTGTACGTAATAACAAGAAAAGGTGCCCACCCTTTCGCTTAAATAGCCACTTAAAGCGACCGATAACGACCGTGATATACTGTAGCTATGAAAGAATAGTGCGACTTTTCAGGTCAATTACATATCGACCCATTAGCAAAGTAACAGGCGCGAAATAAAGTAGGAAAAGTTCATGACAATTAAGCTTGTATTGTGCACCACGCCCGATGAAAAGACAGCGCAGTTAATTGCCAGCACGCTCGTTGAAGAAAAGCTTGCCGCCTGCGTCAACATAATCAAGGGTATAGAGTCCGTTTATGAGTGGCAGGGGAAGGTGGAAACCGACGTAGAATGCCAACTGCTTATTAAAACGAACACACAACACGTTTTACAGGCCTTCGATAGAGTAAGCGAACTACATCCGTATGATGTCCCTGAATGGTTAGAACTTAATGCTGAGGCTAGCAGCGCTTACGGTCAGTGGTTACAAACCACGCTACAGCGCTAGTTAAAACGTAATTCTAATAAAAATAACGACAACGCAAAATAGATAAAAATGAACTGTAACTTTATGACTTTACCTCCTTTTCCATCAGGCACTGCATCAGCTTCACTGTTTCGTCGCTTTAGCGCTTATGTACTTTCAGCATTTTGTTTAATGACGTTATTAAGCACGTTCGCCTCGGCTCAGGTGCCCAATGCCTTTGACGATCCGTTCGTGGATGAACCCCAATTTTTAGATGTAGACCAAGCGTTTGCGTTCGATTTTAACCAAAAAGGCGACGCGCTTACGGTAAGTTTCGATATTGCGGAAGGCTATTATCTGTATCTAAAGCAGTTTAAGTTTGTGGCGAAACAAGCCGAAATTGGCGAGCCTGAGTACCCAAATGGGATAATGATTCAGGATGAGTTTTTTGGCGAGTCTGAAGTGTTTTATAACGGCGTATCTATTACCTTACCCATTGAGTCAGCACTCAGTGACGGCGTAGTAAAAATTCGCTATCAAGGCTGTGCTGACGCAGGGCTTTGCTACCCGCCAACAGTGAAAGTCGTATATTTAAATGAAGTGGGAAGCAGTGCAGTTGCTGAGACAGATACGGCCTCAGAACCAAATAACGCAGCAACTTCTTCACAAAGCGAGCAGTTCGATTTAGCGCAAAGGCTAATCGATAAAGATAACCTTGCGCTCACTTTAGCTCTATTTTTTGCACTAGGCGTAGGCTTAGCCTTTACACCTTGCGTATTCCCGATGTATCCCATTGTGTCGGGCATTGTGATTGGTCAGGGCAAACCTAAAACCGCATCGCATTCATTCTGGCTAACCTTTGTTTACGTTCAAGGTATGGCGATCACATACTCACTGCTTGGATTAGTGGTTGCGGTAGCCGGCGCGCAGTTTCAAGCTGCGCTTCAACACCCTGTAGTACTCGGCGTATTCATTGTGCTATTTGTGGCGCTGGCCGTTGCTCTGTTTGGTGGCTTTGAAATTCAGCTACCGGCAAAGTATCAAGAAAAGCTCACTCACATGAGTAACAATCAAACGCCCGGCAGTTTCGCAGGTGTATTTGTTATGGGTGTATTGTCTGGCCTTATCGCTTCGCCCTGTACGACGGCCCCGCTAACCGGCATATTGTTATTCATCGCCCAAACTGGCGATATGACACTGGGCTTTATTTCTCTTTACTTGTTAAGCATTGGTATGGGCGTTCCACTTATTCTGTTCGGCATGACAGGAGGAAAACTCCTACCTAAAGCAGGTAACTGGATGAATGTGGTTAAAGTCACCTTCGGCTTTATGATGCTTGCCGTGGCCATTGTGTTTATTGAGCGTTTATATAATAGCCCAGCCACTGGCTTCCTATGGGGATTGCTTGGCTTCGGTTTATTCGGTTACTACTGGGTACTCAATCGCGCCAGCAAAAACTCACTGATGAAGCTTGTACGTGCTGTTGTGGTGGCAATAGGCATTATGGGAAGTGCTGGCCTTACTTATCAAGCAGGGCTAAACACAGGGCTTTGGGGCGAGCACTCTGATGGTGTCCACGCAGGGCATCCAGACTTTGTTGTTGCGCGAGACTTGGCAGACTTACGTAATAAAATAGCGGCGGCTAACACAAAAGGTAAAACCGTGATGGTCGATTTGTACGCCGACTGGTGCGTAGCCTGTAAGGAGTTCGAGAAGTACACGTTCCCTGACGAGAAAGTGGTATCTGCACTTAGCAATACGGTATGGATGCAAATGGACCTTACCGATAACACACCAGAACGTCAGGAGATTTTTGACACCTTTACTGTGCTAGGCCTGCCTACCATTTTGTTCTTTGACAAAAACGGCGACGAGCTAACCAAAGCTCGTGTCACCGGGTTTATGAAAGCAGACGCCTTTGCCGGTCACGTAAACGAGTGGCTTAACAATGGGTCTAACACTAATGACGGTCAAAGTGGTCGCTTGGACTAAGGCGCGTCGATTCCAGGACTTTCCTCTTCTCATATGGCGAGTATGGCGAGCGGTGCGAAGCGCTGCTCTCTTTATCTTGGGTAGAAACGGGGTTCAGAAAAGAAGGTTGGCTTCAATGCTGGCCTTCTTATTTATTTCGCTCACTTTTTCCCTATCAGTAACAGCGAAAACCACGGGGTGCTTTGATAACAAACGCTTTTGTTTTGAGCTTACGCCTTCGTCTTCTTCTCTTTATTTAGTCTCAGTACAGAGAAAAGTAGAATTGCCCGTAGCGCTAACTCTGTATTCCAATGTGATGCAAGACATTCCAACAGACAATGGGGAGCTTAAATCAAAAGCCCACGTTAATGCATTTTTAGATACCAATGACCAAGTGCCCCTTGGCGTAGTAAAAAATGCCGACGCATTCTGGGATTCTATGCGCGTTAAATGGACGGTGGGGCGCGTAGACGCGATACACGACAACGCCTATACGTATCTGCCACCGCTACAACCAGCTAGCAAATACCGTATTGTGCAAGGCTTTAACGGCAATTTTAGTCATTCTGGTGCGTCAAGGTATGCTCTCGATTTTGCCGCGCCTGTAGGTACACCTATTTTAGCCGCCCGGGAAGGCGTAGTGATCGATACGAAAGATGACGGCACGAAAGGCGGGCCAACGCCGAAGTTTGCAAAATACGCTAACTACGTTGTTATTCTTCATAGCGACGGAACCACCGGCGAATACTACCACCTGAAATATAAAGGTGTTGCTGTGACAAGAGGGCAAGTCGTGAAACGCGGGCAGCTTATCGGTTATATCGGCAATACGGGGTTTTCTTCCTTACCCCACCTTCACTTTGGCATATATGTAGCCAAATTCCATGGTAAGTACGTAAGTGTGCCGTTTTCCCTCGACAGCGCCCTAACTAAGGCCTCGCCTTAGCATTTATAGCAATACATACTGATATTTTTCGTTAAAACTGCCATCTCATCCCCCACTAACGCCTTCTGAGAGTGCAGCATGCTGCGGTTTCACAGGCAGCCAACAAGCAAACTTCCCAATAAACTTTGCGCCGAAAACACCTGATTAGACCAGTATTTTGCTGCGAAATCTTTATCTATCACTATAATCAGCATTTAACACAATAAACGAGCAAATTAATTGGCTTTTTTTCGTGCAACTGTCACAAAAGTTTGTTGAAATGGCAATAACCGTGACTTTTTCCCGAAGATAGCAGCAAACTAGATGAATATTTTGTTATTGAACGGCCCTAACCTGAATATGTTAGGCCAAAGAGAACCCGACAAATACGGCACACAAACCTTGCAAGACATCGTAGATGATTTGCAGGCGCAGGCTGCGTCAAGCAACGTGACCTTAACGCATTTTCAGTCAAACGCGGAGTTTGAACTGATCGATCGCGTGCACGCTGCTATGGGTACTGTTGATGCCATTATTATTAATCCTGCTGCCTTCACGCACACCAGCGTCGCCCTTCGCGATGCATTATTAAGTGTCAATATCCCGTTTATTGAGGTGCATTTGTCGAACGTTCATGCCCGTGAACCGTTTCGTCACCATTCCTATTTTTCTGATGTTGCAGCTGGCGTCATTGTTGGCCTTGGTGCCATGGGCTACTCGCTCGCGCTTACTGCAGCAATCAATTTACCGAAATCGCAAAAATAAAACAGAGACAGAACATGGATATTAGAAAGATTAAAAAACTCATCGAACTAGTGGAAGAATCTGGCATTGCCGAGCTAGAAATCACTGAAGGCGAAGAGTCTGTACGCATCCACCGTGGCCCAACGGGTGTTCAAGCGCCAATGAACTACAGCTTTGCAGCACCAGCGGCACCGCAAATGGCACCAGCTCCAGCAGCGGCAGCTACCACTGCGTCTGAAGCGCCAGCTGAGCCAGCACAGCCAGAGGGTCACGTTGTTAAGTCTCCAATGGTAGGTACGTTCTACCGTGCATCTTCACCAACGGCAAAACCGTTTGCAGAAGTGGGTCAGCAAGTAAAAGTTGGCGACACGCTTTGTATCGTTGAAGCGATGAAGATGATGAACCAAATTGAAGCAGATAAAGCAGGCGTGGTTAAGGCAATCTTGGTTGAAAACCAAGATCCTGTAGAGTTCGACCAGCCAATGTTCATCATTGAATAAGCGAGTGCTTAACTATGCTAGATAAAGTACTTATTGCTAACCGTGGTGAGATTGCCCTGCGTATTTTGAGAGCCTGTAAAGAACTAGGCATCAAAACCGTAGCGGTACACTCTACTGCGGATAAAAACTTGAAGCACGTGTTGCTGGCTGACGAATCGATTTGTATTGGTAAAGCATCGGCAACCGAAAGCTATCTGAACATTCCTCGCATTATTGCTGCTGCAGAAGTCACTAACTCTATTGCTATTCACCCAGGTTACGGTTTCCTAGCGGAAAACGCAGACTTTGCTGAAGCGGTAGAAAAAAGCGGCTTTATTTTCATTGGCCCTAAAGCTGAAACTATCAACCTTATGGGTGACAAAGTTTCTGCTATCAACGCCATGAAAAAAGCAGGCGTACCGTGTGTACCCGGTTCCGACGGCCCGCTAACTGATGACGTAGAGCGCAACAAAGCCATTGCTAAGCGCATTGGTTACCCAATCATCGTTAAAGCTGCGGGCGGCGGCGGTGGTCGTGGTATGCGCGTGGTGCGCAGCGAAGCTGAGTTGATTAAAGCCATTGAAACAACGCAAGCAGAAGCTGGCGCTGCATTTGGTAACTCAACGGTTTACATGGAAAAATTCCTTGAGAACCCACGTCACGTTGAAATTCAGGTATTAGCCGATGGCCAAGGTAACGCCATTCACTTAGGTGAGCGTGACTGTTCAATGCAACGTCGCCACCAAAAAGTGGTTGAAGAAGCGCCTGCACCGGGTATTTCTGAGCAAATGCGCACCAAGATTGGCGATCGCTGCCGCAGAGCCTGTATTGAAATTGGCTACCGCGGAGCAGGTACATTCGAGTTCCTATATGAAAACGGCGAATTCTATTTCATTGAAATGAATACCCGTATTCAGGTAGAGCACCCAGTATCTGAAATGATCACAGGCGTTGACCTTATTAAAGAGCAGCTTCGCATTGCAGCCGGTCAGCCACTATCAATTGATCAGTCGCAAATTCAAATTCGTGGCCACGCTATTGAATGTCGAATTAACGCAGAAGATCCACAAACCTTCATTCCTAGCCCTGGTCCTATTGATATGTTCCATGCGCCAGGTGGTTTAGGTATTCGTTGGGAGTCGCATATTTACGCGGGCTACCACGTGCCTCCTTACTACGACTCAATGATTGGTAAGCTTATCACTTATGGTGAAAGCCGCGACGAAGCGATTGCTCGTATGCGCCACGCCCTTGAAGAGATTGTGGTTGAAGGAATTAAAACGAATATCCCTCTTCAGCGCGCCATTATGGCCGATGAAAACTTCTTCGCGGGTGGAACCAACATCCACTACCTAGAGAAGAAGCTAGGTTTAGCCTAATCCCCCCTTTGGGCTACACGCTGTTTTTTGTGTAGCCCAATTTTCTTTCTTCGCTATTCGCTATTCGCTATTCGCTATTCGCTATTCGCTATTCGCTATTCGCTATTCGCTATTCGCTATTCAGCACATTCTAATTTTCCGATTACTACAATCAATTTTTAACGATTTTCCTATTTAAAAACTGGTTCTATACTGCATACAAGTTTTAAGACATCTCCCTGAGTTTTAATGCTTTTGTGTGTTTTACCCTCATTGGAGTCCCACTCCACTTATTGCCGGCATCCCTGCCGGCTTTTTTTTCGCTTTTTATCTACATAGCGAAATTTATCTGTCCGAAAAAGTTATGATTGATGTATAAACTGATTAACTGGAAATGAGAAGGGAAATTGCGTGAGGGTAATCTCTATTTTTATTTGTGTATTCTTATGCGGCTCGCTCTCCGAGGCTTGTGCTGAAGACATCACGCCTTCGTTCTCACAGAAACTCGATATCCAAGTGCGTTACGATAATCGCTCCAATCGCCCTAGCCGTGAACAATATCGATTGCGTTACTATCCATCGCTCGCCCTCACTTCTACATGGTCGGTAAACAGTTTTATTGTTACTGGCGATGACTTTTCATCTAGCCACAATACGTTTGGTAGCGACACAACCGATTATCTTTATGCAAGACGACTGTACTTAAGGCATGAAACCGATTCGGGGAAAACTGAGTTAGGCGTTATTCCAACTTACAAAGGGCGTGTTTCTTCCACCGGCTTGTCGAAAGATGGTTGGATAACGGGGGTACGTCATGTGAGGCAATTGCAAAACGACACCGCCATTGAAATAGTCGTTGGTCAACTTGCAAATGCTGAAGCATCTGAAGCCTTTAATATTGGCGGAGAGGATGAGTATTTCGAAATTGAATATTCGGCCAAGATGGGACAACGACATAGCTATGAAGCCAGTTTTGAAAGAATGCTGAACGGTACGTTTGCCCGGGCAGAATATCGATTACGTATTAATGAACAAGATACCGCGTTCATTGAATTAGTGCAGCGTACTGATGAAAGTGCAGCGAAAGTTGTAGTGGGCACCAGCGGCGAATTCGCTGCAAGCGCTTTTAACACATCATATCCTATCGAATATTTTGCTTACTATTCCTATATAGACAGTAGTTTTGGTGAGCGCGCTGAATTAATTGAAGACTTCCTAGGAACTGGTCACGGCGGCTCTCTGGAATTTAGTGGCGTGCTATCGGAGAAGCATGATGTTGAGTGGTTTATAAGAGCTGATGTGGTAGATAGTGTCAGTCGATTACTGGCAGGAGTAAAACTCTCCTTCGATAGTTGAATGAAACAAAGCGCCTACACCACATAAAAAAGGCCCATCAAACGATGGGCCAAACAGCAAGAACGCGTACACACTTTAACAGTGCATAGTGAGTTACGGTTTATCGACAAACAGAGTTCAGTTATCGCAGATTACGTATTTTTAATCTTAACAACTTTCAACGATATTTAGGTTTTATTACAATTTGGCGGTGTTGATAGGAATTATCTTCATTTTATTTCAAGGTTTTACCCGTTAAGAAAAGGTGTTTTTGTGCCAAGCCGCTACGCTCAGTTCAAAGAAAAACTTCCCATTTCTCGACTCTCAGATGAAGCGCTTCTAGCGTTTCGTGTCCTCTTTGATGATCCCCTAGATATAGTAGACTTAGCGCAAGATATATCTGACTTAACGCTCTACCCTGAACGCCTGAAAGACAGTTACAGGAAAGAATGGGAAGCGTACGTGATCAAGGCGCTGGCCTTTGAAATAAGGCAGCATAATGACCTTTCACCAGCAGAATTCATTGAATTTATGATGAAAAAAGTGGAAGCCGTTCAGCAAAGTGATGAAACCTATCAGAATTTACTGCGCCAAGTCCATCACGCAAAAAGCATTACCCAATCTAGTAATACCATCATATTCCCTACGCCGTTACGTCAGCAGCTAACCGCATTCCTCTTACCGATAACAACAATGACGCATCCTAAGAAGTAATGTAGTGCAGCCTTCGCTAAAGGGGCTCTACAGACCCCACGCGCTGATTGGGTACACTACTTATTGGCACTTTTGTATTTATACTGTGAAGGACAATACCCTCTGTCTACACCTTCAGGTCGCAAGCTAGCGTGCTTTGTTTTTCTGCCCGATACACGCTCTCGCCAGTTTTTGAAAGTTTTCTGTTTGAGGTTTTTGCGCATAAGCTTTATTACGTCTTTTTCTGGCAGCCCGTATAAACGCTCAATGGCTTCAAACGGCGTGCGGTCTTCCCACGCCATTTCAATTATTCGTGATTCTTGTTCTTCAGTTAATGCCATCTCTTACTTCTCAATATGCATTTTTAACCCTTTAGATACTAAGCTAACGCGCATTTTGTTCAGTACACCAGTCTAAAATAACACGAGGACAATTACGTATTTGACGAAATACCCACCAGCTCATCGTCTTTTTCAAACGCTAGCTTTAACAACTCGGCAGCGGCTTTGGCATCGCTCAGCGCACGGTGATGCTGCTCCATATCGATGTGAAAGTGCCGGGTCAGGTTTGCCAAGGAGTAGGATGGTAGCCCCGGATAAGTGCGGCGCATTTCGCGCACGGTGCACATTTTCGGTCGCCTAAAAGTTTGCTCTAATCTTGCGAACTCTTGCTTAATGAACCCATAGTCGAAATTCACGTTATGCGCGACAAACACAGCATCTTCGGTGAAGCTGGCCACGTGTTCCGCGACTTCGGCAAAAATGGGGGCATTTGCCACCATGTCATCCGAAATTCCGGTAAGACGGGTAATATTGCTTGGAATACGGCGCTGCGGGTTTAATAGGGTTTGAAACCTGTCTACCTCTTTACCGCCAACAAGTTTTACCATGCCTATTTCGGTAATTCGGTTGTAGCTATTGTTGCCACCAGTGGTTTCTATATCTACCACAACATAGGGCTGCGCCGGGTCACGTACCCATTTCACCGTTGTCACGGCAACATCAAATCCAGCTTGCTGCAGTCGTTGAATTGAAACCAGCTGATTTCGGCGAAGCTGATCGCCAGGCGCTTTGATTTCTTCAAAGCGAAGTGCGCCGTCAAATACCATGATATCGGGGAAGCCATCTCGGAGGCTCTCAAAGTCTTTGCACATCATGCGAAGTAGAGCATAAATAGAATCTAGCGAACCATGCTCAATTAGCGCTTCTATAGGCGTAAGCAAATGACTAGACCACATAAACAGGCTATTCACTTTGCCATAGTGCATCGTGGCCATTTTGTGAATGTGAAAACGCAGTTTTTCTTTGCTATCAAGCGCCTGTAACAACGCTTCAATACTGTATTCAAACTTAGCGTAAAAGTTATTCTGTTTAAGCGATAACGGTCTGCGATCAAACTCCGTAACCAGCGTGTCTTCTTCGTAAAGTTGCCTCCAAAAGGTAAGGCCGAACAAACTGCGCCATAATCGGTTTTCCGTGCGCCAACCTTCAATGCCGTGCCTTGCATAATGCGCCAGCACACCACGCTCAACCTGTTGATTTTGGCTTACGTCAATATCCAGTGTACGGCTAGCATTGCGAAGCATGTCGGTAACCGCGCTGGTGCGTTTTTTGTGGTATTTACGGGCATAGAAATCTTCTGCAAATGCTAACAGCGTATCCGATTGCGGATTATCAATTATCTCTTCAAGGGTCTGTTTAACACTATTTTCATTTCCGTCCTTGTAGCTCTCTCTTAACCACTTTTCTTTTGCCTTATCGCTTTGCGCCGCTTTCAATACTTCTAGCCCTTTCGCTCTATCAAACATCAGCACTTTTAGACCTAATGCATACAGAAACTGGTCGCGATAAAAACAGGCCGACACACCTTCTGTAATGGGCAGTTCACCTTCGGCAATGGCAAGCAACATATCATCGTTATAAAAAGCTAACTGGCTGTAATGGTTGGCGTAAAACCATGACGCTTGGGCGTCGCTTTTAGTTTCAAAACGCGCCGTATCCGTTACGGAATCAGAACGGGTTCTCATTACGCCTAAATCGCGCATAGAAAACTGATTTAGACGGCTTTTGGTGTTACCAAAATAGATAAACAGCAAATAGCGAAGTGCATTGTCAAACAAGCACACTAAGTAGTTATCTAGCGAAAAGCGCTCTGGCCAGCCTCTACCTTCGATATGTTCATTAAGCAACGTCACGAGTTTAGGCTTGGTGAGAGATGCGAGCCCCTGAATACTGCCGTATTCAGCAAGTAGCTCAAGCAGAGCATCTTTGGTCAAGACACCAGCGATGTCATTAAGCGAAGCGTGGGTAAGGTCACCAAACCAGCCGTTGTCGGTAAGCCAATCTATTTGCTCTTGTGGCACAGCGATTTCGCTATAATTGAACTGCGTCCTGTCAATCACTGCATACTTGCGATTTGCAGCGCGCACAACAATACACTGTTTGTCATCGTCTAACGCTTTAAAACGCCTAACAAAGTCAGTGGCTTCGTCACTTAGAAGCGCCCTGCTAGCACCTTCAAAGAACCCGAGGAACTCGTGAAAGTGTGTAAGATAATAACGTGGCGGTAAATCTTTTCGCATGAGGTATCTTTGGCTATGAAAACACCAATAGTGTATATTTATACAGCCACGCGAATCAAATTAAATCCTCCGCGATTGGGTATCACATCTGCTGCTAATAGTGCACAGCGTGTACTTTTACACGCGCACGCGCTGTTTGGACACCCAATGAAAGAACGAAGAAAGCTGCGCATCTGCCAATAAACGCTGCAAATTGAAGTAGTGTTTGGCCAACGTCATCTCATCATAAAATCGATGTATACCGCTGTGACATTGTCTGCAAATGTAAATGCCGTCCTGAAACTCCGCTTTGCTAAAGTGCTTTTTAAAATAGGTACGCCTGTGCATTTTTCGCGGGATAAGATGATGGTAAGTAAGGCGAGCTTCTCTATTACAGCACGGGCATTGACCAACTTTATTTGCCACAAGATCACCTTTTTCGTCTATCACATCTATTATTTGTGCACCCAGTTTTCTGATTACTCATAAGCGTCAAATAGCAGTCTTGCCCTTTTCTCTTAAAATCAGAGACAAGGGGCGTGTCTAAAAGAAAATCCACTCGTCTTTGCATTACGTAACAAATAGCATTAGTGATTACAAAGGCATTTAAATATGAGTTTAACTCGTTCCATGGGCTTTTCCTGTCCTTACTGTATGGCTCCAAATGATGTTGAAATAGATGAAATTAACGATGTTGGCCAAGTACAGGTGCTCGACTGCCAAGTGTGTTGTCAGCCCATTGAGCTTACTGCTTATCAGCACGGTGATGACATTCAGATAGAGGCAGAAAGAGAGAATGACTAAGCAGTTCACCCGCGGTGATATAGACGCCCTTGCACAGCGCTACCGCGCAAACCTAATTAATAGTTTGTCTGGTTTTAAATCGGCGACTTTGGTGGGCACAACAAACGGCGTTACAAACAATTTGGCTATAGTGAGCTCTATTGTTCATGTCGGTGCTAACCCGCCGCTCATTGGCATGATCATGCGTCCACATACCGTTACGCGAGATACGTTAAGCAATATAAAACAGCAGGGCTTTTTTACGCTAAATCACGTGTCTGTTGACTGGGTCGACAAAGCCCACCAAACATCAGCCCGCTATGCGCCAGATGAAAGTGAATTTGAAGCCGTTGGGTTAACCGCGCAGATCAGTGAGTCCTTCAGTGCGCCGTATGTCAAAGAAAGTGAAATTAAAATGGGCTTAAAAGTAGCACAGCATTTTACTTTGCTTAATGACACCGAAATGGTTATCGGCGAAATCCAAGAGCTCTACGTTCCTGAGCAAATAATAGATTCAGACGGCTATGCTGATATAGAGCAAGCGCAAACGGCTTGTATCTCAGGCCTAGACAGCTACCACAGCACACAACGAATTGCGCAATTTGCGTATGCAAAGCCCGATGTAAAGTTAACCGTGAAGTGAACTAATAAACTGTCCAGCGGTCTTACATTCAATACTTAAGGTTGTAACTCTGAAGTTTATTTAATCTGGATCAAGCGAAAATGCGACATTTCGTTCGATCTTTTTTCAAAAAGAGATAGTATTTAAACATGAAACAAAACCTGCCTCTTTGGGCAGGTTTTTGCGTTTAAGGCACTGAATAAAAAAGAATCATTATCGTTTCTATCTCTTAAGGAGAATGTTATGAAATCTGTAAATCGCCGTGACTTTTTAAAGCTTTCTGGCTCGACAGTTATCGGTCTTACATTAGGTGGTGTAGCGTTACGTGCTCAGGCTCAAGAACAATTGAGCGCTGATGACCCTACTGCAAAAGCACTGAACTACACACCGTCGTCAACTGTTGAAGGTGCAAAATGCGCAAACTGCATGTACGTGCAGGGCGCCGATGGCGAACAACACCGCCCTTGTAACATTTTCCCTAATAAGCTTGTTAACGCTGATGGCTGGTGTAGCGCTTGGGTGAAAAAGCCTGGCTAACCAATCGAAAGAAAAGACGTTAAAAAGCCCTTAAGTTAAACCAAGGGCTTTTTTCGTTTCTGTTGAGGCGAAATACGATTATGTATCCTCATTTCCCGCTAGCGAACTACATCAATTCCGTCTTCAATACCTTTTAGCGCTGGGTTGTCAAAACGTGTAGGCAGAAGGCCAGGCTTAATGAAGAAGCCGTGTTTTGCTTCAAAGACTCTACCTATTTTTAACACGCTTTCGTCTTGCCACTTTCCACCAATAAAGCTAATTCCCACAGGAAGATCTTTCACCTGTCCAGCGGGCACTGTGAGATGCGGATATCCTGCAATTGCGGCCAAATACCCGATACCGATAAAACCGACTGGCGAATGGTCACCATATACGCCATCTATTAAAAAAGAAGGGCTGTTTGAGGGCGCAACTAGTACATCAACATTGTGCTTTGCTAACAACGTATCAATACCATTTTTGCCCGCTGTGTCTTGGATAAGGCGCAGTGCATTTTGATACTTTTCGCTTTCAATGGCTGCCGACGCGAGCGATTTTTCGAAAATGTCTTGATTGAATAGCGCTAACTCGCGCTCTGTTTTGTTATTGAAATCGATAAGCTCAGACAAGTTCCTTGCAGGGAGCTCTGCCGGCGACCCCGACAAGTATTCGTTAATACTATGATGGAACTCGCTCAGCAGAACATTATAAGAGTCAGCCCAAAATGAATCTGGCTGAGAGAAGTCACTGATGTCCACCAACGTAGCGCCCGATGCTTTTAGCTGATTCAACGCCTTTTCATATACGGCGAGTACATGAGGATTATCGCCTTGGCGGTACCTAACCACACCAATTCGCTTACCTTTTAAATCGGTAGCAAGCATGGACGATGCGGGCATAGCTGGACGATGAGAGTCTGCATCTAGCGTAGCGTTATCGCTTGCATCTGTGCCTGCCATAATTGACGTCATCAGCCAGGCATCTTGAACGTTAGATGTCATTGGACCCGCGGTGTCTTGACTGAAAGATATAGGCACTATGTGAGTTCTTGAAAGTAAACCCACTGTTGGTTTAAAGCCTACTACACCGTTTATAGACGCGGGACATATAATAGAGCCATTGGTTTCCGTACCCACGGCGAGGGACGCCAAGCGCAGCGACATAGCCGCTCCCGAGCCCGACGAGGAACCACAGGCACTTCTTGATAGCATATGCGGGTTTCGGGTAAGCCCGCCAACTGCACTCCAGCCGCTGATAGAGGATTCAGAGCGAAAGTTTGCCCATTCAGATAAATTGGTTTTACCCAAAATAATTGCCCCTGCCGCTTTCAGTTTTTCTACGATAGGCGCATCGCGACCAGTGTCATTAGTAATAAGCGCCATTGAGCCGGCTGTGGTGGGCATCTCTTTACTTTCTATATCATCTTTTAGCAGCACGGGAATACCTGCCAGAGGGCCAAGCGTCTCGCCATTCGCTAGTCGTTTATCGATGGCCTTCGCTTCGGTCAGCGCATTAGGATTCAACGCTAAGACGCTATTTACCTTTTCATCTAGTCGTTCGATTCGCGCAAGATAACCGCTAACGAGCTCATCAGATGTCGTGTCGCCACTCGCAATAGCTTGCGCCTGAACGTGAGCAGGCTTATCTAACCATTGCTCAATCTTATCTGTATGATTTGCTTGAGAAACGCATGCAGTGCATAGCACGACTACGACCAGCAAAAAACCCTGTTTCGACATAAACCTTTCCTTAACGTATGATCCTAGCGCCTGTTACTCCTTCTTATTTTGCAGCTTTTGACGGCAATAGAAGGTAACGTAATGTTAGTTTCTTATACGTTGAATCAGAAATAGTTCACTGTCTAAGAATTATTTTGCCGTTTCCGCTACGGGAAGCTTATGAAGGAGGTTATCGAGCTTATATTCATCAAGCAGTAACTGATACCGCCCATCTTCAATAAATAGCCGAAGGGTGGCGTTAAACTTGGCTCTTAGCGCTGGGTCGGGGATTGCAGCACTGTAAGGCAATATAGGAAAAAGCTCATGAAAGACGATTGCGTCTTCGGCATAAGCACTGTTTGCAGATTTGAAGTAGTTGAAAATATTTCTATCGAGAATGGCAACATCGACACTGCCGCGCATCAGCATGTCCACTTGACGATCTTGTCGTGCCATTTCCATATAGGTAGTTTGCGATGCGATAGTTCGCCCAAAGTCCTCACCTAATACCGATTGAGCGGTTTGAAAAGCAATGACGCTTTTACCTTTCAAATCCTCGATACTGTCTATCGTCAGTTCTCTATCTGCTCGTGTTACCACGACGTTCTGATAGATAATATATGGCTCAGATAAAATGCTTTGATCGACCGTGTGTGCAGGATTAAGGGTAAGTCCAATGTCAACGGCGTCATCTTTTAATAACCTTGCCGTACGCCCGAAAGGAACATAAATAGGCGACAATCCATATCCCATTTCAGCTAGAATTGCTCGCACCAAGTCAACTTCAAAGCCTGTGTGTTCTTGTGAAATAACGTATGGAGGCTTGTTCCAGCCCACAACCACATCTAGCTCTTTCGCGCTAAGCGGTATGATAAAACACAGTAAACAAACAGCAGATAAAAGTGCGCGCATACAACAGATGAACCAAACTATAAATTAAACGATACCCTTCTCATAATATAAACTTATATTAGAATTTCACCAGTCGACAAAAGGTTAGTTTTTCTCGAGGCTTACGTAATCAATTGAGCAGCCAAGTTTTATTGGGTACTTGAGAGCCTGTTGAGAGCCAAAGTGGTTAGATTTGATCATGCCTCTGTAAGCATCGCATTCTCATTTACTGAAAGCTTTTCGCTTGCCTGCATTTTGTTTACTGCCAAGCAAAGGTACAATAATGCGCAAAGGTCTCAATGAACGATAACTATGGCTTGGCTACAACTTCGAATTAATACCTCCTCTGAACATGCAGAATCAATAGGCGACATGCTGACGGCCAACGGCTCACAAGCAGTGACCTATGTGGATGCGAAAGACACCCCTATGTACGAGCCCAAGCCGGGTGAGGTGTTACTGTGGCCCGATACACAAGTCGTCGGCTTATTTGAAGCTGATGCCGATATGAAAGGCATCCTTCAGCGCTTGGGTAAAGCCAAAGTCTTAGGCCCTGATTTTAAATATAAGCTTGAGCCACTTGAAGACAAAGACTGGGAGCGAGAGTGGATGGATAACTTCCATCCCATGCAATTTGGCGAGCGCTTGTGGATATGCCCAAGCTGGCGCGATGTTCCCGATCCAAACGCCGTTAACGTAATGCTAGATCCTGGGCTTGCCTTTGGTACTGGCACGCACCCTACCACTGCGCTTTGCTTGCGCTGGCTTGACGGCATAGAGATGACGGATAAAACCGTCGTCGATTTTGGCTGTGGTTCAGGAATTTTGGCGTTAGCTGCGCTGAAGTTGGGCGCTAAGCGCGTCATCGGCATTGATATCGACCCACAAGCGCTACAAGCAACAAAAGAAAATGCACGACGCAACGGCGTTGAAGACCGTTTGGATGTATACCTTCCTGAAGACCAGCCTGAGCTTGAAGCCGATGTCGTGATGGCGAACATCTTGTCAGGTCCATTACTAGAACTTCAAAGCGTTATTACAAATTACTGCAAATCAGGCGGTTTGTTAGTCCTTTCTGGCATTTTGGCGGAGCAAGTTACGCGCATAGAAGAAGCGTACGCTCAAGATATTACACTTGAACCCAGTGCCATTGATGGTGAATGGGCGAGAGTGTCGGGCAAAAAACACTAAGTTTGAGCGATAAACCGACCAGTCGGTGAAAATTACGCCCAGTTAGAATAGTGTGTTTTCGGTAAACCACCTCAAAATTGCGACGAAAATTTGTACGGCAAAGCACGTTGTAGACTAACTAATTGTTAATTTTTTTCACATTACAGCCCTTTCAAATCGGGGGCTGTAAGACTTTCGTACAATATTTAAACTAAAAATCGACGTTAGCTTACTAATGTGACAGATTTTTTTCACTGTCAAGACCACGTAGTGAAATTTTGTGCGATTTTTAGCCTTTTCAAGCCTTGCGAAAACACGTACACTTAGCGCCCCGTTTTAGCCGGGTGTATATTTTCTGTGCAGTTTTAGATGGTGAGCTATACATTTTACAATGCGAATTGGACCTTACGAGTTAGAAAACAATTTGATGTTGGCCCCCATGGCTGGCGTAACAGACAGACCGTTTCGCCAACTTTGTAAACGCTTAGGTGCAGGGCTTGTTGTTTCAGAAATGCTTTCGAGTAATCCGAAAGTTTGGAACACAGCTAAATCACAAGCGCGTATGAATCATGAGGGTGAAGAAGGCATTCGCTCTGTACAGATAGCTGGGGCTGATCCTGAGCTCATGGCTCAAGCAGCACAATTTAATGTTGAGAACGGTGCGCAAATCATCGACATCAACATGGGTTGTCCTGCTAAAAAGGTCAATAAGAAGCTGGCAGGTTCTGCATTGCTTCAATACCCAGACACAGTGGAAGCGATTATTAAAGCAGTAGTTAATGCTGTTGATGTACCCGTGACACTAAAAATTCGTACCGGCTGGAACCCAGAAAATCGCAATGGGGTAGAGATTGCCCGCATTGCAGAGCAAAACGGCATACAGTCGCTTGCTGTTCACGGCAGAACACGAGCTTGTATGTATAAAGGAGAAGCTGAATACAGCACCATACGCCAAATTAAGGCGGCAATTTCAATTCCTGTTATTGCAAATGGTGATATTACTTCTCCAGAGAAAGCACAAGAGGTGCTGAATTACACCGGTGCAGATGGCGTAATGATAGGTCGCGGCGCGCAAGGTAAACCTTGGATATTTAAGCAAATTCAACATTATCTTGAAACGGGCGAGAACCTACCAGCACCGCCGCTGTCAGAGTTATATGAACTCTTGCATGAGCACGTAGCCAATGTGCAGGACTTTTATGGCGACATAGCCGGTGTGAGAATTGCCCGTAAGCACGTGGGCTGGTATCTCGCGGAGCACGATACGGATCGTCAGTTTCGTAAAACGTTTAACGCTATCGATGATGCGAATGAGCAACTCGATGCACTAAATGCATATTTTCAACCGCTGCAGACACGAGAAACCCGACAGATTTCTCCCGCAGCATAGTGATGACTAACTTAAGAGCAACACAGTATTATGTTCGATCAAAACGTGACTTCACCTTTTACTACTACAGTAACTACGCCTTCACAAACGCAAGCTCAAAAGCCACTGCGTGACTCTGTAAAGCAAGCGGTTAATAAGTACCTTAAGCAATTGGATAACGAAAACATCGATAACCTGTACGAAATGGTACTGGCTGAAGTTGAAGCGCCGCTGCTAGAAGAAGTCATGACTTACACACGCGGCAATCAAACCCGCGCTGCCATCATGATGGGCATCAACCGTGGCACACTTCGCAAGAAGCTTAAGCAATACGGCATGAACTAAGATTCCAAGGGCTTTGCCCACCAAAGAGCACCAATCGGTGCTCTTTTTGTTTCAACACTACAACATTAGAAACTTAAAATTTATGCAAACACCAAAACCAATTAAACGTGCTCTCCTTAGTGTCTCTGATAAAACCGGTATCCTCGATTTCGCGACAGCGCTGCATAACGCTGGCGTAGAACTTCTGTCGACGGGCGGTACTGCTAAACTTCTCGCTGACGCTGGCTTGCCTGTTAAAGAAGTGTCTGATCACACAGGTCACCCAGAAATTATGGCTGGCCGCGTTAAAACCCTCCACCCGAAAATTCATGGCGGTATCCTTGGTCGTCGCGGTACCGATGAAGCAGTGATGGAAGAACACAGCATTGCGCCTATCGACCTTGTGGTGGTTAACCTTTACCCGTTTGCTGCTACCGTGGCAAACGAAGACTGTACGCTAGAAGATGCGATTGAAAATATTGATATCGGTGGGCCAACGATGGTTCGCGCAGCAGCGAAAAACCATAAAGATGTCACTATTGTTGTTAATGCGGCGGACTACTCTCGCGTGCTTGCAGAAATGAACGACAACAATGGCTCGTTAACGTACAACACCCGTTTTGACCTTGCGATTAAAGCGTTTGAACATACGGCCGAATACGACGGCATGATTGCAAACTACTTTGGTGCTCGTTTAGACAGCACAGGTTGTGAAGCAGACTGTGACCACCAGCACAGTGAATTCCCACGTACCTACAACATGCAGCTTACTAAGAAGCAAGACCTTCGCTATGGCGAAAATAGCCACCAAGAAGCGGCATTCTATGTTGAAAACAATGTTCAAGAAGCGTCTGTGGCTACCGCTACTCAGCTTCAGGGTAAAGAACTGTCATTCAACAACATTGCTGACACGGATGCGGCGCTTGAGTGCGTAAAAGAATTCGAAGAGCCAGCATGTGTAATCGTTAAGCACGCTAACCCATGTGGTGTGGCCATTGGCGATGATATTTTAAGTGCCTACGACCGTGCGTTTAAAACTGACCCAACGTCTGCATTTGGTGGCATTATCGCGTTTAACCGAGAGCTTGATGCGAAAACGGCGCAAGCGATTGTTGACCGTCAATTTGTGGAAGTCATTATTGCGCCGACAGTAAGCGATGAAGCGAAAGAAGTAGTAAGTGCGAAGAAAAACGTACGTCTTCTAGCGTGTGGTGACTGGGCTGGTCAGCTAACTGAAGGTTATGACTTTAAGCGCGTAAACGGCGGTTTATTAGTACAAGAGCGCGACTTCGGCATGGTTGAAATGGAAGACCTAGAAGTTGTGACTAAGCGTAAGCCAAGCGAAGATGAACTACGCGACCTTATGTTCTGCTGGAAGGTAGCAAAATACGTGAAGTCAAACGCGATTGTTTACTGCAAAGACGGTATGACGGTAGGCGTGGGCGCAGGCCAAATGAGCCGTGTTTACTCTGCAAAAATTGCGGGTATTAAAGCAGCTGATGAGAACCTTGAAGTTGCAGGCTCGGTAATGGCGTCTGATGCATTCTTCCCATTCCGCGACGGTATCGACGCTGCAGCTGAAGCAGGTATTAAAGCAGTCATTCAGCCAGGCGGCTCTATGCGCGACCAGGAAGTCATTGATGCCGCTGACGAGCACGGCATTGCGATGGTGTTCACGGGTATGCGCCACTTCCGTCACTAATAAGTATTTACGCAATACCTTTTAGTGCAGGCTTAGTGAGGGACACCAACACCTAAGTTGAACACGCAGTAAAGTGGCATTTGGTGGCTTTACTGTGTGTTTTTTATTTTTCCTTAACCCTTTTAAATACGCAGACTCGAGGTCATTTGCTTGGTTGTAGTGAAATCTCATCGAAGCGACAGAGTTGCGAATTATTCTGCTAAGGCGTAAGTGCAAATAGGGGTTAGCTGATAGGCTTGATCTGACCCGTGGTAATTTGTAGTAATAGTGTTATGTTATTCGCCTACCCTCGACAGAAAAAGGAAATAAGAATGAAAAAGTTAGCCCAATATGTGTTAGCCGCAACCCTAGGTGTAAGTGCTACTTATGCCAGCGCAGATGCGATTTCTGATGCCGCAATGAGCGATATCCGCTCTGCTAGTGCAAAAGTACGCGATGAGTACCGTAATCCTCAGCAAACACTGCGCTTTTTTGGCCTTACCCCAGACATGACTGTGGTAGAAATCTCTCCCGGTGGTGGTTGGTACGCCGACATCCTTTATTCTGTTGTAAAAGATAACGGTAAGTATGTAGCTGCTCACTTCTATGTTGACGATGAAACCAGCGGCTATTACAAAAAGTCGGTAGAAGGCTTCAAAGAAAAAATGAAGCCGGGCATGAAGTACGAAGGTGCTGAGCTTACTGCATTCGACCCAATCAAAGCGTTAGATATTAGCGACGCAGGTAGTGCCGATATGGTGCTGACGTTTCGCAACGTACACAACTGGTATATGCGTCACGGTGACGAGGGTATCGACAATGCATTTGGCGCATTTTTCAAAGCGCTTAAGCCAGGTGGCGTACTGGGCGTAGTGGAACATGAGCTTCCTGAAAGCGCAGATGATGAAGCAATGAAGAAAAGTGGCTACATGAAGCGTTCTTACGTTGTGGCTGCCGCCGAAAAAGCAGGCTTTGTGCTTGAAGCAAGCAGCGATGTCAACGCTAACCCAATGGATACTGCCGACCACCCGAAAGGTGTGTGGACGCTACCTCCACGTTTGGCGCTAGATGATCAAGATCGCGAAAAATACATGGCGATTGGCGAGAGCAATCGCATGACGCTAAAATTCACCAAACCAAAATCATAAAATTAAACACTCAAAACGGAACAGTTAATGAACGTACTTGTAATTGGCGGCGGTGGCCGCGAACACGCGCTAGCGTTTAAAGCAGCGCAGTCTTCTGATGTTTCAACAGTATTTGTAGCACCTGGCAATGCCGGCACAGCTACAGAACCTAAGCTTGAGAACGTAGCTATCGATGTAAATGATATTGCTGGCTTGGTTTCTTTTGCTCAGGGTAACGATGTTGAGCTTACTATTGTAGGCCCAGAAGCGCCGCTAGTTGCAGGTGTTGTTGATGCGTTCACAAACGCTGGTTTAATGATTTTTGGCCCCACTCAAGCTGCCGCGCAGCTTGAGGGCTCTAAAGCTTTTACCAAAGACTTTTTGGCTCGCCACAACATTCCAACGGCCGAGTATCAAAACTTCACAGAAATTGACCCAGCTATTGCCTATGTGCGTGAGAAAGGCGCGCCGATTGTAGTAAAGGCTGACGGTCTTGCTGCGGGTAAAGGTGTTATTGTTGCGATGACCCTTGAAGAAGCGGAAGACGCTATCCGCGACATGCTGGCAGGTAACGCGTTTGGCGAAGCCGGCAGCCGCGTAGTTATTGAAGAATTCCTAGACGGTGAAGAAGCGTCGTTCATTGTCATGGTAGACGGCAAAAACGTACTACCTTTTGCCACCAGCCAAGACCACAAGCGTGCTGCTGACGGTGACAAAGGGCCGAACACAGGCGGAATGGGTGCATATTCTCCGGCTCCGGTTGTAACGCAGGACATTCACGACCGTATTATGCAGGAAGTGATTATGCCAACAGTTAACGGCATGGCTGCTGAGGGCAACGACTACGTTGGCTTTTTATATGCTGGCCTTATGATTATGGCTGATGGCACTCCAAAGGTAATCGAATACAACTGTCGCTTTGGCGATCCGGAAACTCAGCCAATCATGTTGCGCTTAAAGTCTGACTTAGTTCCACTTTGCCAAGCAGCGTGCAAAGGCGAACTTGCTGGCGAAACGATTGAGTTTGATGAGCGCGCGTCGGTAGGTGTTGTGCTTGCCGCTGGCGGCTATCCAGGCAGCTATGATAAAGGCGACGTGATTACTGGTTTCGAAGAAGCCGCTAAGTTAGACGGAAAGGTTTTCCATGCAGGTACCGCCCTTCAAGATGGCGAAGTGGTAACCGCAGGTGGCCGCGTACTTTGCGCTACAGCTTTGGGTAACAACGTTACCGAAGCGCAGCAAAAAGCCTACGAGCTACTAAAAGCCATTCAGTTTAAAGATGTGTACTACCGCACTGATATCGCGCACCGTGCGATTGCGCGTGAAGCTGAAGCCAAGTAGCCGAAAGCCTCATAGAAAGTGCTAAATGAACGCAGCGTAATGCTGCGTTCTTACATAATTACATAAAACCAGGGTGTGAGTTCTACGCCCCCCACTTTTACTCTTACCTACTCTTACCACTTACTCACCATGCTAACGTGCAGCAAAAGCAGAAATCGTAGTTTCCCAGCGACATATCACTGCTTAACCTGATACTAACGCTCAACACAAAAGAAAACTCGCGCTCAGTACATAAGCAATAAGGTATTGAATTTCACATTGAGTCTGATTTGGTACTTGCCGATAGTACTGTATACATTATAAATCTTTAATTTACTGACCTTCTCCATATGTTGCAGCGCATACAAGAACCTGTATGGTATTGGTATCAATCCGCATAGATGATTAACCACTTGGCGAGATTTAATAAGCTCAGGTAGTCCGCTTAAAAAGCGTATTATTTCATTCTAATAAAAGAGGTATCACCTGATGTCAAACACTAAACTTATAGCTGTGTTGCTTGTAGCAGTAGTGGCGAGTACCGCAGCGTGGTTCGCCTTTTTTGCCAAAGAATCTGCTCCAGACTTTACTGCTTATGCCGCCGGCCCCGACCGAAAAGCGGCATTTTTTGAGTATTTCACTCCTATTGTAGTCGAGGTGAACAAAGAGCTAGCCACCGATAGAGTACAAATTCAAAGTTCTTGCGACGCGGATGAAGCAGACAATCTAGACCAGTTCCTGACAAAGTTTCGTGTTGACGATGCTGACCTTGAACAGGAGTCAGCCTGCGAGGTTTTGTTAAGGCGTGCCGACATTGTTCCTGCGTCGTTAGCAATTGCACAAGCAGCGAATGAAAGTGCATGGGGTACCTCTCGTTTTGCAAAATTAGGGAACAACTTTTTTGGTCAGTGGTGCTTCTCTAAGGGCTGCGGTATCGTTCCAAAATCGCGGGACGCTGATAAAAATCATGAAGTTGCTGATTTCCGTTCGCCTGCCGACTCAGTAGAAAGCTACATGCTAAATTTAAACACCCACGATGCTTACAAACCATTGCGTAACATTCGCCAATCCTTACGTGAAGACGACAAGGCTGTCACCGGGGTCGCGCTTAGCTATGGCTTAGGGAAGTATTCTGAGCGTGGCGATGAATATGGAAAAGAAATACGTGAGATGATCAGTTTTAATAAACTTGCAGTGCTGGACAAGTTAGATCTGAGTAAGCAGGAAGGCGAAGCCAATTAACTCAACCAGCTAGAGCGTGACGAGTTCTGTTGCGCATTTTTTTATCGCCAAATGGCATGGCTTTTAGTCAAGGTGAGTGATTGCAGGTTAAAAGGAGTGGCATTTCTGCGACTCCTTCCAATTACGCGCAGCAAGTCAATCAAGTAAAGTAGCGACAAATTATGGTTCACTACTTTGTCAGCTTCACCTTTCCAAACACCGACGCATCTTTATACCCCAAGTTTTTATCGCCGTTTACTGGGGTGATCTCATGAGAGCCTAAAAAGTGCTCTCTGTCGCCACCATCCGCATCGCAATAGGCAAGCATAAAGCCCAGCGTCATACCTTCTTTTAAGGTAACAGGCGAATTATCTTTTCCGTGTTGATAGCTATCATCAAATACACGTACCGCTGCTTCCCAATGAATTTTATGCGGCGCCAATATATCTCGCTGCCATTTGTTCTCTACGTGATCATTGTAAAGTTGTGGTACAGCCTCTCCTGCTTCGTTTGGACCTATATCAACAACCTGATTATCTAACGCCAAGTGATAGGCAAACGCATTGTAGTTATTAAGGTGATCGCCACCAGAGGCGTCTGCATCAATGAAAATTTCTAAACAGTCATCATCCCAATAACGTTCAAGGGGATTGGCATAGGTATCTGAGAGGTGATCGTCTTGTATTTCTGCCAACAGATACAGCGCATCCTTGTTCCATCGAAGTTTATATCGACCAGAAAAATCACCGGACTCAGGAGCCGAGCCCCACATAAGCGACGTCATTTCATGCCAATCGCCCCCTTTCCATGCAGCGTCATTGGCTACACCATCTATAACAGGTGGCGTTGATGAAAAAAGTACGCTGTCAGACTTGGCTTGTGCTGTGGGCACAGACATAGCCACAAGCAGTGCCGAGGTTAGTACTGCCCCTAAATGTTTTGCACTTTTCAATTGGATACGCTCTTTGTTTGCTTATTTGTATTTTAAACTACCATGTTTTGACTCCATTCGCGCTTGAAAATAGCGCCAAACACCCTCTTCTTTTTTAGAAGCATTACCAATTTGCAACGGTAATTGGTATAAAAAGGACATTCGTTCCCTCACTACCATGGCTATGTCATTTCAAAACGCGTGCTATCACATCCTTGCGCCTGCTAGCGAGGCTCACGAGTACAAAAAGCTCAGCAAAATATTTGATGTATTTCTTATCGCGTTAATTATCGTAAATGTTGTCGCTATGATGCTGGAAACAGTGCCGGGTATCCCTGCCATTTGGCAGTACGAACTTCATATAATCGAAGTGGTTTCAGTACTGATATTTACCGTCGAGTACTTTCTTCGTTTATACGGCAGCGCATCGGCCCCAAACCGCCCTAATCACGAACGTACAACGACATGGCAAAAGCGCTGGACCTATTTGAAAAGTCCCATGGCGCTCGTCGACCTAATGGCAATTCTGCCTTTTTACTTAAGCGTTTTCGTGGCGTTCGATTTACGTATTTTGCGAATATTTCGGGTAATGCGAATTCTAAAAATCGGGCGCTATTCGCGCTCTATGCAAACTCTCGTTACCGTGTTGCGCAACGAGTCTCACAGCCTTATTGCGGCATTAAGCGTACTTTTGTTGTTCACGATTATCGCCGCCACCTGTATTTACTACATTGAACATGCTGCTCAGCCCGATGTTTTTAGCAGTATTCCCGCTTCATTGTGGTGGGCACTCGTCACGCTGACCACAGTGGGCTATGGTGACGCCGTTCCTATAACTGCATTGGGTAAAATATTTGGCGGCCTCATAACTATTATGGGAATCTGTTTTTACGCCTTACCAGCGGGTATTTTGTCTTCTAGCTACACATCGCAGATGCAGCTAAAACGCGATAGGTTTAAAGACACAGTAAGAAGCGTTTTGGACGACGGAAAGTTGAGTGAGCACGATGTGCATCACCTAGAACATGTTCGCGCACTTCTTGATTTAGACGAAGAAGAGGCAAAGCTAATTGTGCGCCTATTGCAGCACCATCACAAACGGCTAGATGATTGATTATACGCAGGCTGGAGCGAAAGCAACTCCCAAGAATCGAGTGGTAAGCGCTTATACCTCCCCTTGATTCTTAGCTCACATCAGCTTATAACTAGTACCCGTCATTTCCAAAAAGAATTCCTATGTCTGTCAAACACCCTATTATTGCTATAACAGGTTCCTCTGGCGCGGGTACTACTACCACGACCAACGCTATACGCCATATTTTCAGGAACTTAAGTGTTAATGCTGCGGTTGTAGGAGGCGATAGTTTTCACCGTTTTACCCGCCCGGAAATGGAAGTAGAAATTCGCAAAGCCCAAGAACAAGGCAGACATATCAGCTACTTTGGCCCTAAAGCCAACGACTTTGAGCTACTGGAATCTCTGTTTAGGGAATACGGCAGCTCGGGTACAGGACAGTTTAGACAATACCTTCACACGTTCGATGAAGCCGTGCCTTTTAACCAAATGCCCGGCACCTTTACACCTTGGCAAGATTTACCCAAAAACACTGATTTGCTGTTCTATGAAGGTTTACATGGCGGTGTAAAAACGGAAGAAAATGACGTAGCAAAACATGTAGATTTACTGGTCGGCATGGTGCCGATTGTAAACTTAGAGTGGATCCAAAAAATTGTACGCGACACCACTGACCGAGGACATTCTCGTGAAGCGGTAATGAGCAGCATAGTACGAGGACTGGACGACTATTTCCACTACATCACGCCACAATTTTCACGCACCCACGTTAACTTCCAGCGCGTACCAACCGTTGATACCTCCAACCCCTTCAGTGCACGGGAAATTCCAACCCAAGATGAAAGCTTTGTGGTTGTGCGCTTTAGACGGGAAATGAAGACTGTGGACTACCCCTACCTCCTTCAAATGATCGACGGCGCGTTTATGTCTCGCATCAATACCTTGGTTGTGCCCGGAGGAAAGATGGGCTTAGCCATGGAACTCATTTTAACTCCGCTTCTTGAAGACATCTTAAATAAAAAGCGTAGAGCTGGTCATCAGATGGATTGGTTGAGCAGCGACGAGTAAGCCCAATATACATCGCTTCTATAGGCATATATTTAAAACAGTAAGTCGTAAAAGCTCATGCCCTGCGTCAATCTAGGTTCTATTCGGAATCTTTCTTGGTTTAGTTTCTTGATTTAGTTTCTCGACCTAGTTTTTGACACAGCAGGCTCCTATTATGATCACAATTAAAAGCCAACAAATTTGGGTAGACCAGCAAAACCTTGCCAACACTAACGTTGTTTCTCGCGATATAAACATCAGCGACTTACAGCAAGACGAAGTATTGCTTGAGACAGACAGCTTTGGCTTTTCTGCCAACAACATCACCTATGCTGCACTGGGTTTTAAAATGGGCTATTGGGGCTTTTTCCCTGCTAAGAGTGATAATGACGTTGATGAAGCACATGGCTTCGGTATTGTGCCCGTTTGGGGCTTTGCTACCGTTAAGGCGTCTTGTCATAGCGATATCAAAGTAGGTGAAAAGGTGTTCGGCTACCTGCCTATGGCTAGCCATTGGGTGATAAAAGCTGGAAAAGTTGCCTCTCACGGTTTTTCAGACATCCACGAAAAACGGAAGAGCATTAGCCCTGTTTACGATCAATATCTTCGCTGTGCCGCCGACCCCGGCTACGACAAAAACCGCGAAGCATGGCAGCTTAATTTTAGACCCCTTTATATGACATCGTTTGTTCTCGATGACTATGTGGCAGAGAAAGCAAACAATGAAACCTTACTACTGTCGAGCGCTTCAAGTAAAACCGCATTGGGTACGGCGCAACTACTTAAAGACCAGAAGGCCTCTCGAAACGCAAGCTATAAGGTGGTTGGGCTAACCTCGAAACAAAACGTGGACATGGTAAAAGCGTCCGGCTGCTACGATGAAGTGTATAGTTATGACGAACTCTCAGCCCTAAGTAGCGAAGACTATAGCAGTCAAAGCAGCGATGCGCGCTACTGGCTGCTTGATTTCGCTGCCAACGGTACGTTGATTAATGACCTTACCAAGCAGCTTGGCGACAGCCTGAGCGACGTTACACTCATTGGTGCGACAGATTGGAAAGCCCAAGAGAAGCCCAACCCCAAATTGCTCAATGCAGAGATATTCTTCGCGCCAGATCGCGTGAAACTGCGCCAACATGAATGGGGGCACGAGGCCTTTTTGGCAAAATACGCCAGTGCATGGAAACGCTTCGCAGAGAAAGTGAGCGATCAGTTTTATGAGCAGTCGCACCGCGGAGCCGATGCTATAACGCAGTTATATTTAGAAACGCTTAATGGAACGGCGCAAACAAAAGCCCTTAACGTCGTCACTTTTGATTAGCGCCCCTTAAGGATTACAACTTGAACAGCTGGTGTGTTGTTGCAGCGCCTACGTTTTTTACAGCTTGTAATCAACGGGCAGTTCTCAATAAGTTTAGGGAGGAGAAATGCTTAACGGCCTCCTTTTGTCTAAAGCTTGCTGGGTCTTTGCTGGGTCTTTACTGGGTCTTTACTAAATCTTGCTGTACATAAAAGAGCAACAGACCTAGACACTATTTGTAACAAACATCCCCTGCCTTTTACGATTTTCTCGCTTTTGTATTTCACATCTTGTGGTTATAGTGAAACAAAAGTAAAACGAAAGGTATGAGTATGGGTCAGGAAACCTCTAAAATTCTCGTTGTTGATGATGACATGCGTCTGCGCAGCCTATTAGAGCGCTATTTGCTTGAGCAGGGCTATCAAGTTCGCAGTGCGGCTAACGCAGAACAAATGGACAGACTGCTAGAGCGCGAGAATTTTCACCTTATGGTTTTGGACCTTATGCTACCTGGTGAAGACGGCTTATCTATATGCCGCAGATTGCGCCAGCAAGAAAACGACATGCCCATTATTATGCTTACTGCAAAAGGCGATGAAGTTGACCGCATTATCGGCCTTGAAATGGGTGCAGACGATTATTTGCCTAAGCCATTTAACCCACGCGAGCTACTAGCACGCGCTAAAGCGGTATTGCGCAGACGCAGCAGCGAAGCGCCGGGCGCGCCGTCTAAAGACGTGCAAATTGTGGAATTTGGCAATTACAAACTGAACCTTGCCACCCGAGAAATGACTGCAGGCGATACACCTTTAACCCTGACAAGCGGTGAGTTTGCGGTATTGAAATCTTTGGTTACTCATCCACGTGAGCCTTTGTCACGAGACAAACTGATGAACCTAGCGCGTGGTCGTGACTACAGTGCCTTAGAACGCAGTATTGACGTTCAGGTTTCACGCTTACGAAGAATGCTTGAAGAAGACCCTGCCAACCCTCGTTATATACAGACTGTATGGGGATTGGGCTACGTATTCGTGCCTGATGGCGAACAAGTTTAGCACCTATGACTGATACGGCGGGCTCTACCGTCCTGGCCAGTGCGCAAGTGAAGTATGTTTACTCATGACCCCTAATTATGCGTTTACCTACTGCCATTCCAAACACTGGCTTATGATTCAAAGCGACGGCATGTTATGCGTTTAATTCCCAAAAGTGCATTTGGCCAAACCGTCATGCTTATTGGCGTGCTGTTGCTTATTAATCAGATTGTGTCCTACATCTCTGTTACCTATTACTTTATTCAGCCCAGCTACCAACAAATTAACAGCTTATTGGCCACCCAAGTGAAATCTGTGCTCGCCAACGACTTGTTGGTGACTAACCAAGAAACCCGCGACCGCTATTTTCAAAAAACCCAGGTACAGGTCTTTGACGAAAGCGTTGCCAAACAGAATGGATTAGAGAGCGCCGTATACTATAGCTATATTTCTTCTCAGGTTAGCGAGCAGCTCCGGCAGCTTGCAGATGTGCGCATTAGCACCACCACGCAGGCCAGCGACGAAAATGCACCATACATTGTGTGGATATCCCTGAACCGCTACCCAGATACGTGGATCTCTATTCCTATTTCAGGACTTAACGAAGCGAATATATCCCCTCTGACTATGTACTTAATGGTAATTGGCATATTGAGTGTGGCCGGGGGCTGGTTGTTTGTAAGACGCATGACCCGTCCATTGTCAGCCCTGCAAAAAGCAGCAATAGCGGTGGGTAAAGGCGAGCACCCGGCGCCGCTTCGCGAACAAGGCAGCACCGAAATGATTCAGGTTACTCGGGCGTTTAACCGCATGAATCAGGGTATTAAGCAGCTTGAGAATGACCGAAATATTATGACAGCGGGTATTTCTCACGACTTGCGCACACCGCTTACCCGTATTCGTCTTGCCTCAGAAATGCTGCCAGAAGATCAAGATTGGATAAAAGACGGCATTGTAAATGACATAGAAGACATGAACGCCATCATCGATCAGTTCATTGACTATGCACGCTACGACACCGAAGAAGTCACTCAAGAAACCGATTTAAACGCGATTATTGCAGAGCTGGTACAAGCCAGACATTTAGACGACAAGCACCACATCGAACTCAAACTCAACGCCATTCCTCCGCTGTCACTTCGGCGAATTGCAATGAAACGCGTAATCGACAACCTCATCGAAAATGCTTTCAAGTACGGCTCGGACGATATTGCAATTAGCAGCTTTTATAATCGCCACGAAAAGCGTGTGTATTGCAAAGTACGCGACTTTGGCCCGGGAATACCGGAAGCGGAGCTCGACGGTGTATTTATGCCGTTTGCACAAGGCGACAAAGCCCGCAATTCGTCTGGTTCAGGCCTTGGCCTTGCCATAATAAGGCGAATTGTAGAAGCTCACGATGGTGAGGTGACGTTGCGAAATCATCCTCAGCAGGGCTTGGTCGCAGAGTTTTATTTACCCTATCAAACCCATTAAGCCCAAAAACACTACACGGATTGGTATTAGCTTCGGCGGTACTTAATTTTTCGGCTGTATCCATAAGATGCCAGCCACAGCACGCAGCCGCCAAGGGGAATTACCCAAAACGCCGTAGTAAGTGGCGCGAAGTTCGCCCATAGTCCGGTAGAAAACGATGCCACTTGTACGCCAGTAGAGTTACCGATAATAGAAATACCAGAAAGTACAGGGCCGTTGTCACTGTCGATATTCATTGCCGCAGAAAGTGCTAACGGGAAGAGCCCACCTAGCCCTAAGCCGAGCAATAAATTACCTGCGCCAATCCCGTAAAATGAAGGCATTAACTTCAGTGCGAATACACCCGCAAGCGATGCTGTCGCCATGATTACAATCATGCGGTGTACCGATACAAATCGCAGTAAAAATGGGAAGGTAAGGCGGCTTATCACCATACCAGCGGTAAAGAACGCCAGTAAGTTTCTCGACTGCTCGCCAGTAAAGCCTAAGCCGTTTTGCGCATAGCTTACAAACCAGTTCGCGTTACCGAACTCTACGGCACCATAGCCAAAGGTAAGCAACGTTAGAAATATGAAAACGGGCTGCTTGATAATGACCCCAAATGCCAAGGTCTTTTTAGGCGCTTTTGGCTGACCTTTAAGTACTTTTGCCTGAGAGCGCGCCGCAATAAATGCGTAGCACGAAAGCAAAATCATAACGCCTGCCAACACCTGAATAGGTAAGCGCCAGTTGTGCTCAACAAGGTATAACAGCGTTACAAAGAACGACGCCGCAAACGTTCCTAAGCTGAACATAAAGTCCATTAAGCCCATCATAGTAAAGCGCTTTTCTGCGTACATTCGTGCAATAAGCGTGTGGCCAATAGTAAATATTGTTGAGCTCACCACACCTATTAATACCGCTAACACCAAAAACCATTGCCAAGCGGTAAGTACTGACACAAGCAGCAACAGCGCCGTATTCATACTGAATAACGTGGCAAGTAGCGGCATATATTCGAAGCGACTGGCATACTTGCCACCAATCACAGCGCCTAACATCATGCCTACAGAGAAAAGCGAGAAAAGTGCGCCACTGACTACTTCAGACATTTGCAAATCGGCTGCAATATCTGGCAGTAATATTCCCCACAAGAGAAACAATTTACCAATTAGAAAAAAACCAGCGAAAATAACGATGGTGGCAGGAAGTCGGCTCATTTAGGCTCCATGGCTGATATCAGTAGAAAGACATCCGATTTAGGCGTGAGGGCACAGCGTAGTTATGCCCCTTGACCACAAAGTGAACCTTTTGAGGGCGCTGACCTTTACTGTGCAAGAAAGAACAGCAGCCCTTAATTATCACATAATCACTACCTTTACAGATTGCTGATAATCGCAAGAAATTGCAAGTGAAAGCGTTTTCCCTTTTTCATCCCACATTACAGGCACGCTCCTGCCATCAAGTGAAACACTCTGTGGTTTTTCGCTTAAACCGTGCACGACGTAAGTGATGTCTCGCTGCTTAGGCATACCTAAATAGCTGCCTTCGCTATCAAGCGTCAGGGTTAATGCGGCCTTATCGTCTACTGACGCATTAAGAAGTAGCTTTGTATATAAGCCTTTTTTGACAGACGCTGGATTTTTGCCGTCATCCTCGTAATAAGTATATGAAGATGAATTCACTGAATTGTCATGCCAGTAATGCATTTCTATTTTACGGGCATCAAACTGCTCTGTGCGGCTAAGCCCGTCTGCCATTGGCATAAAGCTTCCTGCTTTTACCCACACTGGAAAATTATCTTGGCTTAGCGGGTAGTTAACGGTTTGGTCACCTTGGTATTTCGTATCAGAGAAAAAATCAAACCATACGCCTTCAGGCAACTTGGTCGGCCACACCGTTTGGTTAGCGCTCGTCACAGGCGAAACTAACAGGCCATCGCCCCACAGATAACTGTCTGCATTTTCAAACCAATCGCTTTCACCGTAGGCCATAATTAACGGGCGCATTAATGGCGTACCGTAAAGCGCATTTTCAAAGGCCAATGAATAGTTATAAGGCAGCATGTCATAGCGAAGTTGGATAAACTTGCGCGCAATAGACTTTACGGGGTCGGCGTGGAAAATTGGCTCCGGCGCAATATTATCTTGAGCATGAGGCCTAAATACCGGTGAAAAGGTACCGAACTGAAGCCATCTTGTATAAAGCTCGGGATCAAAGGTTTCGCCTCCAGCAAACCCACCTAAGTCGGAATGGGTATACGCCATTCCAAAAACACTCATTTGGAGTGCCAACTCTACCTGAGGTTTAAGTCCGCCCCAGCTTCGACTCACATCGCCTGTCCACGGCACCATTCCGTACCGTTGACTGCCCAAAAAGCCTGAACGCATCAGCACAAAGGGGCGCGTATCAGGCTGAAGCTCTGTTAGGTTGTTATATACGGTTTTAGCCCACTGATGACCATAGGCATTGTGCACTTCTGCGCCGCTTACTTTTGTAGACTGCCACATGTGCTGAATATCATCAGGGTGCACTTCTGGCTCACCCAAGTCGCCCCACCAGCCGGCAACACCCTGTGCAGCAAGCTTTTCATAATATTGCCAAAACCAATCTTGACCCGCTTCACTGAACACATCGACAAGGCCGGTATTGCCAAAATAGAAATCGAAAGTATACGGCGCACCATCATCGTTTTGAGCAAGGGCATTACTGGCAACGGCACTATCCCACTGCTTTGACGTCGTAAGAATAAAAGGCTCGGTTATCAGCACGGTTTTCACGTCTTGAGCGCGTAGCTCACTAATCATTTTCTCAGGCTCAGGGAAAGCGGCGGTGTCCCAGCTTAAGTTCCCCATATGCCCTTTAATGTCTTTGCCAAACCAATATAAATCAAGCACTACGGCATCAACGGGAATATCTTGCGTGTTAAAGGCATCGACGACATCCATCACTTCATTTTGTGATTTATAGCCAAATCGAGATGCAAAGTTACCCAGCAGCCAGCGTGGAGGAAGCGGCTGTTTTCCCGTTACTGCAACGGTAGACCTTACTGTATCTTCTAAATTTTCACCCAACACCATGATGTAGCTTGCACGGCCGCCTTGTGCCTTAAATAGCAACTCGTCTCTGTTCGTTTTGCCAATATCTAGCTCACCAGAAGCAGTGTTATCGAACAATACGCTGTAATTTTTTGACGACATCACAGCCGACAAGCCAAAGTACATCTGATTTGAAGACGTGGTGTAACCATAGTGTGCTTTGTTATATAGCGGCATGCTATGACCACGACGATCCATACCTAAAACGCGCTGGCCGCCACCGTAGAGTTTTTCGTTTTCATCTAACGCAAACGACAGGCTGACGCCGTTATCAGAAATGTTTAGCCCATCTTGTTCTTTTGCTACTACTTTGCCGTTTACCGAGTAACTGATAACGTGCGTTGATTTATCGACATGTGCAGAAATATTATTGAGTTTTAAGATTAGGGTTGTCGCAGTTTCAACTAGCTCTACATCATTAGCTTTTTTGTTTGTAACATCAGTCAACGCGGGCTCGGGAAGCGCCATAGACGGTAGATTTGCGTAAGGCGTGCCATTATCATCAGTAAGATACGTTACTTGAAAGCCACTATCGTGCAACGCGCTTATCGTGAAGTCATTGGTATCCGTATCAATATTTAGCGTTGCTTTTTCGAGTGTCGCTGTTTGAACTTCGGCTACCGTATTTACCGAGAAAAATGCCAAACCAGCACATGCAAGTGCTATACGCTGTTTCCTGTCTATCATGCTCAAAACCTTCTTTATGCTTCAAAGCGAAGCGCACCTAATTAGCGAACCGCACTTAATTAACGAAGCGCGCTTAATTAAAGCCTTCTTGTGTACGGTGAATGATAGCTAGTGCCTTGCTCAACTTAAATAAACATACGTATTCATAATGTTAAATTTGTTAACAACAACACAAAAAAAGCCCGCAACACGGTGCGGGCAAAACATCAATCACGTTGAGTGTGATGAACGTTGGGAAGGGGCGGACCGAGTGTTAGTTACCCGGTCCGGCTTTAACGATAGCGTCGCTAACGTCATATTTTTCAAAGTTCTGTTTAAAGTCGTTAACTAAGTTAGCGGCGTATTCGTTGTACTTCTCTTTGTCTGCCCACGTGTTTTGTGGCACAAGCAAATTGCTGTCTACACCGTCTATTGCCACTGGCACATCTAGGTTTAACGCGTCAATGTGCTGAGTTTCAACATCAGCTAAGTTACCCGATACAATCGCATCGATGATGGCGCGCGTAGTAGGGATATCAAAACGGCTACCTGTGCCGTAAGGGCCGCCTGTCCAACCGGTATTAACCAAGTAAACCTTAGCGCCAAACGCTTTAACACGCTTAATCAGAAGCTCTGCATACACGCCTGCTGGACGTGGGAAGAAAGGCGCACCAAAACAAGTTGAGAAGGTTGATTCAATATCGCTAGTAGAGCCAATTTCTGTAGAGCCTACTTTCGCTGTGTAACCGCTTAGGAAGTGATACGCCGCAGCTTCTTCACTTAACACTGAAACAGGAGGCAATACGCCACTTACGTCACAGGTCAAAAATACAACCGAGCGAGGTTCACCACCTCGGTTTTCAGCAACGCGCTTTTCAATGTGCGAAAGCGGGTAGGCCGCACGTGAGTTTTGGGTTAACGACGTGTCGGTATAATCAGGCGTGCGTGTTTCATCAAGCACTACGTTTTCTAGGATGGTACCAAACTTGATGGCATTCCAAATTACTGGCTCGTTCTTTTGAGAAAGATCGATACATTTAGCGTAACAACCACCTTCGATATTAAATACGCTACCTGGTGCCCAGCCGTGCTCGTCATCACCGATCAAGAAACGGTTAGGATCGGCTGAAAGCGTAGTTTTGCCAGTACCTGAAAGACCAAAGAACAAGGTCACATCGCCTTCTTCACCCACGTTGGCTGAACAGTGCATAGGTAGCACGTCTTTTGCCGGAAGTAGGAAGTTTTGCACTGAGAACATGGCTTTTTTCATTTCACCAGCGTAACGCATGCCCGCAAGCAATACGCGTTTTTTCGCGAAGTTGATGATAACCGTACCATCGCTGTTTGTACCGTCGCGCTCTGGATCGCAAGTAAAGCCAGGCACGTTTAGAATTTGCCAAGGCTGGTCGCCTTTCACATTCCACTGTTCTGGAATAATAAATAAATTACGAGCAAAAACATGCTGCCACGCAGTTTGCGTTCTTACTTCTAGCCACAAGGCATGTTCAGGGTCTGAGCCCACTTGAAGGTGTGAAAGAAAGTGTTCTTGGGTAGACAGGTAAGCTTCAACGCGATCCCACAGCGCATCGAATTTATCAGAATCAAAAGGCTTGTTTACCTTGCCCCAATCAATGTCGTTTTCTGTCGTAGGCTCTTTAACGATGAATCTATCGTTTGGAGAGCGACCTGTACGTTTTCCGGTTTCAACGACTAGCGCACCGTTTTTATCGAGGACACCTTCGCCGCGCTTTACGGCGCGCTCGATAAGTTCTGCATTTGGCAGGTCGGTGAGTGGCGTTACTTTCAGATCCGTTTGAATTGAGGCTGCTGCGGTCATGGCTGTTACCCTATATGTAATTTTTCAAAAGCACTTTCAAAAAAGTATCACCTCTTAGAGTGTAATGTAAACAAGGCCTAGCAAGCATTTATAAAACACATACTCACTATTTATTACAACGGAATTTCATAAATATTGTAAATTAATTACAAGGAAAGCCTTTTCCTTGGATATAAATGCAAAAATAAGGCGTAGAAAACCTATATTGATCGATGAATTTCAAAATAAAACATGACAGTTTTCTTTCGAAAGAGGAGATGAAAACTTTCACTAGTACAGGAATAAAAGAAAGATTGGACTGTGTAGAAAAGTTAAACACTTACAGATGAGTAATTTTTAACCATAAGTGAAGTGTTGAACAAACGAGTCGATGTATGTTTGTCGGAGCTCAGATTCAAAAAAGCACCTTCGAATGAAGGCGCTTTAATAAAGCAGTAAATATGTAGTTACTGATTTGAAGACGGTGCCTCGAAGTTGCCGCTGTGAATGGCCTCTACGTCGATACTATCGAAGCAATATTCGGTATGACAATACTGACAATTCATTTTGATCGCGCCTTCTTCTGCAATAATTGCATGAAGTTCAGACTTCTCAACATGACGAAGCGCTTCTGCGCTGCGCTCCTTTGAGCATGAGCAAGCAAAGGTTACGTCTTTAGCTGGGTACACTTCCACATCTTCTTGGTGGTAAAGACGATATAAAATGTCTTCAACCGACAACGTAAACATTTCTTCTTTGGTCAATGTTTGAGTAAGCTTAGTGATATGAGCAAACTCATTGGCTTGCGACACATCGGTAGCGCTAGCATCGGTAGGTAATACCTGGAGCAACACACCCGACGCTTTCGCGTTTTTAGGGTCGCTCATGTCGGTCATTAGGTGCACGCTGGTCGCTAGCTGCTCTGACTGAGCAAAGTAACTCTCAATACATTCAGCTAGAGAAGGCTTATCTAATGCAACAACGCCTTGATAACGCTCGCCTTCATCTGGTGTGATAGTAATGACCAATACCGCTTGAGACAATAACTCTGAAAACGTTTCTGGCAATGTTTCTAATGTCTCGTCCCAGCGAGCTACACCGCGAAGCGTTTGTTCGTGAGTGGCGTTTAATACCGCGTAACTTACCGGGCCTTTGCTTTGAATTTGAAGTGAAATTTCACCCTTAAACTTAAGCGTTGCCGTTAGCAATGACGTCGCTGCCGCCATTTCACTTAACAATGCTTGAATTTGCACAGGGTATTCATAGCTGTGCACAATTTGCGTTAAGCTCTCATCAAGACGAACTAATTCGCCACGGACGTTAGCTTGCGTAAATAAGAAGCGGTGTAATTTATCGAAATCGCTCATAAGTAATCCTGTTGAGCAGCTCACTATTGCTGCTTAAATTTAATAATCTGTCGTCGCTGCTTTTTATCAGGTCTATGATCTGGTTTAGGGCTGTGAAATGCGTTCATTTTGCGCGCAGCTTGGTTTTCTTCACGTTTTGTTACACTTTCAACCGTCTCTTCGAACAGCGCTTGCGCCAAAGGTGCGCTCAATCGCTTATCGCTTAAGCCTAGCACCTTAATTTCACGATTATCCCATCCTGAGGGAACTTTAATCATGGCGCCAAGCTCTACATGCTTGCCAGGTTTGGCCCTTTGCCCGTTGTACTGGACTTTGCCCGACTGCACCATGTCTCTTGCTATTGCGCGGGTCTTAAAGAACCTTGCAGCCCATAGCCACTTGTCCAGCCTGACATTTTGTGTTGTATTGTTGCTATCCGATTGGCTCATGTAATATTTTCGTAATGGTGTGGCTTTAGTGTTGTGACCCTCACCTTTACTAGGCTATTATGGGTTTGCTAAAGCGCGGTTAACCAAAAATTCACTATATTATAATAAAGCAGTACCATCAGTGGCAGCATGACATTCAATAAACCCAACCCACAATCTCTGGTTGTTTATCTGAACCAGCATCAAAAACAGCTACATACCATCGTAGTGGTTCTGCTCAGCCTGTATTTAATTGCATTTGCTGCCAAACTCGTGTGGCGAATTATACCCGAACCTCAACTATCTGCGACACCCACAGTAAGCCGTGCTCCGGTTATTTCTTCGTCGTCAGGCCAAAATGGGGTCAACATTGCCAAAATACAACAGTTGAATCTGTTTGGTAATGCAGCGGCTAAACCCGCTGAACCGGTAGCCGAAGTTACTGACGCGCCAGAGACACGCTTAAATTTGACCCTGACCGGCGTTGTGGCCAGTTCAGAGCAGGAAGCGGGCACCGCTATTATAGAAAATCGCGGCAGCCAAGCAGTATATGGTTTAGGTGAAAAGATTGAAGGCACCAACGCCACGTTGCAAAAGGTGTACAACGATCGCGTTATTATTAAGAACGGGGTAAGAAACGAAACCCTGATGCTTGACGGAATTGATTACGATGAAGCTAATCGTCGCCGTGAAATGCAAGCGAGAAACCGACCTGAGCCGCAGGAAGAGGAAGAAGATACAGTTGAGCTTAGCGAAGAAGCGTTAGAAGCAACCGCTGCTCTGCGAGAACGCCCCGCTAACTTCACAGACTTTATTTCAATATCGCCAAAAACCGAAGAAGGCCAGCTTATTGGTTATCAAGTAAGTCCTGGCAAAGAACCTGAATTATTTAAATCGGCAGGGCTTCAGGCTGGCGATGTCATTACACAAATTAACGGGCTAGACCTTACCGACTTGCAGCAATCGCAAGAGGCACTGTCTGAGCTACGCAATGCACAAACAATAGAATTAACGATTATTCGAGATGGCAGCTTAACCACGCTTTACCTAGATTTACCTGAATCGTGACAGCAGCGGTAACAGCGCTATTTTGTTGCTAGGTAAGCAGAAGAACAATTAAAGCAAATCGGTCATCGACAAGTTAGGAAATGAAGGACGTTAGAATGAAAAGGCGCACTAGCCAAAAACTATTATCTCGCTTGAGCACAGCCATGTGCACGGCGCTTCTGTGTTTCTCGGTGACAGCCGCTGAGTACATGCCTAATTTCAAAGATACCGACATTAACGAGTTCATTAATATCGTTGGTAAAAATCTAGAGCGCACTATTATTGTCGACCCCAACGTACGTGGGAAAATAAGCGTACGCAGCTACGACATGCTCGATGAAGATCAGTATTACCAGTTTTTCCTAAACGTACTTCAAGTGTATGACTTCGCCGTTGTAGAAATGCCTAGCGGTATTTTGAAAGTGGTTCGCTCTAAAGACGCCAAAACATCGAACATTCCAGTAGTGGAAGGCGCTAACCGCGACGGCGACGAAATGATCACTCGCGTTGTTCCTGTGTATAACGTACCGGTACGTGAACTTGCGCCTATTTTACGCCAGCTAAATGACCAAGCGGGCGGCGGTAACGTAGTTAGCCACGACCCATCAAATGTGATGATGCTAACCGGCCGTGCAGCGGTAGTGAACCGACTGGTAGAAATTATCGAGCGCGTGGACCGTGCCGGTGACGAAGAAGTTGAAATCGTTAAACTTCGCTATGCGTCAGCATCAGAAATGGTGCGCATTATTGACAGTATTAATAAGTCACAAGGTAAAGCCAATACTGGTACTAAGTCTGAGCCTCGCGTAGTGGCAGACGACAGAACTAACTCAGTTATTGTAAGCGGTGATATTAAAGCGCGTCAGCGTCTTATTAACCTTATTCAGCGCATGGACCAAGAGCTTGAGTCAAACGGCAATACCCGCGTGCTGTTTCTTAACTACGCTAAAGCGGAAGATTTAGTAAAAGTATTACAGGGCGTATCTGCAAGCATTCAAGCTGAAGAGCAAGGTGGTGGCACTACGTCACGTCGAGCTGGCTCTAACCGTGAAATCAGCATTGATGCGCACGAAGATTCTAATGCCATTGTTATAACTGCAGAGCCAGACATGATGCGCTCGCTAGAAGAAGTGGTGCGTCAACTGGATATTCGCCGTGCACAGGTACAAGTTGAAGCCATTATCGTTGAAGTTTTTGAAGGCGACGGCAACACATTAGGTGTGCAATGGGTGTCAGAAGAGGGCGGTGGTACACAGTTCAATAATGGTGTTATAGGCGTCGGTTCATTAGCTGTGGCACTACGACAGGCCGAAGATAGAGAGACCACGCAAACCAACATCACTGCCAACGGTGAAGTGGTAGAAACAACGGACACGATAGAAGGCGACTTCACTGCTCTTGCAAGCTTACTTGGCGGTGCAAACGGCCTGATTGCTGGCGTTATCGAAAATGGCTGGGGCGCAGTGGTACAGGCGGTAAGCACTGATACCAATTCAAATATTCTTGCCACACCTCACCTAACTACCATGGATAACGAAGAAGCGTTTTTCATTGTGGGTCAGGAAGTACCGATTATTACCGGTACGACAACCGGCTCGAACAACTCTAACCCGTTCCAAACGGTGGATCGTCAAGAAGTGGGCATTAAACTTAAAGTTACGCCGCAAATTAACGAAGGCGATGCCGTTCAGCTTCTTATTGAACAAGAAGTGTCTAGCGTTAGCGGTGCGACATCAGTAGACATCTCTATCAACAAGCGCGAAATCAAAACCACAGTGATTGTTGACGATGGTGGTACTATCGTACTAGGCGGCTTGATTGACGAAGACGTACAAGAAAGTGTGTCTAAAGTGCCACTTTTAGGCGATATCCCTGTTCTTGGTCATCTTTTCAAGACGACGTCTACAAGCAAGCGTAAGCGTAACTTGATGGTGTTCTTGAAACCGACCATTGTCCGTGACGGTGCAACCATGAACACAATCAGCCATCGCAAATACAATTACATTCGTGCACTGCAGCTAAAACGCCAGCAAGAAGGTGTATCGCTAATGCCTTACGAAGAAACCCCGACTATTCCACAATGGGATGATGCGCTAGCGTTGCCACCTTCATTCGAAGAGTACCTTTCTGAGAAAGAGAAGCAGAAACAAGAAGAAGGTAACGACTAGCATGGCAGGGCAGGACGAACAAATTACTCAGGCATTAGAGGCGCAAGAAGAAGCCTTAGAAGCCATGGGTAAAGACGCAGGTTTGCCTGAAGAGGAGGCCGGTTCAAGACAGCTTTCTTTTAGCTTTGCGAAGCGCAATCAGGTATTGCTGGAAACCAATGAAACCCCTGCGGTTTTATATTTTACAGAGAATACGCCGTTTGATGTATTCGCTGAAGTGCGACGTTTCTACGGCGAGCCCTTTGTGCCGAAAACTATTCCTGCCAATGAATTTGAAAGCCTGCTTACCAGTGCGTTTCAACGCGATAGCTCTGCGGCTAAACAGCTAATGGAAGACCTTGGCAACGAGAGTGATTTGTTCGCTCTTGCTGAAGACTTGCCTGACACTGAAGACCTGTTAGACAGTGAAGACGATGCGCCTATTATTAAGCTTATCAACGCCATGTTGGGCGAGGCGATTAAAGAAGGTGCATCAGATATTCACATTGAAACCTTTGAAAACCAGCTTGTGGTTCGCTTCAGGGTAGACGGCGTGTTACGCGAAATTTTGCGCCCGAATCGCAAACTTTCTTCCATGCTGGTATCGCGTATTAAAGTTATGGCGAAGTTAGATATCGCCGAGAAACGCGTGCCTCAAGATGGCCGTATTACATTGCGTATTGCTGGGCGAGCAGTAGACGTGCGTGTTTCGACCATGCCTTCAAGCCACGGCGAGCGTGTGGTATTGCGTCTACTGGATAAAAACAATGCGCGCTTAAATCTAGAAGATTTAGGCATGACGCTGCAAAACCGTAATCACTTTTCGTCTCTTATTCGAAAACCTCACGGCATTATTTTGGTTACCGGCCCAACGGGCTCGGGTAAAAGTACCACCTTGTATGCAGGGTTAACCGAGATAAACTCGCGAGACAGAAACATTTTAACCGTTGAAGATCCTATTGAGTTCGATCTTCCGGGCATCGGACAAACACAGGTTAATCCCCGTGTAGATATGACTTTTGCCAGAGGCCTTCGCGCTATTTTGCGTCAAGACCCCGATGTAGTGATGGTGGGTGAGATTCGTGATATCGAAACGGCGCAAATTGCTGTTCAAGCCAGTTTAACCGGTCACTTAGTACTCTCTACTCTGCATACCAATACGGCAGCGGGCGCGATCACCCGTTTAGAAGACATGGGTATTGAGCCATTCCTGTTGTCTTCGAGCTTATTGGCCGTCTTGTCACAGCGACTCGTTCGTACCCTGTGCCCAGATTGCAAAAAGCCACATACGCCTGACGCTTCTGAGCTTGAAGTATTAGGGCAAAACGCCACAAGCGAGACCACTATCTACAAGCCTCATGGCTGCGCCGCGTGTAATCAAACCGGATATCGCGGTCGTACCGGTATTCACGAGCTATTGTTGGTAGATGAAAAAGTGCGCGAGATGATGCACGAAGGTGTAGGTGAGCAAGCCATTGAACGCTACATCAGAAAGACGACACCAAGCATTCGTGAAGATGGCTGTAGTAAAGTGCTGGCGGGCGCTACCTCACTTGAAGAAGTGCTTCGAGTAACGAGGGAAGACTAAATGGCGGCATTCGCTTTTAAGGCGGTTAATGCCCGCGGTAAAAATACAAATGGCGTACTTGAAGGTGATAATGCACGCCAGGTTCGCCAACAACTGCGCGAAAAAGGGTTAATTCCCTTAGAAGTAGAGCAGGTCGCAGAGCGCGCACAAAGCGAAGGCAAAGGCCTGTCGTTTTCTTTATTTAAACCCCGTATTTCAGCATCAGATTTAGCGCTACTCACGCGTCAGCTCGCCACTCTTGTCGAATCGGCCCTTCCCGTTGAAGAAGCACTGCTTGCCGTAGCCGAGCAGTGTGAAAAGCCTCGTCAGAAAAACATGATGATGGCAGTACGCAGTAAAGTGGTAGAAGGTCACGGACTTGCCGATGCATTGGGTCAATTTCCCAGTGTGTTTGACGAGCTATACCGTGCGATGGTCGCAGCAGGGGAAAAATCCGGTCACCTTGATACCGTGCTTAACCGCCTTGCTGACTACACAGAACGCAGACAACAAACCCGCAGCCAAATTACTCAGGCGATGATTTATCCATCGCTAATGCTGTTTTTTGCAATGGGTATCGTGCTGCTATTGTTAACGGTGGTAGTGCCCAAAATTGTGGGGCAGTTCGATCACATGGGGCAAGACCTCCCGGCCATTACCCAGTTTCTAATTTCTGTCAGTACCTGGCTGCAAAATTACGGCTTATTTATGCTTATTGGTATTGCCGTGCTTGTTGTCATTATTCAGCGCGTGCTGCAGCAAAAGCACATGAAGCTACGCTACCACAGAGCGCTGTTAACCTTGCCGTTAATTGGCCGGGTGTCTCGCGGGCTCAATACCGCGCGTTTTGCACGTACCTTAAGTATTTTAAGTGCCAGTGCGGTTCCACTACTAGAAGCTATGCGTATTTCAGGTGATGTGCTGGAAAATCAGCATATTAAAAACCAAGTGGCAGATGCAGCCATTAACGTTAAAGAAGGCAGCAGCCTGCGGGCGGCACTAGATAACACAAAAATGTTTCCACCAATGATGATGCATATGATTGCGTCTGGTGAAAAATCGGGTGAGCTACAGCAAATGCTAGCTCGCGCCGCAGATAATCAAGATAGGGAATTTGAAGCGCTTATTGGTGTCTCACTTAAGGTATTTGAACCCTTACTTATTGTATCGATGGCAGGCATTGTTCTGTTTATCGTTATGGCAATATTGCAACCAATTTTAGCATTGAACAACATGGTGAATATTTAATGAAAACACTTAATCGCAGTTCTGGTTTCAGTTTGATTGAAGTCATGGTCGTACTTCTAATCATCGGTATTATGGCGTCTATGGTGGCACCGCAAATCTTGGGTAACCAAGAAGAAGCGCAGCTTAAAAAAGCGGCGGTAGACATCCAGCAAATGGAAAGCGCGCTTGAGATGTATAAGCTGCGTAACAACCGCTTTCCAACCACAGAACAGGGACTAGAAGCGCTAGTTACCGCACCAACTATCGACCCAATTCCACGTAATTACCCTGAAGGTGGTTTCATTAAACGCCTGCCTGAAGATCCGTGGGGCAATCCATATGCACTAATTAGCCCGGGAGAACTTGGCGTAGTTGATATTTTCTCTAATGGTCCAGACGGCGAACCGGGTACTGATGATGACATTGGTAACTGGAACATTAACGAATACCTGAACTAACCTTTATGCGCAACCGCGGCAGTACATCTTTGAAAAAAGCAGGCTTTACCCTATTAGAAGTCATGCTGGTACTGCTGCTTATGGGATTGGCGGCGGGTTACGTTATGTTTAACGCATTCGGTGCGAGTAAATCTGACCTGCTAAAAACCCAAGCGCAACGCCTGCAGGTGATTGTTGATATGGCCAGCGATTTTGCGGTGTTAAATCAACAACAGCTTGGAGTGCGGTTTGAAGCCGATAAAAATGAATACTACTTTGTCTACTTAGACGACGATGATGAGTGGCAGCGTATCGAAGGCGAAAAAACCTACGAACCTTATACGTTGCCTGAGCCTTTCACCTTCACTTTAGATTTAGACGACTTACCATGGGATGTTGAAGACAGGCTCTTTGACAGGGAGCTGTTCGACGAGAATTTAAGTGTTTCTGATGAAGGGGTTGAAATAGGTAACGAAGAAGAGAAAAAGCTGCCTCCGCCTCAAGTGCTTATAATGTCGAGTGGCGAAATTACGCCTTTTACCTTGTCGTTTAATTACGAAGGTGATGACGGCGACAATCCCGTCTATTACAGCCTGCAAAACCAAGATCTTCCGCCTTTAGTGCTTGAAGGGCCTCTGGAGAGACCACTATGATTGCGTTCAACGTTGATGCATCGACAAAGAACGCTGCACCTGCCACGCCACGCCAGCAAAGTGGCTTGACGCTACTGGAGGTTATGGTTGCCCTGCTTATTTTTGCGCTAACCGGTACAGCAGTACTTAAAGCTGCAGGCGAGCATTTATCAAGCGTTGGGCAAATAGAATCTGTCACCTTTGCCAACTGGGTGGCAAGCAATCGCTTAAACCAGCTTCAATTAGATACCACGTGGCCGCCCAAGAACAATTTAAAAGGCACGATGGAGATGGCCGATCGCACGTGGTACTGGCAGCAAACGGTGACAAAAACCAACGACAACGACTTGCGATCGGTAACCGTTTCGGTGGGTGAAGACGAAAGCTACGGCAGTTCAGTTACATCAGTAACCACTTTCGTTGCTAAACCGACGGCGGGAAATTAGCATGCAGCGCGGATTCACGCTTATCGAAATACTGATTGCTATGGCCATATTCACCCTAATTGGGCTTGCATCAACAGGTCTACTTACCACAGTTATCGACAGCAATGATATTTCAGAAGAGCGTTTTGCAAAACTTCAATTATTGCAGCGTGCCATGATCACGATTGAGCGAGACCTTCAGCAAGCAGTGCCTCGCGCTATTCGTTATAACGGTGAGAAACAAAGCGTGGTTATGGCTGGTGGTAAAACGGATGGTAGCGACGAAGACGGCATAGGCTTTGTACGCGGTGGCTGGCATAACCCACAACTCATGTTGCCAAGAAGTACACTTCAATATGTCGCCTACCGCCTCAAAGAGAACAGAATTGAGCGAATATACACCAACTATGTAGATAACGTCATAGGTTACGAGCCCAAAGTCCGTGTGCTGTTAGAGGATGTAGAAAGCTTAAAAATTGAATTTCTTGCCACCGCTAACAGTAGTTCCTTAGATGAAGACGAAGACCTGTCGTGGAGCGAAAGTTATAAAGGAGCTGCACTGCCGCGCGCGGTGGCCATTGAGTTTGTCAGTAAAGACTTCGGAAAAATACGCAGAGAATTTACCTTAACTACGGGTGAATCGTCATGACAATCAAGAGTACTCAGCGCAAGTCGATTACTCCACCCGCTAAGCAGCAAGGCGTGGCATTAATGATTGTGCTCATGATAGTAGCCTTGGTTGCGGTATTAGCCACAGAGATGGGTACACGCTTGCAGCTTCAGGTGCAGCGTACGATGAACTTAAAAGACAACAATCAAGCCTACTGGTACGCCATGGGAGCCGAGGCTTTTGCGCGTAAGTCTATCCAGTCTTTAATAGAAGAAAGCCCGAATGTGATTTCTATAGATCAGCCTTGGGCACAAGAATTCAGCTATCCTTTAGAAAACGGTGGGTTAACCGCTAACTTAGACGATTTGCAAGCGTGTTTTAATTTAAACGCGATTACCTCTGGCAGTGCAGGAGGCGCGGGCAGTAACAGCGGTAATGGCAGCAGTGGGGCGAGTAACACCACGGAAGCCATGGACGCTTTTCACACTATGTTGCTATCACTTAGCGTTGACGGACTAGACAACTACACCGCAGATACCTTACGCGACAGTTTAGCCGACTGGGTCGACGAAGATGACAGAATGCGCCCTTACGGTGCAGAAGACAGCGAATACGAGTCCAGAGAGTTTCCTTACCTAGCAGCTAACGGACCACTGGCATCAAAAAGTGAATTGCGTATTATTAACGGTGTATCACCACAATGGCTAGACGCATTACTGCCATTAGTTTGCGTGATCCCGGATTACAATGAGTTGAAAATTAACGTCAACACATTAGAAGAAGAAGATGCACCATTACTTGCAGGCCTAACGGGATTAGACATTCAGCAGGCCGCAAGTTTGATTAGCAGTCGCCCGCAAAACGGCTGGGACGATACCAATGCATTTTTAAGCGAGCCCTCTATTCAAGCGCTTAATTTAACAAGCACTCGACAAGATTGGTTTTCGGTTAAAACTGAATATTTTATGTTGCATACAAAAACACAATACAACAAAGCAACCTTTAAGCTTTCCACCGTGTTTCACGTTAATGCTGATACCGGCGTTAGCATTGTGAATCGCGAGTTTGGGGGAACCTATTGATGGAACAACTCTTGGTGCGTTTAGGCGCCAACCATACAGACCCAATTAGCTGGCTCGTTTATTCGCGAACCGAAGATGAAATTATTGCATCGGGCGAGCTGCCTAATGCAGAAGCCTTATCTTCGCTGACCGAACGCGCGGGACAACGAAGTGTTATTGCCTTAGCGCCTAGCAGCGAAATTTTACTCAAATGGGTTGAGCTGCCGCCTAAAGCTGGCCGCAAGATCATTTCTGCCATCCCGTTTATGCTAGAAGACGAGCTTGCCACTGACATTAGCCAGCAGTTTTTTGCGATCGGCCCTAAGCGAGGCGATGAGCAGGCCGTTGCAGTAGTTAGCCATGAAAAGATGGAGCTGTGGCAGTCCTGGCTTAGCGAAGCAGGGTTATTCTGCGACACCATTATTCCTGATGTACTCGCAGTGCCAGTCACCGAAAACGGTTGGTCAGTGCTTACATTAGGTGAACAGCTTCTCGTTCGACAAGACACATTCAAAGGCGTGCAGGGCGAGGCAACATGGTTACTGCCAACTCTCGTCCATTTTACAGCACAACAAGAAAGCCCCATAACCATTACCAATTATGCCGGTATCGATTTAAGCACTTTGCCAAATATTGAGGAAGCGCAGGCACCCTTAGAGCTGCCTATGCAAGTATTGGCAAAAGAGGCGATGCAAAGCAGTTTTAACCTATGCCAAGGCGATTACAAAGTAAAACGCAAACGCAGCGGTGTTCTGAATCAGTGGCGTGTTGCGGCAGTATTAGCAGTGTTAGCGCTATGCACCAGCCTTATCGACAAAGGTTTTTCTCTTTACCAGCTTAAAGCCCAAAATCAGGCGTTAAGCAGTGAGATTAATACCGCTGTTAAAGCGGGTTTCCCCAATATTGGTACCTATCGCAACGTGCGATTGAAGCTACAAAGCGAGCTTGCCAAGTTAGAACAAGGCGGTGGCAGTGCCTCTATGCTAATAATGCTAGACCAGCTCGCTCCGGCTTTTTCAGCCACTGATGTAAAACCGCAAACACTGCGCTTCGATGCCACCCGCACTGAGATTCGCATTCAGGCGCAAGGTAAAAACTTTGAAGCGCTAGAGCAGTTTAAACGTACAGCAGAAAACGCAGGCTTTGTGGTTGAACAAGGGGCTATAAATAATCGTGACAATGGCGTTGTAGGTACAGTATCAGTAAGGAGTACCTCATGAATGCACTCTTAGAAAAGTACAAAGCGCTGACCGAGCGCGAACAAAAGTTAGTACTGGTTTCAGCTGTGCTATTAATAATTGCGCTATTTTATTTTGCGGTATGGTCGCCGCTTAATGCTGCTTTAGATAAACAGAAACAGCTTCTCGACAATCAGCAATCCTTGTTGGTTTGGGTAAAAGACAGTGCAGCAAGAGCACAGCAGTTGCGCCGCAGCAGCGGGGGTAAACGAACATTCTCTGGCTCGTTACCGCAAGCGGTAAACCGCACTACTGCTCAGCACGACATTGCTATATCTCGTATGCAGCCACAAGGCGACGAGCTTCAGGTGTGGGTTGATCAGGCGCCGTTTAACAGTGTTTTAGAATGGCTCAAAGCCATGGAAAATATGGGCGTGATTATTCTTCAAGCGGATATTGCCGAGGCCGATGCGCCAGGCTATATCAAAATTCGCCGATTACAATTAGGTAAAGCATGAAGTCGAAAGTTAGTTGGATTATAGGCGGCATTATTGCCTTCTTATTGTTTGCCATTGCTTACATGCCTGCTGTTCACGTTATTGGCCGTATTGCGTTACCTAGCAATGTTGCCGTTAGTGGTGTTAGCGGCACCTTGTTTTCAGGCAAGGCGCAAACTGTAGTGGTTAATGGCCTGCCCATCAACAATGTAAAATGGGAGCTTAGTCCCTTACATATGTTGATAGGTAAAATTAAATTAAACCTTAAAGCAGGTAATATTCGCGATAAAAACGACATTGCATTCGAAGGGCCTATTACCACGGGGCTTTTCAGCCAAAACAGTATAAATACCGAAAACTTCACGCTGTATTTACCGGTAGACCGAGTACTTGCACAAGTTCGCCTTCCGCTGCCAGTAAATGCCGGCGGGCGCTTCAAAGTGTCGCTCAGTGACTTAACGTTTGGGCCTGCGTGTCAATCGCTAAACGGCACCGGAGATTGGCTCAACGCGACAGTTGCCGGTACACAGGGTCCTATTGATTTTGGCACTTATTCCGCAAAGCTGCGTTGTGAAGGCGATGACATTGGAATACTAGTAAGCGAGCCTAACTTACTAAGCTTGTCGATGGATGCGGTTATCCCTATTACGATGAAAAATATTCGAGTAAGTGGTAAATTTAAGCCTGACGACAGCTTACCGCAAGAAGTCCATCAGGCCGCACGCTTGTTTGGTGCGCCGGATAGTAGCGGCTACATTGCGATTAAGCTGTGATGCATAGCACAACCTATGCGTAGAATTTCTAGGCCACCAACGTACTTCACGTTTGCGGCCAGAGGAACTGGGAACACTTTTTAACAAAGGATTGTAATCATGAACAAACCTCTTCTAGCTGGCGCGGGCGTAACTTTGGTTGCACTTGGCGTTGCCCCTTATTTTATTGGCACTAGCGTTCACGAAAATGTTAACGCCGCCGTAAACGAAATTAACCAACAAGCCGTTTATTCTGCCGAGGTACTTTCGTATGACAAAGGCTGGTTTTCGACAACAGCAGAAATCAAGCTTGCTGTCGATTTTCAAGCGCTAATTAATGCACAGAATGTTGACTCCACTGATATACCAATGGAAGAAAACCCTAGTATTACCGCTACGCTAGTAGCTCATCACGGACCGGTGTACTTTGGCGATGGCTTAGGGTTAGGCCGCGTTCACTATACGGTGTCTATTGATGGAGATGAGTTAAGAGAATACGTTCAGTGGGATGGCCAACAGCCAATTTATCGCAACGAAGGCGTGGTTGGTTTGTTTGGTGGACTAAGCTACGCAGACGTTATTCCAGCGCTTAGCGCGACGGCCGAAGAAGAGGGGTTCACGCTACTTTTCTCTGGTTATGCGGGTGAAGCTGAGCCTGATGGTGACAAAACTTTGTATACGTCGTCGGGTGAATCGCTAAGCATAAGTGCAGATGAATTTTCGTTAGAGATGAAAAATCTGTCTATGGATATGAGCTATGATGGCGATATGGTAGCGGCGTTCAAGGGCGACTTATTTGAATCGCAAGGTAAGGCGCGTATAGAAAGCATAGAAATTTCTAACATTGAGCCTGGTGCGGCAGTTAAAATAGAGAACCTAGCTTTTGCGACCGACGTCAAGATTAACGAAGACAATAACACCGCCAATATCTACGTTGAATACGCTGTCGACAAAGCCGTGGGCCCTGAACTTGATGCTACAGACATGGTGTTAGGCGTAGCCATCAATAACTTAGATATCGACTTCATTAAGGCCTATCAAGACTTTAGCAACAATTCATTACTGGTGCCTTCTGAAGAAGTGCCAGCCAAAATGATGGAGTTCGTTGAAGCTAACTTGCTAACACAGCTTAAAGCTGAGCCAGAGATTAATATAACGAAGCTGAAAGCAACGTTGCCTGAAGGGTCGTTTAACGCTTACGCAAATACGAAACTAGTGGGTATAGATGCTCTTCCCGGTACGTTGGAAGACGCCGCTTATTGGGTCACGCATTTGCTGGCTGATGCACAAATCACGGCCGATAAAGCGCTTGCACAGAGTATGGCATCTGGCTATATGATGGGCCAACTAATGGCGACGCCACAAGCACAAAATATGACGGCTGAAGAGCTTCAAGCCGCTGTAGAACAACAGACACCTATGATGCTAAGTACCTTTGCTCAACAAGGCTTAATAAAAGAAACCGAGAAAGGTTACGAGACAAAGCTAACACTTAAAGATGGCGAAGCCAGTGTGAACGGTACGCCTATTCCGCTGCCTTTTGCCCCTCAATAATAGTTAGAGAACCTCTATAAAAGCGTAAACCGTGTATCGCAGACGGTTTACGCTTATTTTACTCCTGTTCAGACAGGGTAATGTTCATTAAATCTTCAGCGGCATATACTCGACCTTCAGCTACAACAGTAATCGCCTCAGTAAGTGCATCAAGACCCGGTTCGCTACGTTTCATAATATGAGACAACACTATTTGCTTAGCGTTTGACTGCGCGGCAATGTCGATAATCTGAGTCGGCGTCATATGCAAGTTCTTAGCAACCTGACCCGCGTCATCACCAATGGCGTTGTGCAGCACCAAAAGGTCCGCGTTTTTAGCAAAACGAGCAAGGTTTCCTTGTTTATCATTGGTATCGCCTGAAAATACAGCCTCGCAGCCATTGGCCTTGACCTTCCACGCTAATGCTGGGATAGGCCCGTGGTTCACCGTCATTGCCTCAACACTGACGCTATCGTTTACATTGCGTTTAAACGATTGCTCAAAAGTTGTGGTCCCGATGCTTTTTGTGGATATCGTATAGTCATCTTGTCCTTCTATGGTGTAAGAAGACAGATACTTAAATGCGCCGTTTTTCCCTATTAGCGACGACACAAAGGCGTTTGTGGACGGCATAATATCGTTGCCCTCTGGCCCCATTATGATTAAATCCTTCTTGCGATCGGTGAAATACCCACCTTTCACAAAGCTTGGCAAATCGGCGGAGTGATCGGTGTGCAAGTGGGAAAGCAAGATAACTTCTAACGATTCAAACGTCGCCCCCGCGGCGCCAAACTGAACGCTGCTTCCGCTTCCAGCGTCTACCAACACGCTGGCGCTGTCATTTATCCAAACCACATAGGCACTAGATGTTCTGCCGTCATCCAATTCAGGTCCACCCGACCCTAATATTTGCACTGAAACGTTATGGCAACCCATAGGACTGGTGCTTAGGCCGGCATCGTCTGATGTAGTTGATGGTTGAGACAGCGGCTGCGCAAAAGCCGAGAACGACAGAATAGCAGTGGTTGCCATAGCGCAAAAAAACGCAGTTTGTTTTCTACCGCGCTGTTTGTCCTGCCTTGTAAGCCCAATGCCTGATCTTACATTGCTTAACCGTTTATTTATAACCGTCATAACCATCGCCTTATGTTATTCCCTACTCATTAATACACAGATATTTGATTAAAAGACCGTTTGCCCGGACGAAACTATTCAGCCTAGTTGACTGCGCACTGTTTTTTCGCCTGATTGTTTTCAATTACATGGGCTTTACTGTGCGACTACTTTAACGAATCGGGCGTACGGCAAAACAAAAAAGGCGAACCCTGAAGTTCGCCTTTCTTCTCATTGCTTCTTACCGAAGTGCACTACTCGGCCGATTTCTCAGCGACCATGATAGTTTTGATATTGACGAATTCCCGCATACCATAACCTCCGTGCTCACGACCGTAACCGCTGTCTTTCACACCACCAAAAGGTAAGTTTGGTTGCGCCAAAGAGTACCCATTGATATTAACCATACCGGTATCAAATTCATCTTTCGCCAATGCTATTGCTTTGTCGGTATCTGTACTGAAGATACCGCCGCCCAAGCCATAACGTGAATCATTTGCTACTTCCATGGCTTGCTTGTCGTCGCGTACGCGAATGAGCGACGCAACTGGTCCAAATAGCTCATCATCATAAGCGGGCATACCTGGCGATACATCTTCCAGCACCGTAATTGGGTAGAAATAACCATCAGAGTCTGGAATTTCTCCACCCAGTGATAGCGTAGCGCCGTTTTCTAGCGACTTTTTCACTTGCTCATGAAGTTCATCGCGCAAGTCTTCTCTCGCCATTGGGCCCAAATCCGTGTTTTCGTTTGTGGGGTCGCCAACTTTTAGCTTTTTACACTGCGCCACAAATTTGTCTCGGAATTCTTCATAGACGCTATCCACAATAACAAAGCGTTTAGCCGCCACACAGGTTTCACCGTTATTAATAACGCGTCCTTGGATACACATTTCTACAGCATGGTCGATGTCAGCATCCTCTAACACCAAAAAGGCGTCGTTACTTCCAAGCTCCATTACGGTTTTCTTAGACAAGCTTGCAGCTTCCTTAGCCACTTCTTTACCTACTTCGTCACTCCCGGTAAAAGTAACGCCGCGAACGTATTTGTGCTTGATTAAGTCACTTGCCGTGCTGCCATCAATTAGCAGCGACTGGTAAACATTTTTAGGAAAGCCAGCATCTTCGTACATTTGCTGAATGGCTTGCGCCATACCAAACACGTTTTTAGCATGTTTCAGTACCGTGGTGTTACCCGCCATTATGTTTGAGGCGCTGTAACGAATAACTTGGTACAACGGAAAATTCCACGGTTGGATGCCAAGAATAACGCCAATGGGCTGGTACGTAATGATTGCTCGACCGCCTTCGAAAATGCGGTGTTCGTCTTCCAAAATTGAAGCGCCGTGTTCGGCCGTATAGCGGCATATTTCAGCGCATAGCTGCACTTCTTGCTTTCCTTGCGCGGTAACCTTACCCATTTCCCGTGTCATCAGGCTGGCGAGATCGTCAATTCGCTCTTCCATCAGGTTTGCAAGGTTATTAAATAAATCTGCGCGGGTCTCAAATGACGTACGGCGCCAGTTCAAATAGGCTTCTTGTGAACGGGTAACTGCTTGCTCGGCGTCCTCGGCTGACATCAAATGATAATGATCGATCTTTTCACCTGTAGCAGGGTTGTAGGTATTGATTGTCTCACTCATTGTCACTCTCCTTATTCCGTTTGGTCTGAAGGAAGTGCAACTAAAAAGCCAAGGTGTCAAAAAATATTTTTTAACCTATTTTCAATAACATAGAAGTAACTTGAAGCCTAAGTAATGGATAGTGTCAGAAAGGATCCAGAAAAGATTACCTATCGCAGTAAAGATTTCAGGGCGACCGTTGCGATCGCCTTATCATTTTTCCTAAGTAAGGATAACCTTGCGGCGCTCTGTTTGATTAACGGTGTAATGCGCCTTGTTGCACAGCACTAGAGGTTCAACACTAGTCAGTGTATAAGTCGGGGAAATGGAACTTTGCCATAGCAAGCGTTAACGCCACCTCATAAACACTTTGTCGCGAGGCGTGATTAAGAGTAAGCAAACCAATAGCCCCCCCTTTTTGCTTTATGTTTACTGTATCAAAGAGCTTGTCCATAACCGGCCCAAGTTCTTCGCCACGCTGTAGCGCCTGATATACGCTTACAGGAAGAGGCAAGCTTGCACTTCGCGTTACCGACCAGTGACCTTCATGGTATATCGCCACATAGGCAAAGGTAGCAGGGCCATCTTCAAATACATCCACACCACCTTCAATTGCCACATACCACGCATCTGTGAGTCCGCCTTGATGATGAGCAAGCATGGCCTTCACGCGATTAATGGCGCCCAAGCGCGTTTCATCTTCAATCATTGGCTGGTCAGGCACGCCGCTTGGTACAGCCATACCCTGAGCGTCGAAATCGTGCTCTAGTGTGTCAGAGAGTGTATTGAGCGCAGCATTAATTTTTACCGGATTCAGCGACCCTACATAAATTGTGTCAGAAACCATGTGCTTTCGTCCTTTAAAAACGTCCTTTCGAAACAGTCCCAACAGGGTTCTGCTTAATATCTTCTAGCATTAAACGGTAATCGCGCACCGCTGGAAACTCACTAATATTGCGATTTGGCAAGGTACTATCAGGGTTATCGACAGCAAGTAAATGTTTAATACCGTATGTCTTTGCCGCATTTAAAATTGGCAGTGAGTCATCGACAAATAGAGTGCGATGGGCATCGAACTTTACCCGTGCCCGTAATCTTTCCCATAGCAGCTGAGACTCTTTGGTTACGCCGAACTCATGGGTAGAGATGAGGTTGTCGATATGTGCGTCAAGCTGGGTATGCTCTATCTTTAGCGCCAAACTGTTTGGGTGCGCATTGGTCACTAATACCACCTGCCTGCCTGAGTCATGAAGCGCATCAAGGAACGGAATTGTATCGTCACGAAGGGCGAGCAAATGTGCCAGCTCACGCTTCAGCGGCATAAACTCATTTTCTAAGTCCATTTCAAGAGATTCAGCCCAGTAATCTAAGCAATACCATTGAATTTGCCCGAATACTGACTCATATCGCGCAGTCATTTCACGTTGACTCTGCGCCTCTGAAATTCCTCTTATTTGTGCTAATCGTTTAGGCAAATGATGTTGCCAGAACTGGTTGTCGTAATGAAGGTCCAGCAAAGTGCCGTCCATGTCTAACAGTACAGTTTCTATTTCATTCCAGGGCAGAAAGGGCAAGCGATTTTCCTTATAATGAAGTAAGCTAAGAAATTGTATACAAGTATGATAACAAAGTTGTAGCGATAGACATGCCAAAAATTGATCCGAACAAACCGTTACCACAAATTCATTCTCGTGAAATCGTTGCGCAAAGCAAACTCTTTAGGGTAGAACGCTTAGACCTTGAGTTTTCGAACGGCGCCACCCGTGAATTCGAGCGGATGGCTGGCGGAAACAGGGGCGCGGTAATGATAGTGCCTATGCTTGATGAAAACACCATGGTGTTAATTCGCGAATATGCAGCCGGCACACATTCGTATCAACTAGGCTTCCCAAAAGGTTTAATAGACCCTGGCGAAACTGCCATTGAAGCTGCTAATCGCGAACTACAAGAAGAGGCAGGCTTCGCGGCCAATGATCTTGTGGAGCTTCATAAGGTCAGCATGGCGCCCACTTTCTTTAACGCCAATATGACCATTGTTTTGGCTCGAGACTTGTATCCAAAGCAACTTGAAGGCGATGAACCTGAGCCTCTTGAGGTGATTCACTGGCCTTTAGATGAAGCAGATGCTTTACTTGCACGAGAAGACTTTGTAGAAGCACGCTGTATAGCCGCGCTGTTTTTAGCTCAAAAGTGGTTTAAGGAACAATAAACAATGCCCGATGACGCCCATGCCGACCTACTAGAACTTGCGAAAGAAATTGCCATCGAAGCCGGTGAAGCCGTATTAGAAGTATACGATAAAGGGGAGTTTGACGCTTATCAAAAAGACGATGAGTCTCCCGTTACCAGCGCAGATTATTTGGCAAATGATATCATCAACAAGCGCTTACAAGCCGCAACGCCTGATATCCCAATCCTCTCAGAGGAAAACAAACACGCAAGTTTAGAAGAGCGAAAGTATTGGCCTCGATACTGGTTAATCGATCCCATCGACGGAACCCAAGAATTCATTGCTAGAAGCGGTGATTTCGCAGTAAACATTGCGCTAATAGAGAATAATGAGCCGACAATAGGCGTTATCTTTTGGCCGCCAGGGCAGTCGTTATATTACGCCCAGAAAGGCAAAGGCGCGTTTAAGTCATCACCTGATGGCGAGCACCCAATAAGCGTACGTAAGCTAGACGACCCTAAAAATAGTGTGGTGATGATTGCAATAAGCCGTCGTCAGTCGAGAGAAAAAGTGCTCAGCAGAATGTGCGCTAAGCGCGTATACCAAACGCTTCCATTGGGAAGCTGTTCCCTGAAAGCCTGCTTTATTGCCGAAGGAAAAGCTGATGTGTTTATGCGCATCGGTATTACCGGCGAATGGGACACTGGCGCATCGCAATGCATTGTCTCTGAAGCGGGTGGGAGTATTGCCGCCGCTAACTTCGAACCTCTTACCTACAATCAGCGTCATTCGCTAGAGAACCCAGATTTTGTGGTAATGGGCGATCAAAGGGTGCCATGGCAAGATGTAGTCCAGTATGATGACTTCGTAAACCCACATCAGCACTAGCGCGTAATAATTTACTTAGCGCAGCGTGTTAACCTACGTATAATAGCGTAGTAATGTTGCTGGGCCACATTACTCTGGTAGTGGTTAAATCAAGCCAGATGGAACCAAAAAGTAAAAGGAGTAACCTATGATGACTACACGTATTCGCACGTTGTCTGCAGCATTGCTCGCATGTGGGCTAGCATTTCCCGCCGCAGCCGATTGGTCAATAGACGGCGAAACAAGTGCACTACACTTCTTATCGACGAAGAATGCACAAGTCACCGAAGTACATAAGTTTGATAGCTTTGATGGTACGCTGTCTGACGGTGGCAAACTTAACGTGGCGGTTGACTTATCGTCAGTGAATACAGCCATTGATATTCGCAACAAGCGAATGCAAGAGATGCTGTTCAACGTGACCAAGTTTGCACAAGCGACATTTGAGGCCAACTTGCCTGAGTCAATGATGAACCTGAAATCGGGCCAAGTTGTTAACGGGAAGGTAGACGGTATTTTGATGTTGCACGGAAAAGCCGTTCCTACGTCATTTTCTGTTAAAGCAAGTAAAGTAGACGACGATACGCTTACCGTATCAACCACGTCACCAACGTTAATTAAAGCAGAGTCTTTTGGACTTGCTGAAGGCGTAGCTGCACTTCAAAAAATTGCAGGGCTTAAGAGCATAACAACAACGGTACCCGTAACGTTTTCAGTTACGTTTACTCAATAAAACATTGTTATTGCCGCCACCTATCGATAAAAAGCTAGGTGGCACGTAAACAAACGCAATAAAAAACCGCACACATGTGCGGTTTTTTTTGTTTTGATATCTACTGTGAGTCTATTATGCGCTGTTAGGAAGCCTGTGGCGCATAGGCAATGGCTTTTGACTTAGTACTTGCTCTGGCATGCTCTGCCACACGTTATCAGGAAGCGCAGGTACTTCTGCCTTGTGCTGTGATATAGCGAAATACCCCATTGCAACGCGTAAACGCTTAAGTGCTTTACACTCATTCACTTCCTGGTCAATGACACACACGCCCCACTTACGCATGGCTATGCCTAGTTTATCGCTGCTTGTTAAGCGGATAACCGGCGCCGCTAACACCATGCCTACTAATACGGGTAACAACCACATAAATAGCGACGGGGTGAAGTAGAAAGTAGTTACGCCCCACGCTACCGCTAAACAGCTCATAATTTGCGTGTGTTTAATTGCAACTTTCCATGGCACTTTGCGCCCTTCACGCTCTTGCGCTTCCCATTTAACAGAGTGGCCAACAAAAACGCTAATCACAAAATAACTGTGATAGAACATCATTAGCGGCGCAATAAGCACGGCCATAGTTAATTCAATTGCTGCCCCTTTAAGCAAAGACCACGCGCCACCAAATTCGCCACGACGTTTTATTAAAGCTAAAGTAATACCGAGAAGTTTAGGCAAGAATAATAAGGCCGCCGTACCCCACATGGTTACCATCATCATGTCTTGGCGCGCTACCTGCCAGCTAGGGAACAGCTGGTATTCAGACACGAAGAATTCTGGCACTGACGTGGCGCGAATTAACGCATCTGCTGTACCTAGCGCCAACATGCAAAATAGTATGAGTGAAGAGATGTACGCAAACGCACCAAATAAGAAGTGCAGGCGGTTTGCCATTTTAAGACCTTTAACGTTCAATAACCCTAAATGCTGTATGTTGCCCTGCACCCAACGACGGTCGCGAATCGCGTAGTCAACAATGTTACTTGGCACTTCTTCATAGCTGCCCGTGGTGTCGGTAAGCAAGTAGGCCTGCCAGCCAGCACGGCGCAGTAGCGCAGCCTCAACAAAGTCATGACTTAAAATTTCACCACCAAAAGGCGCGCGTCCTTCGAGGGTAGGTAGCCCGCAATGCTGCATAAATGGTGCAATACGAATAATGGCATTGTGCCCCCAATAGTTTGCACTGTCTGTTTGCCAAAACGATAGACCTGTCGCCAACATTGGGCTGTAAAGGTGAGCAGCAAACTGCACAAAACGACCAAAGAAGGTGTTTTGACGTACCGGCATTGGAATGGTCTGCACTAACGCCGTATCAGGGTTTTGCTCAATACGACGCGCCAAGTCTTGCATGCGCTCACCGCTCATCACGCTATCAGCATCTAACACAATCATTGACTCGTAATTTGCACCCCAGCGTTCACAAAACTCTTTAAGGTTGCCCACTTTTCTGTGCAGGTTTTGTTCGCGACGACGATAAAACACTTGACTAGAGAACGCACCTAAACGCTTTTTCAAACGGGTAAAGGCACGTAGCTCTGCATCCGCTTTTTCCATATCGCGGGTGTCGCTGAGCATGAAAAAGTCGAATTTAGAACTGTTGTCACTTTCCATTAATTCGCGAATACAAGCTTCAAACCCCACCATAATACGGCGGGTATCTTCGTTATAAACCGGCATGACGACAGCGTGCTTTTGCGTTAATGACACAGAAGTATCAGGAGGCGTTTGATTTCTGCGCAAGCTCAACGGGTCGATGTTAAAAAGCTGTAGAAAGAAACCGATAATGCCCGTCCAAAACGCCATACACAACCAGGCGAATAGGGTTAGCCCCAACCCCAACTGTGCAATCTCTAGGTTGGTAAGGCCGTTAGGTAAAAAGATTTCGTACAAACTCCAACCGGCCAGTGCCGTGCTTGGAATAACTAGCATTGCCATGATAAACAAACGCATATGCTCTCCTTTTAAGATGAAATGTGAAGCACGTGCAGTGCCATCACTTTTAACCTGAGGCACGGCTTTAGCCTCGTCCGATACCGCTGCGCAAGCGCGATTACTTTGGTTGGTAGACATAATTCCAAACCTCACTCACACGTTTACCGTCTTTCTCAATGTAAGCGCGCATATCTACCGTCTGCTTCTCTTTCGGCTTAACAAAGAAGGTGGCCCGCCACTCTTGTCCGTCAGCTACGGGGTAAAGTCGCTGCTGAGAGATCGTGCCGTTGGTACCCTGTACCACCAGCTTCATCGACGCGTCATCAAAAGCAACGGCAGAAGGCGCGCTAAAGTCCACGCTGAACTGTCGTGTCGTATTTAGACTGTCGTTTTTAAACTCGTCACCCGGCAACACAGCCTTGCCTTGGCGGCTACGTACTACTGAGGCCAGTTCACTGACAAACGGATTTTGTTCTACGGTTTTAAGCTCGTAAGCGAAATACAGTGATTCGCCCGAATTGAATGGCTTTTCAGGCGTCCAAAATGCCACGATATTGTCGTGAATTTCGGATTTAGTCGGAATTTCGACGACTTCTAATCGGCCTTTCTCAAAACCAGCTTCTGGCGTCACCCATAGCCCTGGGCGTATATGGTAATTGGCCTCTGCGTCGAGGTAATTATCCCATTCGCCGTCGCGTTGAAGCATGCCGAATCCTTTAGGATTTGCGTCGCTAAGTGACGTGACTTGAAGGCGTGCAGGGTTAGTCAGCGGGCGCCAAATTTCTTCACCAGCGTGAGTTACCATGAGTACACCGTCACTATCATGCACCTCTGGACGATAGTCGTCATGACGCTTTTCTGTGTTCTCGCCATACAAGAACATACTGGTAAACGGTGCAATGCCTAGCTTGCTCACGTCATCTCTGGCAAATAACCAACTCTCTACCTTAACGCTGGTATCAATATCAGGCTGTATAACAAATTTATACGCGCCCGCTACAGAAGGGCTTTCAAGACGCGCATAAACAGTAATAGGCTTACCTTCACTCGGTTCTATGACCCAGAACTCAGTGAAGTGGGGGAACTCTTCGCCTTTGGCTAGCGCCGTATCAATCGCAAGACCTCGTGCAGAGATACCGTACACTTGATTTTTACCTACAAGACGGAAGTACGATGCCCCCAAAAATACAGCAAATTCGTCTTTGTACTCTTCGTTCTTGATAGGGTAGTGAACGCGAAATCCAGCAAACCCTGACTTTTCGTCCGTTAGCCCAGCTAACCCCGACGCAGACCCGTCGTAGTTGAACATGTCACTGTTGAACGCTAGGCGTTCAGGCTTATTGCTTTCACCAATAGTGTGGATAGTGACGGGGTATTCATATAAAAAACCCGGGTGAAAAAACTGCAGTTCGTAGTCATTCTCGCCATGCCAAAGACTCTGCTCGGGCTTGAAGCGAATTGAACGATACGTGGTGTAGTCAATTTCTTTAAGCTTGCTGTTTAACCCGTGATCGTCCTGCTCGTAGCTCTCTGTCGCTGACTGGCGTGCAGCATCAATAATTGACTGAAGAACCGGCGATGCTTTTTGAGGCTGATTATCGTTGTTAACCTCAACTGCACCGGCTTGATGAAACGCAAATAATGCGATGACACTGCTCATCGCTAAAAGAAGGTGTGACAGCTTATTGCGCTGACGCACATTCGTTTGTAAATCTTTACCGAAAATCGAAACTGGCTTAGCCATTTGTCCTCTCCTTATGAAAGCAATGGTTATCCAGATGACCATCAATAACTCGTTACACGCCTTACTTACTGAAAAGCGTCTTTTACAAAAACGGTATTGATTGAAGCCACGCGAGAAAGGCGCTCTCTTCCTTTCTTTATCCACTAATATCGTGAAAAACCGAATTCCTTGCCGAAGGGCTAAAGTGAATGTTGGATAACACACAGAGACTTGAGCAAAAGCTGTTCCAACACGAAATAGTCGCCGTTATTTTTTATATTTCTCATAATTTACAATGCCTTACAAACACACGCATTGTGGATTATTGGAGAACACTGGCTTGTAAAAATGTCCGATGAGTTAGACAAAAGGATAACTGTTGTTTTTTAGAGACAGTTTTGTGTGCCAACGTTTTACTAGGAATACATCAAACTTTGATTTTGAACATTTCAAATGTGTAGCCTCTAAAAAGCCAGACGTATTTTATCTATAAATATTAGCGACATAGATAAATTAAGACATAACAAAGTAGTGATTTAGTACGAAGTTGGCAAACGCTTTGCTATTCATCATGTTGATAAATAAATCGGACACTATTTCTTAACGGAAATAACAAAGATGGCATGAAGACAAGTACGGCTTTGTGTTCATCAACCAAGTAGCCTTTTGTAGCGCGCTGTTAAGCGCTGACTTGCAATTGGGTTTGCACATTTACAGCAAATCGAGAACATTCGCGATGAACAAGGTGGGTTACTTAACATACTAAGGAGTTATCACATGCGTAAATCATTCACACTTATTGCAGCAGCACTAACTGCGGCAACACTTCCTCTTACAGCTATGGCCGACAAGCCTGACTGGCGTTACGTAGAAGGTGGTTACACCAAAATGGACTTTGACGACAATGAGTCTTTTGAACCAGACGGTTTAACCGTTAACGGTAAATACCTATTGAACAGCAACTGGTACCTAAACGGCGAGTATAGCTTCTTTGAAGAGGGCAACTTTGACTTTGATATGCTGACACTAGGTGCGGGTTACCGTTTACCTGTTAACGCGACAACAGACGCGTATTTTGGTGCCAACTTAGAGCGTATTGACGGTGACGTAAACGACGAAACAGGTTACAGCATTAATGCTGGCCTTCGCTCGATGATCACAGAGCAGGTAGAGCTGGCGGGTGAAGTTGGCTACTACGATGTAGACGATGGTGAAGCGATATTTAGAGTAGGCGCTAACTATTACATCACGCCACAATGGGCTGTGGGTGCAAACTACAGAATCATTGATGATTTAGACATTATGCAGGTAACTGCACGGTACGCGTTTTAAGCCTTCCTCTCCTCAGGTAGGTAGCCGGGTTGCTCGACCCGGCTTTTTTGTGTCTATTGTTCTTCAGATTCGCTTGGCTCAATATCTTCTTTTCTTTTGATATCTACACTTTCATGAAGCTCTGAATAGATCAGCACCGCCTCACCCGACTTGAGTCTGTTTAACACTTGCTGCACTTTCACATCTAGCGCAACTTCTTCAGCGCCGTAGTCCGTGCCCTCTCGCAGAACAAAAGACTCAGCCAAGCTATAAAGCGTATCGGCTTCTAGCGCGTCAATGGGGATTATCATTCACACTCCTGATAAAAAGCGTTTGGGTAAATTATTAGGACATCAACATTAGCGGCTGACGTAACGACACGTAGTATTTACAGGTAAGGCTTCACTTACAAAACGTTTCACCCGTTCGTGCAGCCATACTTTAGGATTTAATATAGAACCCTGCATGAACCCAACGTGACCGCCTCGTTCACTTAGCTCCACGGTAACGTTGCGCGCAAGCTCTTCTTCCTTAGGCACAATTAAGTGATTCATAAAGGGGTCATCAATGCTATGCAATACCAGTGTAGGACAGTGGATCGCGCTTAAAAAGTGATACGCACTACACTTTTCATAGTAGTCTTGAGCGTCTGCAAAGCCGTGAAGCGGCGCTGTGATCTTCTCGTCGAATTGGGTAAAGCTGGTGATCTCTTCCACATCAGTTTTTGTTAGCTGTATAAGCTTGCGATAATCGATGTACTCCATCTTCTTACGCAGCGTATCCTTCATGCTAGTAAGTAAATACTTTTGATATACGCGAGAAAAACCCTGGTTAATTGATTTAGCGCATTCAGAAAGTTTAAGAGGTGAAGAAATGGCAATCGCTGCCTTAAGCCACTTTTGCGCAGGGTTTTCGCCCAACAGTTTCAATAGCATGTTGCCGCCAAGGGAAAAGCCGATGGCCACTTTAGGAATTCGTGGAAATTTATCGTGAAGCCACTCTAAGAAAAAGCTGGGGTCTTCTGTTTCTCCACTGTGATACGCCCGCGCTTTTAAATTTGGCACGCCGCTACAGCCGCGATAGTGCATCATCACCACCTGCCAACCATTCACTGACAATTGAGCCATCATATCGTTCGCGTAATGCGACTTAATGCTGCCTTCTAAACCATGAAACATCACCACGATACCCGATGTTTCCTGCGGTTTTGGCCCCCACGCCACATCGACGAAGTCGTCATCGGGTAATGTGAGACGCTCCATGTCGTAAGACAAAGGCAACCGCTTTTGAATAAAACGCGGCCATATGGTTTGCACATGACGGTTCTTCGCCCACCCTGGCACCTTAAAGCTGCTTTTTATTATCTTTCCATGCGATAGCGCTGATTTACTCATTTTGTTTTCTTATTGTGTTTTTACGATAGTTGGTTAACCACTAGGCTCACTAGTTGGCGCGCCTCGTTGTTGTCTCGCAGTCCGTATGCATTTATAAACGCTGCGATGGACGCGTTAAATACGTTAGACGATACAGATTGCCCTTGACCCAGATGCGTGACTGGCTGCTCATTGAACGACGCAACAATATCGTGCTGCTGCTGCCTTTCAAGCTCTAGTTCTTGTGCTTTGAGTGCGTCATATTCTGCTTGGTCTCCGCCTTTTTCGGGGCTCGCAGCCTTTCGCCTTGCACGGTGATACTGTAACTTTTCTTCGGTCGCATTTGATGCCGCAATCACTGCTTTAAGCTGTGGCAAATTAATGATGACATTATTCTCTAAACACCAGCAAATCAGCAAGAGAACGTTTACATTAACCTTGTGGTTGTCTTGCAGTAAAAGCGCAAGGGGAGCCATATCACCTTTGGTATAGCGAGAAACGCTATACTCCCAAAACGCGCGGTTTTCGATATTAGGCGTTGGCATTGTCATACTCTTCTCGTTTTAGCTCAATTTGCTCTTGGGCATCTAGCCATGCCATCTCTTCTTCTTCAAGCTGTTGCTTAAGTTGAGTTTGCTTGTCGAGTAGGCCCATAAGCTGCGCCTTTTTGTCTTCGCTGTAAAGCGAAGTATCGGCAAGTGACGCTTCCACCTCAGCCAAAGCAGCACCACATTTTTCCATGGCTTTTTCGTGTTTTTCAATGGCTTTTTTAAGTGGCGCAACCCTTTGCCTAAACTCGGCTTCACGGCGTTTTTCTTCTTTACGATCTAATTTGCGTTCCGGCTTACTCTGCGCGCCAGCCTCTTGTTGCTCTTCGTTTTTGGCGTCGCTGTTGGCCTTGGCTTTTTCCGCTGCCTGCTGTTTTAAAATCCAGTCGCGATAGTCATCCAAGTCGCCTTTAAATGGTTCAACTTCGCCACTGTCTACCAAATAGAAATCTTCACATACCGAGGAGAGTAAGAAGCGGTCGTGCGAGACCAGTACCATGGCGCCTTCAAAACCTTGAAGCGCGATATTTAGCGCATGGCGCATTTCCAAATCTAAGTGGTTGGTAGGCTCATCCAGCAGCAATAAGTTAGGCTTCTGATAAACAATTAACGCCAATACTAAGCGCGCCTTTTCACCGCCCGACATAGGTGCCACAGGCGCTAACGCTTCATCGCCATTAAATCCAAATCCGCCCAGATAGTCGCGAAGTTGCTGCTCGGTGGCTTTTTCGTCAATGCGTTGCAAATGAAGAAGCGGAGTAGCGTTAGCATCTAATGTTTCTAACTGATGCTGAGCAAAGTAACCAATCTTAAGGCCTTTAGCCGTATTAAAAATACCTTGTTTTGGCGCATGCACACCCGCCAATAGTTTGATTAGCGTAGACTTACCCTGCCCGTTTCGACCTAGAAGACCTATTCTGCTGCCAGGTACTAAATTGAGTTTCACCTGTTGCAGCACAATATGGTCGTCGTAACCCAGCTGTATCTTTTCCATTTGCACAAGCGGGTTTGGCAGTGCCGACGGCGGCGCAAAAGAAAAGCTAAATGGGCTTGCCATATGGGCTGGCAACAAGGTTTCCATTTTCTCCAACTGCTTAATACGACTTTGCGCTTGCTTAGCTTTACTCGCTTTAGCTTTAAATCGGGTAATAAACGAATTGAGGTGCGCTACTTTTTGCTGCTGCTTTTCATATTCAATGTTTTGCAAGCGAATACGTTCAGCGCGCTGGGTTTCGTAAGACGAGTAGTTACCGGTGTAGGTGATAAGCTTCTGTTGTTCAACACTGATAATTTGCGCAACCGTGTTGTCGATAAAAGCTTTATCGTGAGAAATCAGCAATAGCGTTCCCGCATAGCGTTGAAGCCATTTCTCTAGCCAAATAACGGCGTCTAAGTCTAAGTGGTTAGTAGGTTCATCAAGCAGCAGTAAGTCTGAAGGACAAAGCAGTGCTTGAGCTAGGTTTAGGCGCATACGCCAGCCACCTGAAAAATCGCTAACTGGTGCGCTTAACTGCACATTGGTAAACCCAAGACCCGACAGAATGGTCGCTGCGCGAGCTTCCACGTCGTATGCTCCCGCTTGCTCGAGCTGCCCGTGAATTTGGCCAATCTTTACACCGTCGCCGCTTTTTTCAGCGGCTTCTAATTGCGCCTGTAGATTACGTAAATGTTTGTCACCGTCCACCACATAGTCTATCGCAGTTCGGTCAGTTGCTGGCGTTTCCTGTGCCACGCTTACAATTCGCCAGTCATTCGGTACGCTGCAGTCGCCAGCATCGACACTTAACTCACTTCTCAGCAGTGCAAAAAGCGTGGACTTTCCGCAGCCGTTGCTGCCAATCAGCGCTACTTTGTGGCCTGGAAAAACCTGCGCCGACGCCTCTTCTAGCAACATTTTGCGACCGCGAAGTAGCGATACATTTGAAAGCTTTATCATGAGTAACCTGTGATGGAACAAACTAGGGCGCGTATAATATCAAAAACTTAAGGTAAAAGCTGATCAACACTTACCATTTCAAGGTATAATAATCGCGAAATTCTCCAAAGGTGTATGTATGTCAAAACGTGTAAAACGCCGCTTTGTTGCAGGGGCTACGTGCCCAAAATGCCAAGAGCTAGATACGATTTCGTTATATTTTGAAAATAACGTAGAAAAGTTGGAGTGCGTTGCGTGTGGATACAATGAAGCGCAAACTGATGAAAAGGTGAGTGCCGCCACACGCGCAAACGAAAATGTGATTGGCATCTTTAAACCGCACTAACATTCCTACCCACGTCTCAGTAAATCTTACCGTTAAGCCTGTGTAACACCTTACAACGCTGTGCTCAGGCTTTTTGCAAACGTCTCTTCATGCCACGCCAACGCTGGGTATCCTCGTTACCTAACGAAAGAGGTCGCTCAGGCATAATTTTTGTATTTCCTTCGCAAAGGAGTGAAATATGAAACATGCTAAAAAACGTGTCTGCTATGTCCTTATAGCCTTGTTGCTTACGCTTATTGCCATAAGACTTTACTTGCCTTACGCCGCAGCGTCATACATCAACACGACGCTGAGTCAGTCAAAAGCGTATAACGGCCGCGTGGGCGATGTAGATTTAATGCTATGGCGCGGCGCATACAGTTTAGAACATGTTTTGCTTTATAAGGCGAACGGGCAAGTAGATAGACCGCTATTTAAAGCTGACTATGTGGAGTTTACGCTTTCATGGTCACAGCTTTTCAAAGGTGCAGCGGTGGGAAAAGTCATTGTTAATTCCCCCGAGATTAATTTTGTAGACGGCAACACGGAGGAGAGAAGCCAGTCTGGTAAGGATGAAAACTGGTTATCTATCGCCGACCAACTCTTCCCGTTACGCATCGACAAGCTAACTATTAACCAAGGAAAAGTCGCTTTCCACAACCCCGATACTTCTCCGGCTATCGACATTGCGCTTCATGATATTCAGCTTGAAGTGAATAACTTGGTGAATAGCGATAACTTGTCAGACTCACGTGTAGCCACGGCCAAAGCGCAAGGACAAACGGCACAGCAGGGCACGATATCCTTAAACGCTAAACTCAACCCCGCAACAACAGCCCCCACATTTGACGTTGATATTCAAGCTGACAACGTTGGACTAGTGAACTTTAAGAACCTGCTTGATACCTACGCACCGTTTGATCTGGAAGCCGGCACCCTCACACTTGCGGCTGAAGTGGCGTCTAATGAAGGGAAAGTAAAAGGCTATATCAAACCCATTTTGCATAATGTGGAGGTATTTTCTTGGAAGGGTGACATTGAACGTGACGGCGATGGTTTTATTGAAGGCAGTATCGAAGCCATTTCCGCGTTTGTCACCGAACTGTTTGAAAATCAAAGCGAAGACCAAATTGCCACACGCATTCCTGTTGAAGGCGATTTATCAAGCCCTGACACCCAAACATGGGAGGCATTTACCGCGATTTTAAAAAATGCATTTATCGAAGCTTTTAACGGCGATGTGGAGAAAAGTATAGAGTTGGATAGACTCGAGCTGGATAAGTTGAAAGCGCCGGAAGGCTCTGAAAATTAAGAGCCCTCGCCGCTGAGCGCGCTTAAATAGTACAGCTATCGCCACAGTCGTTGGCGCCGTCGCGCATACCTTCAATCTCTTGACTCTCTTGCTTGTCTTTTTCAGCCTGTTTCTCTGCTACTGACTGCTCAACAGAGTCAAAATCGATGCTATCAAACGCATCCATATCAAAATCGCTCATAACTCACTCTCTTAAATAGTAAAAAAGGCTTCTTTTTGCTGAAGCCTTTGTATCGGGGCGCAAGTGTAATTCAAATGTATATCCTGGCTAAATGAAGACTTCGCCTAACTCATAACAAGATGAACTAGCGTGATGTTTTTTCAACACTACTGCACATCAACGAAGCGCCTTTGATGTCTTCACAGGCCTCTTCCCACGATGAGCGCCCCGCAATAAGTGTCATCGCCAATGGACGTGATCCAAATGAATACCGCGCTGCAATTATTAGTGCGCTTCAATTATTCTAGTAATGCGGAGGCGGGGTTTCTTCTGACTGCTTAGCAATATTAGACGGCTCGATAGACTTAACGCGGTCAACGACATGGCGTACTTTAAAGGCTAAATCGTCAAGCTGCTTTTGTTGCGAAGACAGCGCATCGTTTAGCGCCTCAATGGTGTGCTCCTGAAACGCAACTTTAGTTTGAAGCTCTTCGATATAGCTATTCGCGCTATCTATTTGCTGTTGTAGATGCTCAGCGCTTTTCTCTGTCATGTAAATTCTCTATCTCTCTCGTTGCCATTCTTCGGCAAGGCCACTACTGCTTATGGACAATATATTATCATTGGGGAGGAAGGCGACGCCATACACAACTGCGGTTGGTGGTGAAACTGACTCTCGTGATGCAACCTGTATGGACTGCACTTGCTCGCCAGTTTTCAAATCCCACAGGTATACTTTTCTGGCGGGAGAGCCTGTTAGTAAAAACTGACCATCTTTGGAAAACTCAACGTCTGTGAAGATTTTCTGACGCGCTGCATATTTGAGGGATGCCACAGGCTGCCCGGTTTGCACATTCCACACTTGCGACTTGCTCTGGCTGTCCGCAGTAAAAGCAAAGCGGCCTTCATCATCAAGCGCTACTTTTGTTACTCGCGTGGGGTGGGTGAATGTATGAATTATTTGCCCAGTGTCAGTGCTCCATAAATACGCTATGTAATCGTTGCCCCCCGTCAATGCGAACTTACCGTTAGGGGAAATATCAATGGAGTTAACCTTTTCTTGATGCCCTAAAAACTCCAGTCGACGCGAAGTACGAGGTTCAAAGTACATAACTTTGCCATTTGAGCGCGCCACCAATATGCCGTTACCATTATTGGTAACCACCACATCTCTAATTGATGACTCGTCAATGCGCCAAAAACCTTCAGGCTCGCCGGTCTCCAGACTCCATAAGGCAAACGCCTCTCGGTCAGCGGTCACAACATAGCTTTTGTCGGCGCTAATGTGCACTGACATGACCAGGTTGTCACCTTCACCTTGGTGGCTCCAGTGATAAAGGGGATCACTTTGTCCAATTCGCCATACGTTTACCCCATTATTCACGCCAGAAACCACCGCTAACGTGCCGTCGGTAGAAATATCTGCGGCATAGGCGCCTTCTTCTACATGACGCCACTGCTGTATTGGCGTAGTATCAGGGACAGAGCATCCCATGGAATTACCTATAAGTACGATGAGTAACGCTATTCTATGGAACATTTGAGGCCTAAACATAATCAAATGGGTTTCGCTTTGTAAACGCTAGGTTTAACATAGCATGGATCACGCATCTTTAACTATCGTGCACACTGCCTTGGATGCAGCAGTATAGACATAGACGCATGATGATAAAAATTTATGGAGACGTTTTTATGCAGAAGTCGCTCGTTGCCTTATCTACTATCGCTGCGCTAGGCCTTTTCGCTTGCCAGCCAAATACATCTGATGAGGCCGCTTCTACAAGCGCTGATAGTGCAAAAACAACTTCTGTTTCAGCAGAAGAAATGACAGATACGCAAAAGCAAGCTTACGCCATGGGCGCAAGCATGGGTTTGTTCGTTAGCAACCGTGCCGAACAACAAGAGCAACTGGGTTTAACATTAGACCAAGATGCGCTACAACAAGGCTTTAAAGACGGTCTAAACGACACCCTTAAGTTTACGCCAGAGCAGATTCAGCAAATCGCTCAACAAGGCGAAGAAGTACTTCGCGCTAAGCAGCAAGAAATGGCGGAACAAGCCGCTGAAAAAAATATTGAAGCAGGCCTAGCTTACCTAGAAGAAAACGGTAAGAAAGAAGGCGTGGTAACTACCGAGTCTGGTCTTCAGTACGAAGTACTTGAAGAAGGCGAGGGTGCAAGCCCAGAAGCGACTGACATGGTTAAAGTTCACTACCGTGGCACCTTGCTAGATGGCACAGAGTTCGACTCATCTTACAAGCGTGGCGAGCCAGCAGAGTTTCCACTTAATCGCGTTATTTCTGGTTGGACTGAAGGCGTTCAATTGATGAAAGAAGGCGCAAAGTATCGCTTCCATATCCCATCTGAACTTGCTTATGGTGCGCGTTCTACTGGCGCAATCACGCCAAACTCGACGCTTATCTTTGACGTTGAGTTGCTAGAAGTGGTCAAGCCTGAAGCAGAAGCGCCAACGGAATAAGTTAGTGCTTTAAGAAAAAGAGAAAGCCGACGCATAGCGTCGGCTTTTTTGTTTTAGTGAGTCAGCGTGATCCTTGCTTACCTTTTCCCTACGAGCCAGTGGGTTTTCACCACGCGCGTACCCAAATAGTAAAGTGGGTTATTCAATATGCTTGGTGCCTCGAATTACACTGATAAGCTTAGTCTAAATCGACCAAATTTCACGGTCTATTCCAAGCCTTTTTGGAACAATTTCGCCTTAAAACTTGGTGCTTAAAACAAAAGGTTTTAACGCTGAGGGGCGCGCCGTCTTTCTGTGTGTACCTTAAACGTAGCAAAATGATTTAACAGAGACTGACCCACCTTATACATAGCACAACCTAAAATAAGATATATCACGGTTTGCATACTATTTAAGCGAACAACGATATCAAGCAAGGCATACAACAATAACAGCGCGCCACTTAAAAACAGCATAAAACCGATGATAGTACCGCTGGTTTGGAACGGATCGTTCCCCGACCTTCGACGGTTCAACATTGGTATCCTGTTACGCATTCATTTCCCCTAATGGTTTGACTATTATTTATACTACGACACTAAACGAAAGGTTTATGTTCAATAATTATTCAATCTGGCTCTTTTGTCACTTTTTGACGTACAGAAAGATTGCGTTTTGCCTTATTACCCACATAAAGTAGGGGTAATTAGCTGGATTATTTATAGGACATTGTGAAAACACCGCTTATCACTCGAAAGGGCTACTTAAAGCTTAAACAAGAACTGGATTTCTTGTGGCGTGAAGAACGACCTGAAATTACTCGCAAGGTAACCTGGGCAGCGAGCCTTGGTGACAGAAGCGAGAATGCCGACTACCAGTACAATAAGAAGAAGTTACGGGAAATTGATCGCCGCGTACGCTACCTTCGCAAGTGCTTGGAAAACCTAAAGGTTGTGGACTACGATTCACAGCAAGAGGGTAAGGTCTTCTTTGGTGCCTGGGTTGAAATTGAAAACGAAGCGGGCAAGGTGATGGAACTTAGGCTCGTGGGCTACGACGAAATTTTCGGCCGAAAGGATTACATTTCTATCGACTCTCCGATGGCGCGAGCGCTGCTTGGCAAAGAAGAAGACGATGAGTTTGTTGTAAAAACCGAAACGGGCACGAAAGAGTGGTGGATAAACCGTATTTGGTACGACGCAACAGACAAACTGTGAGCACTAATATGCCCTATTTAATCACCCATTTGTAACACAATGATCAGACGACTTCCCCTACACCGCGGTGATATACTCACCGCTCCTATTTTCACTACCGACGCTGTGTATATAAGCCTTTCACACACCGTTTATTCGCCATTGCCTGACGCGAATTTTTAGTATCTTAGAGCGACTTATGATTATCAATAAAATTGCAGATGAACTTAGCGTTCAACCTTCGCAAGTAACTGCCGCTGTTAAACTTCTTGATGAAGGGTCTACCGTACCTTTTATCGCGCGCTACCGAAAAGAAGTGACACAAGGCCTTGATGACACACAGCTGCGTACCTTGGAGCAGCGCTTAACCTACCTGCGAGAGCTTGAAGAGCGCCGCGATGTAATCCTTAAATCTATCGAGGAACAGGGCAAACTAACCGACGAGCTTAAAAGCAGTATCACCAGTGCTGACAGCAAAACTACCTTGGAAGATTTGTACTTACCGTACAAGCCTCGCCGACGCACTAAAGGCCAAATAGCGATTGAAGCAGGCCTTGAACCTCTCGCTGATACCTTATTCTCTACCCCAGATACCGATGCTGAAAGTGCAGCAAGCGAATACGTTAACGCAGATAGTGGCATTGCTGATACTAAAGCAGCATTAGAAGGCGCCCGCTATATCTTAATGGAGCGCTTCGCCGAAGACGCTACACTGCTGGCAAAAGTGCGCAAGTACTTAACTGAAAATGCTTATGTAAAAAGCACGGTTGTATCAGGTAAAGAGCAAGAAGCCGCCAAATATAAAGACTATTTCGAACACAGTGAAAAGTACAAAAACGTACCATCTCACCGCGCGCTGGCGATGTTTAGAGGCCGCAACGAAGGCATGCTACACATTCAGCTAGATGCAGACCCGCAGTCAGAAGACAACGGCCCATCGCATTGCGAACATATTATTGCCAGCCATTACGATATTATGCACCGCGGCCGTAGTGCAGATGACTTCTTAGCTCAAGTTGTACAGTGGACGTGGAAAATCAAAATTGGTTTACACATGGAAACTGAGCTATTCAGCGCCCTTCGTGAGCGCGCTGAAGAGGAAGCCATTGAGGTATTTGCTAAAAACTTAAACGACCTGTTGATGGCTGCACCTGCAGGTGCAAAAACCACTATGGGTTTAGATCCAGGTTTGAGAACCGGCGTTAAGGTAGCGGTCGTAGACAGCACAGGAAAAGTGGTCGCAACCAACACCATATTCCCGCATGCGCCACAAAACCAGTGGGATAAATCTATTCGCACGCTCACCACGTTGTGCAAGCAATACAAAGTAGATTTAATCAGCATTGGCAACGGTACTGGCTCGCGCGAAACCGACAAACTTGTTGGCGAAATGCTCAAGAACAACAGCGAGCTTACTGCACAAAAAATTATGGTCAGTGAAGCGGGTGCATCGGTGTATTCAGCCTCTGAGCTTGCTTCAAAAGAATTGCCTGACCTTGACGTGTCAATCCGCGGCGCAGTGTCTATCGCTCGACGCTTGCAAGACCCGCTGGCAGAGCTGGTTAAAATTGAGCCTAAAGCTATTGGTGTAGGCCAATATCAGCATGACGTAAGCCAAAGCCAGTTAGGCAAGTCGCTAGACCGTGTTATTGAAGACTGTGTAAACGCCGTTGGCGTTGACTTAAACACTGCATCGCCCGCGCTTTTGAGCTATGTATCGGGCTTAAATAAAACCCTAGCGCATAACATTGTTAATTTCAGAGACATCAATGGTGCTTTCCCAGACCGTAAAGCGCTATTGAAAGTCGAACGTTTAGGGCCTAAAGCCTTTGAGCAAGCGGCAGGCTTCCTTCGCATTGTAAACGGCACAAACCCACTTGATGCCTCTGCGGTTCACCCCGAAGCGTACCCAGTGGTAGATAAAATTGTAGATACGACCGCTGTTGCGGTTAATGACATCATCGGCAATACCGAGCTGCTAAAAAGCCTGTCGCCAGACACCTTTACCAGCGACGCATTCGGTTTGCCAACGGTTAAAGACATTCTAAAAGAGCTGGATAAACCAGGCCGCGATCCTCGTCCAGAGTTTAAAACTGCCGCGTTTAAAGAAGGCGTTGAAACCATTAACGATCTTAAACCAGGCATGATTTTAGAGGGTGTGGTTAGCAACGTAGCCAATTTTGGCGCGTTCGTTGATGTAGGCGTACATCAGGATGGACTGGTGCATATTTCAGCACTGACTAACAAGTTTATCTCAGACCCACGCGAGGTAGTTAAAGCAGGCGATATCGTCAAAGTAAAAGTGCTTGAAGTTGACGTACCTCGCAAGCGTATCTCCTTCACCATGCGCTTAGACGATACACCGAGTCAAAGCAATAATGCAGGCGGTAAACCAGCAGCAGGAAAACCACAAAGTAAAGGGGCTGGGCGTGCTAACGCAAAAGCAAACCCTCGTTCAAATCAGGGTGGCGGCAATCGCAACAGCCAGCCTCAAAACAGCGCCATGGGCAACGCCTTTGCTGATGCATTTGCTAAAGCAAAAAAGTAAACAGTAGCGAATTTACTGTTGCTTATAGAGGGCCTGTCACTGACAGGCCCTTTTTGTATCACGCTTCCATTTAGCCTGCCGTTTTTGCTACATTAGATTGTGGTACATTAGTTCGGGCGCATAGAAATTTTATGTGCCCAAAAACTCTTTAACCAAAAGCACCAAAATAGAGAATACCGAAATAATGAAGAGGTGTAGGTCACACCGAAACCGAAGTTCGTATATTGGTAGCGTTTAGCAAGGCCGTTGACATGCTTTTAGAGCCTTAACGTTTAACGAAGGTAATGTTGCTCATTTGACCACAGCCTTTTTCTAGGCAGCACTTTCGGACAACCATAATGAGCTAAGGGCCACTAACCTTTGGTGTACGAGCGTAATCATCCAACTGTACAGCAAAGATTATCTGCCCTCATCAAAGGATGATTTTATGAACTCGCCTGTCTCAAAAAACATGCTGAATGTCAGCGCCGATTACCCCGACCTTCGGGATCGTTATTACCAACCGAATCTTACTCCACTTAAGCCTTTTATCGACCCGCCAGGCAATTTGGTTATTTTAGACCAAGGTAAAGATGGAGCGTGTACCGGCTTTGCATTGGCCGCTACCATTAATTTCATTTACCGTCAGCAAGGCCGAAAACATACTGTTAGCCCGTGGATGCTTTATGCCATGGCTAAACGTCATGATGAGTGGTTAGGTGAAGCGTATGAAGGCTCTAGCTGCCGCGGTGCAATTAAGGGGTGGTACAACAGTGGCGTATGTAACGAGTCACTAACTGAAGATATTAAGCACAGCAACGAATTTGAAATGACCCTAGCTATTGCTAACAATGCAAGCAATCACAGGCTAGGTGCGTACTACCGTATTGAACGAGAAATTAGCGATTTTCATGCGGCGCTTAACGAAGTGGGCGTAATCTTTGTTTCTGCCAGAATTCATGAAGGCTGGAAAGATAGCGAAGGTGATGTAATAAGCCTAAGGCCTGAACCCATGGGTGGCCATGCGTTTGCCATTGTTGGCTATAACGATGAAGGGTTCTGGATCCAAAACTCCTGGGGGACGGATTGGAAGAAGTCAGGACTGGCACTTTGGCGTTACGATGACTGGGCGTTAAACGTTATGGATGCGTGGGTTGTTCAACTCGCACTTCCTATCTCCGGCACAGGAACTTACCATCAGGCTACGCGCTCTATTGCACAGGGTTTGTTTTCTCGCTCCACACCACGGGTGAGCATTCAAGATCACTTCGTTCATTTCGACGACGGACACTTTGATACCAAAAGTAAATATTGGAGCAATAAAAACCACGTCGATGCCATTATTGAAAAACTTTCCGAAAGTAACCATCGCCATGTAATGCTATATGCACACGGCGGCTTAAATAGCATAAAAGCTTCGGCTAAACGCATTGCTGCCATGAAAGACACCTTTCTTAAAAACGATATTTACCCAATTCACTTCATGTACGACACGGGTATGCTAGAAGAACTCAAAGATATTCTGGGCTTTAAGAATAAAGAGATTAGCAACAAAGTTGGAGCCTTCACTGACTACACTGACCGCATACTAGAATGGGCAACACGTAAAGTAGGCGGCGCACTGTGGCGAGAAATGAAATCAGACGCTTGCACGCCTTTTACCCGTACCACATCAGATGGTACGTATTTTCTAACGCAATTGGCCGCCTACTTGAAAGACAATTCAGATATTAAGCTGCATGTTGTAGGGCATTCTGCTGGCTCTATTTTTCATGCACACAGCCTATCTAGGCTGTGTAAAGTTGATGAAAACATAACGATTAAGAGTCTGCATTTACTGGCTCCAGCCATTAGCTACCCCTTGTTCAACGAAAAGCTCTCTGCGCTTATAGAAGGGAAACACATTGAATCGACCACGGTTTACAACTTATCTGAAGCGTTGGAAAAAGATGACCACGTGGCGCGTATTTACCAGAAGTCGTTGCTCTATTTAGTATCAAATGCGTTTGAATCCAAACCAGAGATGCCCTTGTTAGGTATGGCTGTGTTTAATCAGCCGCTGCCTAACGTGACGTTTAAGTACAGTGAGGGGAAAGTAGGTGATGCCACCGCCGCCACGTCCCATGGTGGCTTCGATAGCGACGTAGATACCATGAACTCGGTACTTTCAGACATCACTGGCGGCTCACCTAAATATCCGTTTACAAAGGCAATACTGGATTATTAGGGCCTGCTGGTTTGAAGGCAATGCAAGGGAAGTGAAAGTACTTTTTTCGCGATTTAGCCCTTAGCTATGACGGGCTAAATCGTTCGTGCAATGTTAAGCAGCTAGCGTTAATTGCACGTTATCATGCTTGAAGCGATAAACCTTCTCTAGAGGGGGTGTAAGCTTGCAAATAAGCATTTTGAATGCGGCCAATTCGTGTTTGCATCACATTAGACTCATATGCCTGAAAGCCTTGTGTGTCTGCTGATGAAGATTGATTATCTAACACCATATCCGCAATAGAATCGGTTGCGGTGCCTATATTTGTATCGGGCTGCACGGCTGCCCCAGTGTCTGCAACAATGCCATTGCTTTGTGCTGAGGTAGAACCTGCTGAAGCCGTTTCTGTTTGGCCTTTGGCAATCTCGCTACGGGCCTCTGTGGCTTTTTGAGAAGCCTCTGCAGCCACTTTTAAATCTTGTGATGAAGGTTCAGCTGGTGCGAGGGCGGCTGCGCGCACTTGCTCCATTTTTTTCAGCGTTTCTTCAGGCGTTTTTTCTTCTGAGACATCAATCGACACTTCGCCATCGGTCACATAGCGTTTATTGTCAGGGCCTGTAGTGTATTCATATTGCGGAGCACCGGCGTACTGACCGCCTGTTGAAGCATGCGCTTGCTCGTGAACCCTTACTTCCTGATCGCGGGCTTTTAACTGCTCAATTTCAGCAGCGTCTTGTTTCTCTTGCTGTTCTTGTTGCCTGTCTTGCGCGCCCTGCTTGCCTGCACTCTCATCTTGCGCATTATCTTTCTGTTGCCCAAATACGTTTTGAAAGGCAGCTTGAAGTTCTGTTTGTACCTGAGGGCGTTCGTAAGTAACCGGCGCTGGCGGCTGGCCGGGGCTCTTCGCTTTATCGGCTTCTGACCCCAAGCCTTTTTGAGAAGCCCCTTGCTGGGAATCTGACGCTTGGGGAATAGTTTCACGCTGCACGTTATCTCTACGTGCAGACTCTGTATTTATGTTCGCCGTGGGATAAGCAATGGCGTTAAGGATTGGTGTAACGATATTCACCGTAACTGTTCCACCTACGCAAGCACGTCTATGATGGTACCAAGCATCTCATCGGCAACACCTAATACTTTGGCAGAGACTTGGGCATTACGTTCGTTTACATTGAGCGCGATTAAGTCGTCAGTGAGACGCGTGGAGGTAGACGTTGAATTCGATGACGTGTTTATTGTGTCGGTATTGGTCGCAATAGGTTGAGCGGGTGCTACCGCATCCTCAGCAGTTCGCTGAGCAATATTTGATGCTGCCTGCGAAATTCCGTCGCTGGCATTTTGTAAACCATATTGAGCCGCTGCAAATGCAGAGCCTGCACCTAAACCATCAATACTTGTCATACACTACCCCTAACCTCTCATGTGCAATTATTAACCAATTTCACACAAATGGAAAGACATGTATTACACCCTGTCATTAACTTATTGTAAGCAGAAGATTTTTATTAGGCTGTCAAGGATAAGAAAAGCTTCAAACTATCGGCAAGCCGTGGTTTGAAGCTTCATGTCATCGCTTTATTAAGACGCCTTTTGCTGGTAAACGCCAGCGGCAAAGCGAAATAAAATGTCGGCAGTTTGCTGAGGATGTGAAATAAACGGCGCATGCGACGCATGAGGCAGAACAACGGTATCGGCCTGCGGATGTAGCTCACATATACGATCTATTCCGCTGGTCGGCACTAGACTATCTAACCTGCCATACAATCGTAACGTGGGTGTAGTTATTCGCCCCACGTCTTGACGCATGTCTTCAGTAGACAATATGCGTAAACCTTTCTTAAGCGCTTCCTCGGCGGGATCTGGGAATTGGGTTACCTGTTCTCTGATCGCCTTAATATCCTGCTTTGCCGTTTCGCTGCCCATCGCTTGAATTGCCAAAAAACGTTCCAGTGTTTTCTGATAGTTCTTTTCAAGCTGAGTCTCGAACATTGAAAGTAAATCGGCAGCAATACCCGGCCAACAAGGCCCTGCTATAAATCGAGGTGTTGAAGCAATCGTTACCAGTCCGGTAAGTTTTTCTGGTGCTAACAGCGCTAACTTTTGCGCAACTAGTCCACCTAATGACCACCCAACCAACACACACTGGTCTGGCAGTTGGTTCACAATGGATTGAGCCAATGTTTCCACGTTATACGGTGACGGGACGAACTCTGCATTTTCCCCAAACCCAGGAAGATCTATGGTGGTGACGCGAAAATTATCGCTTAAATAAGGAATAAAGGATGTGAACGCTCCGCTGTTCATACCCCAACCATGAAGAAATACCACATCTACGCCTGTACCCTGAGTACGGGTGACAAGCTCGCCGTTTGTATGCAAACTTTCCATTTACACCTCCTTAGGCAGTCACGTGTTTTTGAGGCAACACGAAATAATGAAAACAGGTCGACGTTCGACAATTCAAGGAAGTTGATGGAATCAACACTATGAACCTTTCATGCTTGCTATGTTATCAGGCAAGTCCTACGCCAGTATGTCACTGGTGTGAAGATGACATATTTTTTTTCGATGCCACGTTGCACGGAAGTAATTTACTTCAATATGGCCCTGTGGCAGGCCACGTCAAGCATAGCCACTATGACGCGTTACGCGTTTTGGGACTTCATACGTGGCCAATGTCATCGCTGGTTCACCAGTTAAAGTTTACGCATTCCCTTACGGCAGGAAAAGTATTAAGTAACTGGTTTGTCCATAAAATGCGACAGTGCACTTTATCAGTGCCCAATGTGCTGCTTCCGGTGCCAATTAGTGCATGGCGACTTGCTAGACGGCACTACAATCAGGCTACGCTTCTGTGTGAAAGCATAAGCAGTGAGCTGAATATTCCAGTTAACCAGTCGTGGGCCAAACGACGGGGCTTTAGCGTGCAGCATCACTTATCCAAAATGGCGAGAGCCGAAAACGCAAGCCGTGTATTTAGCCTATCGACGCAGTGTATCGATGATGAGATAGCAATAGCGCAAGGTAATAAAGATGGCAGCAACTTCAGCGTTGCAATTGTCGATGACGTTCTCACCACCGGCGTGACCGTAAATACATTGAGTAAAAGGCTCAAAAAACGCTACCCAAATTTACACATTCAGGTGTGGGTCGCGGCATTTACGCCACCGCCTAAAAGCAGTCTGTATCAGAAAGCCTAGTGATCAGAAGCGGTGATACTGAAAAGCGCGGCATTCGCCGCGCCTTTCAAACTGATTTAGCGAATAAAGTGCGATTGGTAGATTGCATTGGCCAGCATTTTGTTCGTGCCATACCAATACCCTCTAAACTGCGTATTGTCGGTAAAGCCAATGACAACGCCGCGACCCATTTTTTGAGTCGTCACAGCAGTTGATTCAGCCATTAGCGCAACCATTCGTTTGTCACTAAACCCAGCCATGAGAGGCTCATCAGTGTAGCGTGCAGGTGTTATAAAGGGTGAACTACTGGCCTCCACTATCATATTATTGGTTTTAAACATGGGCAGTGTGTCGTCATCATAGCCGTAGAACAATGGATGAGTATTGTCGATATCGGCTTCAAACACAGCGCCAGCCACCAACTTTCTGGCGTATAACGATGCGCCATCTTTATAGCTGAGTTCGCTTTCATCGAACGCGTTATCAATACTCTCTCGACTAACAATTTCTACGTCTAACCATTTATGTTGAGCGAAATAACGCAACGCGGATTTCTGCCCCACGATCACGCCACCGGCTTTCACCCACTGTTCAATTTGAGTTCTTTCACTTTCGGTAAAGCGATATCCACCGCTAGGGAATAAAAGGTGCGTATAAGTAACGCTCGGATCATTAAGCGCGCTTGTCAGATGTTGTTGCTCAACAATACTGGCAGCCAGCCCCACTTTTGTGTCGAAATAGTGCCATATTTCACCTGCTTCGTATTCACTGGTGCCTTCGCCGCCCACTATTAACACCTGTGGCAAGGTAACAGGTGCCATGCTCCGGCTACCCAAATCGTGCCCAGTGGGTGTTAACCCACTGCGCAAACTAAACACAGGCACCTGAAGTTGCTGTTGCGCATCGCGCAAAATGGCCGCCAAGTTTTCTGGCTGACCCAGCCCTTTCGGTACAACTATGCTGCCAGGCTGAAGCTCAATGCTGTTGCCATCGTATTTAATAGCGGAAAACGCTTCTTCACTACTACGCACCTTAACGCCAGCTTCCAATAACGTTTGCAGCATGGCTGGCGCATAGTACTGCTGCCATGAAAACGCATACGCGTATGCCTCTGGGTGAATATCATTAAGTGCGGGTTGTGCAAGTGCGGTGCTGTCGCTAAGTTTTAGGCTTCGCGCATCGCCCCTATCTAGAGGCGCGTAATCCAAATTGAAAGCCAAAGCCAAATTCCACGTTGATACATCGTAAAACGTGTTGTTCTCAAACGAGGTTTGGGTAGAGAAAATTGACTTTACTAAACGGTATTGAGGCTGGTTTGAAGGAATATAAATCGCGCTACCTGCACCATAGCGAACTTTGCTTACCTCAACATCTTTCGTTAACACCTCGTAATTAATATGATGCTGTTCAAGCAATGCAACAAATGCGTTAAAGCGAGCTGTGTCATTCGATGCACTAACAACAAAACCTACCTGCTCATCCTTTTCAGCCAGTGACTTTGTGCTCTTAACAAAACCCGATTGATAATCGAGAATAGCAGCCTTATTTGCCAATGCGCCTCTAAAAGTGCTTAAAGACGTAGTAATTTGATTTGCTATGGTGTCTTTGAAGGCAAGCTTGCCATTAATAGAGTCCTGAATGTGGCCCCGTGAGCTTGCTTGCTCAAAAAGAATACCCACACTGCCGTGTAAATCTGGATAGGTCGAGCCTTTGCCTGCGTAGAAATCGTCAAACGCTTCTTGGGTAAAATAGAGCTCCCCTTGCTCATCAAACGCGGCAGCGTGATACTGGGCAAGCGCTTCAGTTAGCGTAACGTTCTCATCAGGCGTCAGTGGATTTTTACGCGAGCGCACACCAGGCTGGAAAAAATAGGTGCTGTCTGTCCCCATCTCATGAAAATCGGTGAGGATATGTGGGCGCCATTTATGAAACTGTTTAATTCGCGCCTGCGACTCTGGGTGCGCCAGCAATAGCCAGTCGCGGTTTAAATCAAACCAGTAATGATTTGTTCTACCTGACGGCCACCCCTCATCGTGTTCACGATGTCGACTGTCAGAAACCAGCTGCTTGCCCTTGTGCATATTTGCCCACTGAGCAAATCGAGAAAGCCCGTCGGGGTTGAAAGACGGATCAAACAGCACAATATTGTTATTCAACAAGGCATCAATTTCTTTACCTTCAGCCGCGGCCAAATAATAAGCCAACGCAAGTGAAGCATTGGTTCCGGAAGGCTCGTTACCGTGAATACTGTAGCCCATGTAGAAAATAAGGGGAGCATCGCTACCTACTTTCTTGCCGCTTTCCATTGCATCAATGTGTTGCTGCCTCATCGCCTCAATATTGTTTCTATTTGAGGGCGCTGTGATTGTCAGTAACAGAAGTGGGCGGTTTTCGTGAGTACGGCCGGTTTCTTCAATGGTGATACGGTCAGACTTCTCGGCAAGTAGCTTCATATAATTGACGACTTGGTCGTGACGCACATGCCACTCGCCAATGTTGGCGCCTAGTATCGATTCAGGCGTGGGAATAGCTGGGTTGTAGGATACCGTGTCAGGTAAGTATGCTGTCACCGGCTGCCCGCCTACATCAGGTGCAATAGTAACAGTTGAAGCAGAGGCGGGATGTGCTAATGATTTCTGACTGGCTGCTGCCCCAAAGGCGATGGTACCAATGGCTAATAATGAAACGAGTGAGAATGGATTCTTTTTGGCGGTGTAATGCAATTTCGCGAACATAGCGCTTCCCGTCTTGTTGTTATGGTTGAGAATAGTGTCGACGTGCACGCCTCTCAACAAATTCGATTCACTGGAATAATTTATTTAATTAATACCTGACTGTTTTACTCAGGTAAATTTGATACAATAATCCAAATTTCAAAATATGTAGGACTTGCTGATGATAACTATATCAGAAGAAGCCCAGGCTCACTTCGTAAAACTGTTGAGTAAACAAGAGTCTGGCACGAATATTCGTGTATTCGTCGTAAATCCAGGCACTTCGTCGGCTGAGTGTGGTGTGTCCTATTGCCCACCAGACGCGGTTGAAGAAACGGATACCCGTTTGCCATTTAATGGTTTCGATGCGGTCGTAGATGAAGAAAGCGCGCCTTATTTAGAGGAAGCGGAAATTGACTACGTTACCGATCAGATGGGCTCACAGTTAACCTTAAAAGCACCTAATGCAAAAGCGCGTAAAGTGTCTGACGACGCACCATTAATTGAGCGAATCAACTATATGATTGAGTCGGAAATCAATCCTCAGTTAGCGAGCCATGGTGGCAATGTTGTATTGACAGAACTGACTGACGACGGCTACGCCATACTTCAGTTCGGCGGCGGCTGCAATGGTTGCTCAATGGTAGACGTAACGCTTAAAGAAGGTATTGAGAAGCAAATGGTCGAGCAATTCGCTGGCGAGCTTAAGGGCGTGCGCGATGCGACTGAGCACCAAGCGGGTGAGCACTCTTACTACTAAGCGTAATATTGCACTTGCTTAAGTGCATATCTCGATAACTATCTCATGCTAAAGCAAGACATTCACAAAAGCTGGCAACGATTCAAAATAGGTCTATCTATTTTCGTTGTCGGCGTCTTGCTGTTGTTTACCTTAAGTGAACTTCATATCACGCTGCATTACCTGAGCCTTCTTATATTATTTGTCGGTTTCGCTATCGCCATGTTGGGTTACTGGGGAATTTTTATTCAGCGCTTTTCTTTTATGAAAAACAAAAAGCCGCCGCCTAAATTCTGATTACTTCCGGCTCTACGCCATATCTTCTTGCCCTATTCTTTATGTAAGCCAGTCGCTTGCACTCAGTTTTACCCATACGCCATACTCTACATTACGCAGCTGTCTCCCGTTCATTTATGTTCGCCTAGCGCTCGTCTCAGGTTATAGGTAGATTAGAGGTTGCGCAAAGTGCCTAACAAAATAAAAGGGAGCTGTGGTGAATACAACAAAGAAGCTGGGCCTGCTTGGCGGAATGAGTTGGGAATCAACGGTCAGTTACTATCAAGCCATAAACCGTGGTGTAAATGCTCGACTTGGCGGCCTTCATAGCGCACCGCTGATAATAAGCAGCGTTGACTTTGCCCACATAGAGCAGCTTCAGCATAAAGGAGAATGGGATAAAACCGCCGATATACTGATCCGCGAGGCGAAGCACTTAGAAACTGCGGGGGCAAAAGCCATATTAATTTGTACCAATACCATGCACAAAGTAGCAGCTGACATAGAGCAGAAGATCACTATTCCACTTATTCACATTGCCGACGCTACGGGGTGCGTGTTGCAACAAGATAGGGTTAAGAAAGTTGGGCTACTGGGCACCCGCTTCACCATGGAACAAACCTTTTATACATCCCGCCTTAAAGAGATTTTTGGCATTGAGGTTGTTACTCCAAATGCCCAACAACGAGACACGGTTCATAACATTATTTATGAACAATTATGCAAGGGCGTGATTTGTGTTGAATCCCGTAACGCGTATATTGACATTATAAATGAACTGGCGGCCGAGGGTGCTGAAGGCATCATTTTAGGCTGCACAGAAATTGCCTTATTAGTTCAACAACATCACACCAAAGTTAAGTTATACGATACTACCGCTATTCATGCTTCAGCTGCGGTAGATTTTGCATTAGCTCCCTAAAGCGTTAGCAAAGGGTAAGTAGCGAAACACACATAACCTAACTTTGATAAAAGGGAATTGGCCCTACTATTTTCAGAGGACACAGCTATGTTTAGCCACGTAATGATTGGTGCGAACGACCTTGAAGCATCAAAAAAATTCTACGATGCTATTTTAGGAGTATTAGGATACGAACCAGGCGTTTTTGATGAATACGGACGGGTTTTTTACTATACGCCGAAAGGTATTTTAGCGCTAACAAAGCCGATTAACGGAGAGGCTGCCACACACGGTAATGGCACCACACTCGGCCTTGCCGCTCGAACACCAGACATCGTTGATGAATGGCATAAAGTAGGAAGCGAGAATGGGGGCGTGCCATGCGAGGACCCACCGGGTATTCGAGGCAATGGGGAACGCCAGCTGTATCTTGCTTATCTGCGAGACCCAGCAGGCAACAAGCTCTGTGCCACGCACATCGTAAGAAAATAGCTCAAGTGCTGCCTGCTTAAATGATCACGCTCTTTTTGCAGGCTATTCACTTTTAGCTGTCTATTTGGCCCAAAGCCCTTTGAATAATAGCACTTTGAGTAATAGCGTTTTGGGTAATGCCTAGTTATGTCTACATATAAGCCCTAACCAAACGAAACTACATAGGTGTTACTGTCTGGCCGCTCAATATCCTAAACGGGTTTCGCCTTTTCTCTTCTTTGCACTATACATTGTTGCTAGATGAATTAACCTTGAACCAGTAAAAGCGCAGCTAACAGAGGGAATATGACACCTGAAGAAACTGGCAAGGCCTACGACACCATTACACACCTTTGGACTCGTCCTGAATTTAATCAGAAAAATGGGTTAACCGCCTACCAAAAAGCATTGTCATTTTTAGCGGACACCCCATCACAAGAGCCTGATACGGTGCCCAGCGAAGCGCTTGATAAGGGAGAAGCGCTTGGTAAGGGCGAAGCGAGCAATAAAGACAAACCAAAGAAACGAGGCTACGCACTAGACATAGGTTGCGGATGCACCAATCGTTTTGTTCCGATTATCGAAAGCGCAGGGCTAGCTTACGAAGGCATTGATGTTTCCAAAGATATGCTGGCCATTGCGACGTCCCAATTACCCGCTCATACCTTCTATTGCGCCGACGTGTGTACATTCACTATCCCCAAGCACTATTCGTTTATTAGCGCTTGGGATAGCTTTTGGCATATTCCCCTAACGCAGCAAGAGCCTTTGCTTAAGAAGCTAGTGGCTCACTTAGACGATGACGGAGTGTTGCTTTTTAGCTGTGGGGGTACAGATGAAAGCGGCCAACACACAAACGAAGTGATGGGTCCAGAAGTCTACTACGCCTCGCTGGGGCTACATAGATACATAGAAATATTGATTGAAGCAGGCGGGTTTGTTCGTCACGTTGAATTCGATCAGCACCCTGAACTACATACTATTATCATTGTGCAAAAAAGAACCGCGAAAAAAACACAGTAGCAAGAATAATACTGAATGATGCCCTAGAAAAACTGAGAGAGGCAGCGTGCTCAGCACGCCTTCCCTAAGTAAGGTCAGCGAAGCATTATAAAACTCTAGCTTTGCGGTATCGCTAGCTCACCGCGTTTATTTAACCGATAAAAGCTCCAAGCCAATGTCACGCCCCGGGCGAGCAAGAAGGCAAGAAGGGCGTACCACAGGCTGACATTACCTTGGTTTTTGGTGAGATACCAAACGGGGAAGTACACGCCTAGTGCACTAATTATCATGGTATTTCGCATTGCGCTGGCTCGGGTAAGGCCAACAAATACGCCATCGTACAAAAAACACCAATGCGCTAATAGAGGAAGTAATACCATTAAACCAAGATAAGGTAGCGCAGCTTTTACAATGTCACTATGTTCGGTAAGCAGCGCGATAATGGCCTCACCGCCAGCGAAAAATATCAAGCTATAAATAAGGGCAAAAATACTCGACCAGACTAACCCTTGGTAGGTGCGTCGTTTCACTTCGCTGCTGTCAGACGCCCCCTTGGCTTCACCCACCAGCGCTTCCACACCATAGGCTATGCCATCAAGTCCCAATGCAATAAGAACAAAGAACTGCATGAGTATGGCATTGACGGCCGCCGACGTTTCGCCGTAACGGGCACCTTGAATGGTGAGAAACGCTAAGCAGCCCTGTAATGCTAAGTTACGCAATAGCATGTCACCATTAAGCTTCATCAGTACCTTCCGAGCTGCACGGTTAAACCACGATGCACTCAACGCGACACCGCCAACGCGCTTAAACGCCACCGCTAGCGCCATTATAGCCATGGTATATTCAGCGATAACACTGGCCAGCGCCACGCCAGCTACAGACAAACCAAGCCCGAACACAAACACTACATCGAGTCCCGCATTCAATAAATTTCCCACAATTTGAATAGCCATGACGCTGCGCGTTTTTTGCTGCCCTACTAACCATCCAACTAATGCCAGATTAAGCATGGCAGCTGGTGCGCCCCATACCCGCGTCGAAAAGTAGTCTTGAAGATGCAGGGCAACTTCACTGTTTGGCTGAGTTAAAGCTAAGCCTATAGACAAGATAGGAGATTGAAGAGCGAGTACCACAGCCCCCAACACTAGAGCAACCGCCACCGTTTGCCACAGCACTTTTGCTGACTCTAATGTATTGTTCGGTGAGCCTTTAGCTTGTGCACTCAAGCCTGTTGATGACATGCGAAGAAACCCGCACACCCAGTATATTTGCGTTAAGATAAGTGCGCCCACCGAAGCCCCTGCAAGCATGGCTGGTAAAGACATGTGTCCCAAAACCGCGGTATCCACCAAACCTAATAGAGGCGTAGTAATATTCGCTAAAATCATGGGAAGCGCTAACGCCAACAGACGGGAATGGTCGTCAAAAAAGGAGCGCTGAGTTAGTTGAGCAGGGGACATAAATGATCTCAGTAGGGGTTAATTTCGCTATATACTATCAACCTATGCAGCAGCATAAGTGAAATGCGTACCAGCTTGACCATGTATAAGATTGGCCAAGTCGCATTATTTGGAGTTTACCATGCTATTGAATTTGATTAGGCACTCAGTGGATGATGATATGAAAACCAACAATGTAATTCAAAATAGAACGACGAGTCGTACGCGTTTGAAGATCTTATCTTCAATGCTTGCGGGAATTTTCAATGTTTTGTTGGTCTCACCTAGCATTGCTTCAGGCTCAGATGCAACCCCTGTTGCTGATGCGACTTCCACTACAAAGGAACAAAGTGGTAGTAACATCGACTCTAGTGTGAGCACCACGCCTAACGCCGCCATTTTGCTTTATCACCATGTGTCGTCTTCAACACCAGCCAGTACCAGTATTTCGCCTGAAGCCTTTAAATCGCACATGGAATACTTGGACGCACACCACACTGTTGTTTCGCTTCAGGACGTTGTTTCTGCGATACAACACAACACTACACTGCCAGAAAATGCGGTTGCGATTACGTTTGACGATGGCTACGCAAACATTTTAGACAATGCTCACCCAATACTGGCTGACCTAGGTTTTCCCTATATCGTGTTTATCAACCCTGATGAAATTGGCGTAGGTCCTAAGCAGCTAACATGGGAGCAAGTTATTGCTATGCATAACGATGGCGTTGTTTTTGCCAACCACACGCTAGACCACCTTCATATGCTAAACGGTGAGCAAGCAATGGGCGAGCGCGCATGGCTGGAGAAAGTTTGGCAGAACGTAGAAAGTGCTGAAAAGAAGATTGAAGATAAACTGGATATTAGCCTTAAATATTTAGCGTACCCGTTTGGTGAATACAACACGGCGCTCGCTAATAAGCTCAAAGCTGAAGGTTACATTGGATTCGGGCAGCATTCCGGGGCTGTGGGCCCATCTAGCGACATGCAGGCACTACCGCGCTTCCCCGCGGCCGGTCCTTACGCCAATTTGGCAACGCTAAAGACCAAGCTTAATAGTCTAGCCATGCCAGTGACGCAAAGTTCACATAAAGACCCTCGTATGACAACACGAAACCTGTCATCGCCCATTAGTTTAACGATAGACAGTGACGATGTTCGCCTTACACAAGTAAATTGTTTTTTCGGCGGCGACCCTATCGAGACTAGCCTAGAAGAAAATGTGCTTACGTTTACCCTTGATGAAACCCTGCCAGTAGGACGTTCACGTGTGAATTGTACAGCACCGTCTAATGCGCAATCAGGGCGTTATTATTGGTACTCTACGCCCTTCTTTGTGGCAGATGAGAACGGCAATTACCCAGACTAGGGCATGTCGATAAGGCACATCTATGCTTGAGCGCGAGCGCATATCGATTGGGCTCGCGCGTATATAAGGAAACGTTTACCTATACAGGTTTAGAAAATCGAATAAAACCTTTATTTATCGACTCTTCCACAAAACTATGGCGCTGATAGAAACGAATGGCTGGCACGTTCGACACTTCAACATCTAGTACCACTTTACGTTTGTTCAGTTTTTCTGCTCGCGCTTGCATAGCATCAACCAGTATCGTTCCCACGCCCGTTCGACGGGCACTTTCTTCAACAGAGAGATGGCCTATCATGAGTTCGGTATTAGTAGGCGGCGTAAGATTGATGGCCACGGTCTGATTGCGCATGAGCACTGTCATAGCCTCATCGAGGGTAAAGTACGATGTGATGCTATCAAGGGTCGCCCTATCAAATGTTGCACCAAGTTTGCTGTGCCAAGAGGTCACAACACCGAGTACTTCGTCGCCGCTACACGCCACCCAATGATTCTTAAAGCCATATTGCCCGCCACCGAGCTCCCATGCATGAGACAGGTAGCCCTCAGCTGTTTTATTTTTATTTTGTCCAAAAATAGACGTTAACAAAGACTGCGCCGCATTCAATATAAGCGGCGTAGTTTGCGCAGCATCAGATGCCACACCTTGCCTTATTTTGATTTCCATATTACTGCTTCGAGATTATTATTGGCATATCAGCCAATATTTGCTGGGAATCACTTATCGATAGCTTTCCTGGCTCTCTTTTTGGTTTGAATCTTCCTATCACCCTAGCTTCAGGGTCGACAAGTACGACAGATGCACTGTGATCAACTAAATAGTTGGGGTTATCGGTACTTTCAGCAATGGCATACATCATTCCTAAATTACGTACAAACGGGAATAGCGCCTTGTGCTCTCCAGTTACGGCAATGAACTCCTCATTAAAATAGCTCACATACTCTGAAAGTCTTTCAATTGAATCGCGATTTGGATCAACGGATACAAAAACAATTCGAATAGGTTCGACACTATTTAATGCTTTTAGTTCAGGATATATGCCGTTCAGTTCAGCCATGGTAGTTGGGCAAATATCGGGGCAGAAGGTATAGCCCACAAATACTAAGCTCCACTGCCCTTCAAGCGACGAATTATCAAACACTTCACCTTCATGAGATGTAAGTGAAAACGGTGATAATGCTCTCGGCTCTGGGTAAGTCTGAAAGTATTCAGGCTGACTTTCAACATTTGGGGGCGCGATATACAGCGCCCCTACGATGCCTGCACATAGCGCTAAAAATGCAACAAGGCCGACGGTAGTTCGTTGATTCATAAACTCAGTGGTATGTAGTGATCTAAGAGTAATACGACAAACAATACCATGAGATGAATAATTGAAAACCTAAAAGTTTTCATTGCAGTTTGTGGCTCTGCATCGAATTTTAACTTTAATGCATAGTATAAAAACCCAATGTTAAGCACACTTGAGCCAATCAAATAAATGAGATCGCTCATGCCTGTAAGATAGGGCAGCAAACATACAAGCCCCAACAATACTGTATACAGCAACACTGACGTTTTCGTAAATGACACACCGTGGGTTACCGGCAGCATGGGCACCTTCGCTTTGGCGTAATCTTTTTCTCTATGAATAGCGAGCGCCCAAAAATGCGGCGGCGTCCAGGTAAAGATAATCAGCACTAAAAGCAGGGCATGGGCATGTATTTCCCCTGTAACCGCGGTCCAACCTAGAAGCGGTGGAGCAGCCCCTGCTAAACCGCCAATCACGATGTTTTGCGGTGTCGCTCGCTTTAAATACATCGTGTAGATAAACGCGTAGCCTACTAGACTTGCTAAGGTTAACCACGCGGTTAGCATATTCACAAAAAGAGCTAACACTACAAATCCAACCACACCTAAAACGCCTGCAAACCACAGCGCGTTGTTTACGCTAACCTTGCCTTTTGCGACGGGGCGATTAAAAGTACGCGCCATCACACTATCTATCTTATGGTCGACAACGTGATTAATAACCGCAGCAGACGCAGACAACATACCAATACCCAATAAGCCACAGATAAGTACGGTTGCGTTTACCCACGAAGGCGTAGCTAAACACATGCCTACTAACGCGGTTAACAGCAACAACATGACGACATTAGGCTTAGTCATTTCATAGTAATCTCGCCACGTGACTACATTGTGCTGACGTGAAGTGCGCGCATGTAAAGAGACCGATTTAGCCATGGAAACCTCCTGGAGCTTTAGGGAGAATATGAGAAGACGTTGACGCGTTTAAAGGGTCGTGCAAAGGCGCTTCGTGGATGCTAAATGCACCTGCACCCTGCAGTGGTTTCGAACCTGAGAATGAGCCTGTATTTCGTTTTTCTGTACCGAAGACGTTATCGTTTTCTAGTGCCAAAAATACGGTAAAAATGAGGTTGAGTAGGGAGAGAAGTAACACGGCTGCGACCGCGTTATGCATTACAGCGATAGCCAGTGGCAGCATAAAGATAATGTTGCTAAGTCCTAATGCCACTTGCGTGCACAATGCTACCAACATAAACGCACCCACATATTTTTGTTTACTTGTGGTGTAGCGGCTTACCAACACACTTATACCTAGTGCTAGCAAGTATAAAAACGTGATGACCGCGCCGAACCTATGCACTATGTGCATGGTAACTCGTTCGCCGTAATCGTGAGCACCAAACTCATAGTTGTCTGCATCAGGCACACTGAATGCACCTGCCAAATCAATTCTTTCCTGCCAACCGCTTTCACAGACCGGCATTTCCGTACAGGCCAACGCAGCATAATTGGCAGAAGTCCATCCACCAAGAGCAATCTGGGTAACAAGCACGCCAAGCCCAATGAAGGCGAAAAGTTTAAGGTTTCGTTGAAAGACTTTGGCTTGAGGTAAGTCGGTAATATCCTGATCATGCATAGCTGACGCTATGGGCGCTTGTTTAGTTTTCGATGCATCGCCTGCGGTGTTGCGCAAGCGGAGGTAGAGAATAAACAGGCAAGAGAGTACAGAGAAGCCCCCCAGCAAATGCCCCATAACTACGACGGGAAGCAGATTGAGCGTCACGGTCCACATACCAAGTGCTGCCTGGAAGATAATAAGCCCCAGCAGTAACAGAGGTAATTTAACGGGCATTCCTTTGTCGCGCTGCCGAATAGCAATAATGGCAATAGCCAGAACACACAGCCCCAGCGTTCCTGCAAAATAGCGGTGAATCATTTCATTCCACGCCTTAAACGCCTCAACTGGACGTTCGGGAAAAGCAGCGTTGGCTTGTGCCACTTTTTCCTCACTCAAAGGCACGGTTAAATTACCGTAGCATCCAGGCCAGTCGGGGCATCCTAGCCCCGCGTCGGTCAAACGCGTATACGCACCGAGAATAATAACGACCGCCGCCAAAAAAATACTGAATAGGGTTAATTTTTTCATGGCCATTATCCTATACGCGATAATTTTAGGAGCTTTCTCATATCTGCCAGCATGTTGCGGCTTTCCATCACGGCGTCTTTTCTATCGTCTTTAATGTCGTAAAAGAGCATGGCGTTATTTTGCGTATCAACAATATAAACACTGCTAGAGGCAAGCGCCGTTGGTGTAGTAACGGGTAAGGTTTCGACAAAAGGGTAGTCTTCTAGCGCGGCTATCGCAGTTTGGTCGCTTGAAGCGGTAGTAACGACCACTGCTTGAGCACGGTCCGATTCTTTACCTAGCGCAAGCCACACTTGGTTAATGCTAAAAAGTGCGTTCTCGCACACTGCGTCACATTTACTTGGCATCACATACAACAAACGCCATTTAGGTTCCGCGTTTTCTAAAAGCGCACTCATGTCGATGGTCGGCGCGAGCAGCTGACCTTTATTTGTCGCGCCTTTAGTAAACCAATCGTTATCAAGTGCGAGCTTTGCCAAAACAACAGGTAAAACAAACACGGCTACCATAATAATTAATGTTTTTTTCGAAGCAGCATTACTCATAACTACGTCCTTTCTTACTAATTGCAAAGCCGCCAATGGCTGCAGCGGCAATAGCTAAACCAAACCATTGAACTGCATAGCCAAGGTGCTTTTCAGGAGACATTACGACGGTCTGATGTTCACGAATAAACGCGGGGTCAGGCGTGGTAAGGTGAAGAATAAAGGGTAAAAGTTTGCGCTCTAAGGCGTTGCTTAGTGCAGGGAATTCTATGTGTTGTACCAGCGCGGGGCTTTGCGACAAAGCCATGTTGGTTTCTTTCACTAAGGGGTTGTTACCCGGCACGCTAAGCACGCCGATTAATTCGCGCGTTTGGCTTGTAAAACTTATATCCGGTAGCGTGCGCGTTAAGTCTGGCGCAGGCACCCAGCCAAAGTTAACCAAGAGCCACCCGACATTGGTATTTACCGGTACGATGACATCGAAACCCACCCGCTGATTGTGAATCTGATTATCTAATAGCAACACATGGTTAGCGTCTATTGCGCCGCTGAACGATACGGTAATATCCCGAGGATCATCATGAGACAACGCCTCTTCTAAACTCAAGGTTCCATTACTTTGCTTTTGCGCTATGCTAGCTAAGCGTTGTTGCTTTTGGACCATGCGATCAAGTTGCCAGTACCCTAAACCGCACATAATCGCCACACTAAAGCCCGTGAGTAACCAAGGAATAACGTGGCGAGTGCGAGAAAACATGATTATTTCGCACCATGCAAAATTAGAATAAAAACAGAGGTGAATATGTTGATAAAAATAGTCCTTGTTGCGTTGGTGCTGTACATGATTGTGAACTTGTTCATGGCGATGCGAATCATGATGAAAAACGACACATCAAAAGGGCCTATGAGTAAGTACATTGGTCGACGCGTGCTCACTTCTGCCGTCATTGTTATTATTATTCTTATCGCTATTGGTACCGGTTTAATTACCCCAAACCCAAGGCCTTACTGAGTTTGGGGATTCCTTTTAAAGTACGTAAACAAAGATGTAGAGCATGACCCACACTACATCTACAAAGTGCCAGTACCAGCTCCCCGCCTGAAACGCGAAGTGGTTTTCAGGCGTGAAATGGCCTTTCAAGACCCTAAAAAACAGTACAATTAGAATGATGGTGCCAAGGGTCACATGCATGCCGTGAAACCCTGTGAGCATAAAGAAGGTGTTGCCGTAAATGCCTGACTGAAGCGTAAGCCCCAAGTCGCGATACGCATGTATGTACTCTTCTACCTGTAGGAACAAGAACCCACATCCAAGTAAGATAGTGATACCCAGCATTAGGGTTAGCTGTTTGCGTTTGTTTTGCTCTAGTCCCACATGAGCGAAGTGCAGTGTAATAGATGAGATAAGCAAGATAACCGTGTTGATTGTGGGCAACCCCGCAGCACTCATTTCCTGTGTGGAAGTGCCGCCTGGCGTTGACACCAGCGGCCACATGGCCTCAAAGGTCGGCCATAAGACCTCATTGGTCATAGCGTTGTTCGATGCGCCGCCCAGCCACGGAACGGAAATAAATCTCGCGTAGTAGAGGGCGCCGAAAAACGCAGCGAAAAACATTACCTCTGAAAAGATAAACCAGCTCATACCTTGTCGATATGAACGCCCCAGCTGATCGCTGTAAAGCCCTGCCATAGATTCGTCTATTTGATTTTTAAACCAACCTACAAGCATAACGAGCAATACTGCTATCCCCGCTAAAAGGATATGACCGCCATAGCCTGTTTCACCTTTGGTTGCTTGCACCACATAATTGCCCGCACCTACGGCGATAAGAAATAGAGCAACGGCCCCTACGATGGGCCATGGACTTTGTGCGGGTACATAATATTTTTGGTATTCGTGATTCTGTACTTCGGGTTGCATTTTCTTCTCCTTACCCCTTCGGCCTATTCGCCATTTGATGGTGTTGAAGCCATAAAGGGATTCGGTGTTGTCGTTAGGTCACTGGCTCGCGCTGTGACGTCATAGAGTGTGTACTGCAAGGTAAAAAACGTAATTTCTTCAGGTAGCTGAGGGTCTACATAAAACTGCATGGGCATATAGGCTTCACTACCCGCATCTAATGGCTGCTGATTGAAGCAGAAGCATTCAGTCTTGTTCAGGTACAGTGCTGCCGTTCCGGGGGATACAGAGGGAATGGCCTGAGCTACGATATTGCTTGATGCAGGGTTTCTCACATAAAACGACACCGTATTAAGTTCGCCAGGGTGCACTTTCACGCGCTTGGTTTCAGCACGAAACTCCCACGGCATACCGGTATTTGTGCGAGTAATAAACTCGACGGTCACTTCTCGCGACTCATCAATCTCAACCGATTGATAAACCGCAGCCGTGCCTTCGGTTTTTCCGTTAATACCCGTAACGTCGCAAAATACGTCGTACAAGGGAACAAGGGCAAAGCCGAAGCCAAACATGCCAATGACAATAGCAACAAGTTTAATAACCATCTTGTTGTTTGCGCTTTGCTGTGACATCACGTGACCTCCGGGTAAATCCATAGATGAAGGTTGGTAAACGCTTGCTTAGTCGTTTATCTCCCTCACCACCTGCAATGTGTGAATGTCATTCCCATCGGCTTTTGCCGGTTGAAAGGAATGACCTATTCACAACTCCACCTACCGTTACTTAACGACAGGTGGCGTTTCAAACGTGTGATAAGGAGCGGGTGATGGAATTTCCCATTCCAATCCTTCTGCGCCGTCCCAAACTTGCGCTGATACCGGCTCACCTTGCTTTTTGCATGCCTTGATAAGCAGGGCAAGAAAGATGAGCTGAGATAAACCGAATGCAAAACCACCCAGGCTTATCCATTTATTAAAATCAGCGAACTGCAATGCATAGTCAGGAATACGGCGTGGCATACCAGCCAAACCCACAAAGTGCATAGGGAAGAACAACACATTGACCGATACCAATGAGCACCAGAAATGCCATTTAGCTAAGGTTGTGTCATACATTTTTCCCGTCCATTTAGGCAACCAGTAATACACCGCAGCCATGATGGAAAAGACCGCGCCAGTTACCAGTACATAGTGGAAATGGGCTACAACGAAGTAAGTGTCGTGATATTGGAAGTCCACGGGCGTGATCGCCAACATTAGCCCTGACAACCCACCAATGGTGAACAGCACAATAAAGGCAATAGCGAACATCATTGGCATTTCGAAGCTCAGTGAGCCGCGCCACATGGTCGCTACCCAGTTAAACACTTTCACGCCAGTAGGCACCGAGATAAGCATGGTGGCAAACATGAAAAACATTTCCATGTACACCGGCATGCCCGTGGTGAACATATGGTGAGCCCATACAACAAAAGAGAGCAGCGCAATCGACGCCGTGGCGTACACCATAGACGCGTATCCAAACAGCTGCTTTCGAGAGAAGGTAGGAACAATTTGCGAGATAATGCCGAAAGCGGGCAAGATCATAATGTACACTTCAGGGTGCCCGAAGAACCAGAAAATATGCTGGAACATAACCGGGTCGCCGCCACCAGCAGCATCAAAAAAGCTCGTGCCAAAGAACTTATCAGTTAACACCATGGTAACCGCACCGGCGAGCACTGGCATTACCGCAATCAGCAAGAATGCCGTGATAAGCCACGTCCATACAAACAGCGGCATTTTCATCCAGGTCATGCCTGGCGCACGCATATTAAAGATGGTCACAATCACGTTAATCGCTCCCATAATGGATGAAATACCCATGATGTGAACAGAGAACACAAACAACGCTGTCGAATCGCCACTGTAAGTCGTTGAAAGGGGCGCGTAGAAAGTCCATCCAAAAGCAGGGCCGCCGCCTTCCATAAAGAGCGAGCTCAATAGAATGAGAAAGGCACCTGGTAAAATCCAGAAGCTCCAGTTATTCATGCGCGGTAACGCCATGTCAGGGGCGCCGATCATCATGGGAATAAGCCAGTTTGCGAGCCCAGTAAAGGCAGGCATTACTGCACCAAATACCATGATAAGCCCGTGTACCGTAGTCATTTGGTTAAAGAAGTTTGGCTCTACAATTTGTAGACCGGGTTGGAATAGTTCAGCGCGGATCACCATGGCCATCGCACCACCAACTAAAAACATAATAAAGGCAAACCACAGGTAAAGTGTGCCTATATCTTTATGGTTAGTGGTAAACAACCAACGCGTTATCCCTTTAGGAATATGATCGTGGTGTTCATGGTCATCATGTAGGTGACCACCATTTACTTGACCACTGTGAGGCGCAGAGGTATCTGGCGAAATAACTTCAGTTGCTTTGCTCATTGTCTGCTCCTAGTTTCCGTTTGCCACTGCGTTGACATCTTTGGCTTGAACCATATCGCCAGTTTTATTGCCCCAGGCATTTCGCTCGTAAGTGACTACGGCGGCAATTTCCTTAAGACTTAGCATTTTTCCAAACGCTTGCATGGCTGTTCCTGACTTTCCATGCAGCACGATGTCAATGTGACCTTGCTGATCTTCTAGTGCCATCTTGCTGCCTTTTAATGCCGGGAACACGCCAGGTAAACCTTCACCATTTGGCATATGGCAAGCAGCGCACGTTGCGTTGTATACTCGCTCGCCCTCTTTCATCAGTTCATCCATAGACATATTCATAGAAAGTAGACGCTGCTCTTCTTCTTTTGCTTTACGAACAATCTCTTCTTGTTCGCCCATCCACTTTTCAAACTCGGCGGGTTCTTTAGCAATTACCACAACCGGCATATAGCCATGGTCTTTACCACAAAGCTCTGCGCACTGTCCGCGATAAATACCCGGCTCATTCACCTTGGCCCAAGACTCGTTAATAAAGCCGGGGTTGGCGTCTTTTTTCACGGCAAAGTCAGGAACCCACCAAGAGTGGATAACGTCGTCAGAGGTAATAAGAAAGCGTACTTTTTTCCCAGTAGGAATAACCAAGGGACGGTCAACTTCCAGCAGGTAGTTATCTGTTTTCTGAAATTTGTTTTCTATTTGCTCGCGCTGAGTGGCGAGTAAAGAATAAAACTCGACATCGCTATCCATGTACTTGTAATGCCATTTCCATTGAGAGCCTGTTACTAACACCGTCATGTCAGGCTCAGACGTGTCTTCCATAGCAATTAGAGTATTCGCTGCGGGTACCGCCATGAAAATAAGAATAAGGAAAGGAATAACGGTCCAAGCAATTTCGACCTTCACGTTTTCGTGAAAATTAGCTGGCTTGGCGCCACGGGACTTTCTATGTAGATACATTGAGGCGAACATCACGCCAAAAACTACAACCGCGATACCTACACAAATGAAGAACATCAACATATGGAGGTCGTATACCTGCCCACTGATGTCGGTAGCACCGCGTCTCAAATTAAGCGAAGAGGCTTCTTCGCTTGCTTCTTGCGCAAAAAGCAAAGGGGAAAAAAGCAAAATTGGTATACTAGAACACCATTTTGCGAAAACGGTCGTTAGTTGTTTCACTCAGCACCTCCGTAATGGCGTGGTCAAAGACGCTGATTAATTTGCGCGATGCCCTACCAAATGGTTTGCGAACGATTGACCCATAACCTCAACTTGTAAAACAAATTTAGAGCCATTGTTATTATTTTGTTAATCTCTGTATAAGAATTGCGCAATAATGTCGTGCCGTCTAGTCTTTTCTATTAAAAATTTAACGAAGTGGTTAATTTTTAATCATTTACTAAAATGGTCGCGGGGATTTCAAGTGCAAAAAAGAGAAAGCGATTGCTGTGGGATGCCCTTGGAATCAAACAGGCATTTTGAACACGGGGTTAAAGTAAATGCTCGACTAACTAGTTAAGAAATCAATAAGTAATCGATGACTCAATGTCGATTTCAAACAAAATTCACAATAAAAAATGGAAAATACTTGAAGCATTCATAGAAAGAATAACGTGAGTAATGATAAAAATAAGCGCGCAGAAAACCAACAGGTTTGCTGGGCAGGATAAAACCTAAGTTGGCAGATTGAAGAAAAAAACAGGAACAAAAGACATAAAAAAAGCGGCTAACGCGCCGCTTTTATACAAACAAGCTAAAATACTACATCCAGTCAGCGTTTCTGATCACACCCACCGCAATACCTTCTATCGCAAAATGTTCAGTCGCCAAATCGACTTTTATTGGTGCAAACTCATCATTCTCAGCATGAAGCAATACTTCACGCCCGCGTTTCTCTAGACGCTTTACGGTGACGTCTTCATCTACACGCGCCACAACCACCTGACCGTTGTGTACATCAGTGGTGCGATGAACAGCGAGAAGATCACCGTCTAAAATACCAATGTCTTTCATGCTCATACCGTTAACGCGTAGCAAAAAGTCGGCATGGGGTTGAAACAGTGCAGGATCGACTTTGTAGTGCGATTCAACATGCTCTTGCGCCAAGATCGGCTCACCGGCTGCAACACGCCCAATTAACGGTAGGCCTTCTTCTTCTTGTGCGTCGTTATCAAGAGGGATATTGAGCTTAATGCCACGAGACGTACCAGGCAAAATTTCAATCACGCCTTTACGCGCCAATGCTTTCAAATGTTCCTCTGCTGCATTAGCAGAACGAAAGCCAAGCTGACGGGCTATTTCCGCACGAGTAGGCGGCATTCCCGTTTCTAACATGGTTGTTTTAATAAGTTCTAAAACTTCGGTTTGTCGAGCTGTGAGTGGGCGCATAAAAGACCTGTCTGTTCATACAGTTCCTGTAAGTATATACACCTAAAACTAAATAACAAGCACTTGCCGCGTCTTTTGCGATCTGCAATAGCCTACGACAAGTGCTTTCCTCTTATTTTACGAGAAGAGCCATGTTCGGGTTACTAATTTGTAACTCCAGCTCCCCATCACTATTTTGACGTGTGCGCATGCCTTCAACATTATCGAGCCCAAGTCCAGGGCTTTGCCACACCACATTGCCTTTATTATCAACCTCAACCACGCGATATGCGATGCTGTCATAATAATTGTACGAATAGTCATTCTCGTTAGGCTGGTAGATAGCGAGAATCGACTGATTAGACGACGTCGTTGGAACAGCCGCTATATACTGAGGGTAGAATGACGGTGCTATAGCGTCTTTGAGTTCTAATGCATCGCTCGCCACGTCATAAACATTGATGGTGTTGTAGTTTCTATTTAAACACGCAAATTCAAGTTCGCTATCACTATCAAAATTTACCGTGAGCAATTGGTCACAATTGGTTTCCAATTCATTCAATCCAACAAATTCACCATCCTGCATTTTATAGAGCTTGAGCGAACTATAGCCCCCAACAGCAAAATAATGCACACCGTCTTTTTCAGAGGCAGCAAGCGCATTAATTGAAAAATCGTTAATGATTGAGTCGATAAGCACCTGATTCTCGATATCAAACGCTTTAAGTCGATTGTTCTCAATAATAACTGCATCGGCGTAACTATCGTTATTTACGTCAATGGCTTCAATAAACGAAATTTCACTATTCTGATTATTGTTCAGTGTCCACTGAATAGCGTTATCTGTAAGTCTCACGACATTAAACGACGAACTATAATCCAGTGCCCCTATTAGTAACTCACCCACACCGTCATTGTTGTAGTCTGTAACGACCGGTTTGCTATAGTTATAGACATCTTCGCCAACCTCAGCACTTATCGCAAAGTTATCCTCTTTATCTACCGATAAAATCTGAATAGATGATTCGTAACTACTTGTATCGCTAACAAAGACGGCTCTTTCATCATTATCGCCATAAGGTGCCCAACCCGCGGCATGATATCTACTCGCGCGCGGCGCACCTTTTATATCTGACAAGGCATATTCACCGTTGGCATCTTGTTGCGCTACTAAAATTTGATTCTCACCAGTCCAAATAATGTCGTCCACATTGTCATTGTCTAAATCGTCAATGAGAAGTGACATGCCACTGTAAGTGTTGTGGTTAAGAGCCCACTGCTCAGAGATTTGTCCCGCTTCTAATGCAAAACCTCTAACTTGTCCCCACTGACACTCGGAGACAACCACTATTCCTTCTGTAGCTGGGTTTTCTTTACTATAGGCGATATCACAAATGTCACCATGTTCCGCCGTTGCCAAACTGCTTTTCGATACTGCTGAGTAGATTGAGATATCATTCCAACTATCGGCACCGATGATTTCATCTACACCATCGTTATTCATATCACCCAGCACAACAAATGCGTCGCTGAACCCGCTACCGTATAGCCATTGGTTGGCACCGCTTTCGATATCAAATACATAACCATTGTTCGTTACCATTTCTATCGATGCGTCATCATCTACGTTACCAAAAGCAAGGTTATTGACGCCGTCAATATCGTACTGTTGCAACTGCTCACCTGTGCGAACATCTACAATGGCAATAGAAGTCGCATTGTAATATTCGCTCCCATATAAATAAGCAACTTCATCAACTCCGTCACCATTGATGTCGTAAAATAAGCCAGAAATAATACTATCTTCAATAATAAACACCGCTTCTGCGTTACTTTCGCGGTCTTTTATTACAGACAATCCCTGTTGAGTAAGAAGGTAGATTTCATCATTATTGTCACCATCAACATCTTGGGTATGCACGCTTCTAATTTCGCCTTTAGTTGGCAGTTTATACGGATACACATAGGTATTTTTAAGCGTATTGCCTTCTAGCGAAAATGCGCCCACGTTGCGAGCATTTACCGTGATAAGTTCACTTGCACCATTGGTCGAAGCAATAGCAAAGCCATGATTATAAATTGGTGTCATCACAGTAGTACGAGCATAAGCCGGGGCCTTGTCCGCATAAGAAGTGATTTCGAGCGTTTGTTGGGATTCAGTTCCGTCTAAGCTAGCGAAACTAAACATATAAGTTTGAGCGTTGAAAAGTTGATTCGCAGGTACATTCCAGGTCATCAGACCTTCCGCATTTAACGAAGCACCGGGAGGCGCTGAAATAAGCTGTCCCGCGACGTCATCGTCAACTCTGTCTGGGTCACTCATCGATACGGTAAACTCTACGTATCCGCCCGCAGTTACTACTTCAGGCATATTCGATGCAGTGAGCGTCATAGGAGAATTGTCGATCTCAACGAAAGTAGGCTGGGATTCAACAACGTTAATACCGTCTGACACCACCATGGTAACTTTAACTTCATCACCGAAGACTGCGCTGTAAGGTGGCAGCGTGGTACCATTAACATCGTCAAGGACTACACCATTTACATACCAGCGAAACGAAATCACCAGCTCTGAGTCGGGAGTATCTGAATCATGATAGTAGCCAGGCTCAACGGTGACTTCATCTGTGGTATAGACAGTCTCATAGGCATAGTAATAAGGCTGATTCACTACAGGAGGTACGGATATCGCATCGATATCTGAAAGCGCAAGGCCAGTATGATTTCCGCTGGCAAACGCTGTTAGATTATTAAAGTATACACCTACATCGTAAATATCATCGCCGTTGTTATCTTCGCCATAGCGAACTGCGCCATCAATAACGTCAATTCCAGCCGTTTTATCTCCTTTTACGACCAGCGAGCCAGATGACGAATAGGGAAGGTCGCCCTGATCAGAAGAATACGCAAAGTCCAATTTGCCTTTAGACGCAATGTAGATTGAACCATTTAGTTCAGACACGAAGGTGTTGTTTGTCACCCCTTCTGCTGATGTGCCACTGACCTTGTAAGTTTCACCATTGTGCGTGACAGTAAGATACTGCCTCGTCTCTTCATAAAACGTACCTGTTTGTGGGCGGTAGCGAAAATCAACACTTAAGTAGCCTTTTAATGTTGTGCGCACGCCACCGTCTAGCATAGACAAAGTAGTGAAATAAGACGTTACTTCGGAGCTGTTTTCACCTGCGTCAGTAATAACTAGCGAAAATTGTCCGTCATACCGAGTGGAGTCGTAATATTGAATGCACTGATCATAGTCTACAGTAATCGTTCCTTTACCCGTGTCTTCATCAAGCTTACCTGAGTATGTTACTGATCCTGATTCATAGCACTCGGTCGTACCTTCAACGTTGCCGTTCTCATCTAGGAAGGTGTAGATATCATATTGATCTACATAGGGTGAGCCACTTGTATTGTCACCAAAGAGCGTGATGTAAACCTCTTGTACTGCGCTGATATCCACAGTAGAGACTTTCGTTTCTCCACTGTAGTTCGCATCAGCATAGGTGGTTGCCGCCGAGTTTAGTCGTGACTCTGAGTAATCTAAAGGATTTGATAAAATTTCTAGTGCTGTCGGCTCAGGTGGAGGTGGTGGGTTTGTAGGTGGAGAAGAATCAGAGCCACCTCCACCACCACACGCAGTTAGAGCTAAAAGAGAAAAAAGGCCAGAAAAACCCAAGCGCGAAGTTTTCATACATCGTCCCTGATTTAAAAGGCATGTCGGCTTTTTAGTTAGAAGCTCAAAACAAGCCTAATTATTAAGTTTAATAAAATATTCGTTTTTTATAACTTAACTTTATCAATCTAGCAACAGCGCCTTGAGCGTATACGCTTATATTTAATGTAGGCGAAGCCACGTACTATTATTATTCATCCCATACGACTTGGTTTCTGCCCTGCTTCTTGGCTCTGTACAGCGCCTTGTCAGCAAGCGATAAGAGGGCGCTGAAATCCGCCTCAAAGGTGTCTTTGATAAATGTTGCGCCAATGCTGATCGATAAATTCATCGTGTCTGTCTTGTAGGTCACCCTTCCTTCTTCAACAGCAATGCGCAGTGCTTCTAGCTGCCTATGGATCTCTTCTTTCTTGTCACCTATCATGACTATTGCAAACTCTTCTCCTCCTAATCGAGCCACGACATTTGGCGTTTGATTATGTTTAGCTATTTTTCTTGCAACAGCAATAAGCGCCTGATCTCCAGCATCGTGACCGTAGGTATCGTTTACTTTTTTGAAGTGATCAATATCGACGATAGCAACACATCCTCGACAATGTTGTTTTGAAAATGAGATGCACTCGTCAAGGAACGCGCGTCGGTTATAAAGGCCCGTTAAAGAATCAGTCATCGCCAAATGCCTAAGCTTCTCTTCAGCAACGGCTCGGGCTTCCTCAAGCTCTACTGCGTAGAACAAGCCAGCCAAAGCATCTAAAAAGGGCTGCAGAAACTCAGCATCTTCGTCAGTGTAGGTATCAAACTTATTCGCTAAACCGACCATTCCCACTACTTTATCTTTCACTTTTATTGGTAGGCCTAAAAATCGGCTAATGCGCGGATGACCGTGCGGAACACCTTTGGAATTAGGGTGACTGTTTGGCGCATTACTAATGGTAACTTCTCCCGTTAAAATTGAGGTTCCAAAAAGGTTATCGAAGTTACTAAAGTAGAGGTTTCGTTTTTTGTACTCTGCATATTGAGAAAAGCTACTGTTATCCCAAACAATTTCAGAAATCGCATGAATGAAAAGTCTAGATGAGCTACCGTCTCCTTTCATTTGGCCGACAAAGGCAAACTGGCTATCTGAGATATCTATGAGTTCAGCCAGTACGGACTGACACGCCATCGTCAAGTCATTGTTTTGCAGATATGATACCCGGGTTTTATTGATAAATTGAAGGAGCTGGGTTTTCTTTCTCTCATGCAGTTCGCTTTCCATTCGCTGCGTTATATCTCTGTGAATACCTGCTATACGAACCGGCTTACCTTGGGCATCTGTCTCAACGGTTTTCCCATAACTTTCAACCCAAACCCAAGAGCCATCAGTGTGTTTCATGCGAAATGTGGTGTTAAAGACTTTGCTCTTACCAATTAGATGCATGTTGAGCTGCTTTTCAACTTTGACGTAATCCGCGGGATGAATGAGCTGTCTAAAAAAGCGGGAGCCACTGTCATAGTATTCATACTCAAGACCAACAATGTCGCACCAGCGCTTGTTGACTTGATTAACATCGGCGGCCAAGTTCCAGTCCCATGTTCCTAACTCTGAAGCCTCGAGTAATAAACGCATCCGCTGATTGGTTTTGTTGAGTTTATCTTCCACATACTTTTGGTCACTAGTGTCAAACAAAAATGCTTGAACCGAGTACAACATGCCGTCTTCGCGAAAATTTGCCGTTGATATCATGCTCACCCAAATAGTACGCGTTGGCGTCTTTATCTGAAGACGGCAGGTGTGCGTTTCCACACCTTCCATGTGGGCCTGCATAGCAAAGGTAAAATCACCCTCCGCCTCCTCAGACAGCACCTCACTCAATGCCACCGTTCCAGTGAGCAAATCTTGGGGTGAAACTCCCAATACACGCTCACTATTTTTCGAGATATACACCAGCCTCAACGACGTATCATAGCGCCACGTTGCCAACACAATAGGAGACTTCTCAATAAGCCCATGCTCGCGTTTAAGCGCTTCGTGTTCTCTTGAAAGCGAAATATGCTGACTAACCAAAGCACCTATTCTCTCTAAAACTTCTAAGTGTTTTGCGTCTATTTCTCTTGGCACGGTATCAATTAAACATACGGCACCGATTACCTGATCATTTATCTCGATCGGCGTTCCTGCGTAAAAACAAATGTGAGGCTCTCCGGTGACGAGAGGATTATGCATAAACCGTGGATCTTCTTGCGCGTTGCTAACAACCACCTGCTTGCGCTCTTCAACGACGTGACTACAAAACGCATGTTCACGAGTGACTTTAGAAAGAGTGGTTCCGTAGTGTGCTTTAAAGGTTTCTTCAAACTCTCCGACGACGCCAATGAGTGCGATCGGCACCTTGTATGCCTCTGCGAGCACCATCATTAAATCATCAAGATCTAGCGGCACTTCGCTATTGAGCATAAAGTCATCAATTGTCTTTAACCGGCTTTGATCATCCACTACTGCTTGCTCATATTCATTTGCCCTTATAAAAGTAGTAACAGTCCGGCTGTACCGCAATTAAATACAGCTAATGTTACGTTCTCTGTATTCGAACCCATTATAGAAATGGCTGTGACTCAAAAGAAAAGGAGAAGAGCGCTTTTGAACTTCCCATGTTATGGATAGTCATTACAGCATGAGAAGCGATGAAATTGGCTTGTCGCGAGATTGTGACGCGTTTGTGTTACACTTCACCCGTTTTTATTTCATAGGATTACATAATTCATGTCGTGGATGCGAAAAGCCCTTCTGTCGGTATTTCATTATCCTGTTAAGTTACTGGTTAAAGCCCACAGCATTCCAGTTAACGTTGAAACCGAATTAGGAATAGATAAAAGTAAACCTATCGTTTATCTACTCCCCACCAACTCAGTGACTGACCAACTTGCACTGAGAATGTCGACTAAAGCGCTAGGTTTACCTAGTCCTACAGAAACCCTTACATTAGCGGGGCGAGAGTATTCGTCGACCTTATTTTTACGTAAAACCCAGCCCCTTTTCCGCTCGTCGGCTAAAGATACGGGAATTGAAGACGTTTTTACTGACCTCTTTCATTTGCATAGAGACCATGAAAACCTAGATTTACAAGTTGTTCCTGTCTATGTGACGTGGGGCCGTGCCCCGGGTCGTGGAAAGCCAGGCTTAAGCGATCTCATTGCTGATAAAGCGGCGCCAAGTTGGCTTCGTAAGTTGTTCATTGTGCTGTTTTTGGGCCGCGACAACTTTATTAACTACTCTAAAGCCGTTTCTGCACGCGCGATGTCCAATCAACATGGTAGTGACCAAAGCATTGCACACAAGCTTGTGCGCGTAGCAAGCACTCACTTTCAAAGAAAACGCCAAAGCATGACTGGCCCTACGCTGTTAGAGCGCCAAGAACTCAATAATAGTGTGTTGGGCTCTGATGCAGTGCGTCGCGCTATTGCTGAGGAATCAAGAAGTAAGAAAGTGTCTCATGAAAAAGCGAAAGAGACTGCCCAAACCTACATCACAGAAATCGCGGCAGACTACCGCGAAGGGCTAATTCGTTTTGGCGACAGACTACTTACCCGAATCTGGAACAAAATTTATAACGGTATTAGTGTAGGTCATGCCGATCGCATTCGTGAATTGGCGGCTAATGGTCATGAAATCATCTACGTACCGTGCCACCGTAGTCACATGGATTACCTATTATTGACTTACGTGATTTATCACGAGGGTATGGTTACGCCACATATCGCTGCAGGTATCAATCTGAACTTTTGGCCGGTTGGAAAAATGTTCCGTCGTGGCGGTGCTTTTTTCTTACGCCGCAGTTTTGCAGGCAACAAGCTCTACACAGCTGTATTCAGAGAATATCTAGAGCTGCTGTTTAACAAAGGCTATTCGGTAAAATACTATCCCGAAGGTGGCCGCAGCCGAACCGGCCGTTTGATCCCACCTAAAACCGGTATGCTAGCCATGACCATTCAAGCCATGCTCAAAGGGGTTAACCGCCCTGTAAGCATAGTGCCTGTTTACATCGGCTATGAGAACGTGATGGAAGTGAAGAGCTATTTGAACGAACTCAAAGGCTCTAAGAAGAAAAAAGAATCTAACCTTCAGGTGTTCTCGGCTATTCGTAAACTCAAGAATTATGGTCACGGATATGTGAATTTTGGCGAACCCATTGCGCTTAACCAGTTTCTTGAAAATCATGTGCCTAACTGGCGAGATTGTCGCGATGCCGAGCCAGAGAAAAAACCAGCGTGGCTGACACCTGCGGTTAACGAACTGGCCAATAATGTCATGACGCGAATTAATCGCGCAGCGGCATTAAATGGTATGGCGTTAGCGTCGTTATGCTTACTGTCTTCTAAACGACAGACCATGAGTGAAGCTGAGTTAAAACAAGCAATGGGCGATTTCATGGACTTGTTTAAAGCGGTACCGTTCAGCGATGATGCCACCATTCCAGATTCATCAGCGGAAGAGCTACTGCGCGATACGCTGAAATTAGGCCGCTTTGACGTAAAAGAAGACGATTATGGGCGTTTGATCAGTCCTCAACCAAAATCAGCGGTATACCTTACTTATTATCGCAACAACATTTTGCATTTATTCGCGATCCCAGGTCTTATTATGGCGTCTATCTTCGCGAAGAAAGGCACCACGAAGAACAGTATTTTTCAGCTTATTGCGGCGCTTTATCCGTTGCTGCAAAAAGAGCTGTTCTTGCACCTTACCCAAGATGAAGCGCTTGCGCATACTGATGCGCTTATAACAGCACTACTAAACAAAGGATTGTTGCGTCAGGAGAGCGATGAACTGTTGCCGCCAGATGCACACTGCAAACAATTCCACTCAGCATGGCTGTTAAGCCGATGCATGCAGGAAACGCTTCAGCGTTACGCGGTGGTATTGACCATTCTTGATAAAGAAAAAGTGATTAGCCGAAGTGCGCTTGAGCGCGAAAGTAAGCAAGTGGCTGAACGCTTATCTGCTCTCTACGGGCTAAGCTCACCAGAGTTTTACGATAAGAACGTGTTGTCTAGCTTTATTAGTGCATTGAAAGAAAACCACTGGCTGGACTCTGAAAAAGATGGCAGCTTGAAGTACTCAGAAGAGTGTGAAGCCTTACGCGCTGACGTTATGGCCCTGATTTGGCCAGAAATGATGCAGCATTTGGAGAACGTTACACTAAACGCTTCGAATTAAGGCGACGCTAGCTGGCTGAATTTGCCAGCACTACGGAGCTTAGGTAAAAAGAGAAAGCCCATGCTACTGCATGGGCTTTTTATTGCGCGTCAATCTATCTTGGCAGGCATTGAAAATCCCCATACTTCATTGATAGATAGACGCTAGATAGTGCCGCTTCGTATCGCTCCCCGGTAAACCTGCGCTTAACGCGAAGCAATACAAAGCGAAAACGGGAGATAGGCTCGTTTCGCCTGTTTCGCTATTTAGACCTTCGCTGGTTGCGACAGGAAAAAACGATAGGCGGGGTTGTCTGTTACTTCTTCAACCTTATAGCCTAACTCAGCAACATGCTGGTTAAAGTCATCTCTACTTTCTGGTGCGATATCAAAGCCTGCCAATACCAAACCTTCTGCTGCGCCATGGTTGCGATAGTGAAATAGGGTAATATTCCACTGTTCACCTAACGTATTTAAGAAGTTCAGTAGCGCACCCGGACGCTCAGGAAATTCAAAGCTGAAGACTTGCTCGTTGAGAATAGTTGGCGGACGGCCACCAACCATGTGACGAACATGGAGCTTCGCTAACTCATTATCGGTTAAGTTAACGCAGTCATACCCTTTGCTTTCAAGGTCGCTTTGCAGTGCAGCAAACTCTTGCTGCCCGCCTTTAAGCTTAACGCCCACGAAAATATGTGCTTCGCTCTCACTGGCATAGCGATAGTTAAATTCTGTGATTGCTTTTGCCCCAACGCACTCGCAAAACTGTTTAAACGCACCTTTGTTTTCAGGAATTTTAACCGCAAAGACCGCTTCTTTCTGCTCACCTAATTCACAGCGTTCAGACACATAGCGAAGGGTATGAAAGTTGATGTTTGCGCCACACAGAATGCCGCCTAACTTCTTACCTTTGAGTTCGTGTTGCTTAGCGTACTTGCGAATTGCCGCCACCGACAATGCGCCCGCAGGCTCTGCAATAACACGGGTATCATCAAAGATATCCTTAATTGCTCCGCATATTTCATCATTAGTAACCGTAATGGTTTCATCAATTAAACGATTACACAGACGGAAAGTTTCCTGCCCCATCACTTTAACAGCAACGCCATCAGCAAAAATGCCGACGCTTTCAAGCTCGGTAGGCGCGCCTTGCGCCTTTGCTTTAATGAAACAGGCCGATTCTTCCGACTCTACCGCAACGATTTTTATGCTTGGTTTTAGTTGCTTTAAGTAAACCGCAATACCAGCGGCTAAACCACCGCCACCCACAGCAATAAATAAGATATCGAGGTGTGGGTTTTGCTCTAGCAACTCTCGCGCGACTGTACCTTGCCCTGCAATGACATCGGGGTCGTCAAAGGGCGGAACAAAGGTATAACCGTGGGTCTCACATAATGCTTTTGCATGGCTACTTGCTTGATCAAAGCTGGTGCCATGCAATACCACATTCACGTTTTCACCGCCGAAGCGTCGTACTGCGTCTACCTTGATATCAGGCGTGGTTTCAGGCATGACAATAGTCGCCTGAATACCTTTCATTTTTGCACTGTACGCTAAGCCTTGCGCATGATTACCCGCCGAGGCGCCAATTACGCCAGCTTGCAATTGCTCGTCGCTTAGTGAGCAAATACGGTTATAGGCACCGCGCAGCTTAAAGCTTTTTACCGGCTGCTGATCTTCGCGTTTCAGAAAAATTTCATTGCCAAGCTCGGCTGAAAGCAAAGACATATAGGAAAGTTCACTTGCCACTGCTACATCGTAAACAGGGGCAAGTAAGATCTTCTTCAAATATTCATGATCGCTAACGTGTTCGGCTGCCATTATAGATTTTCCAGCTTAGTCACATCACGCACTGCACCTTTATCGGCACTGGTTGCTAACGCCGCAAAGGTTTTAAGAGATGTGGAGACTTCACGAACGCGATCTTTCGGCTTCCAAGGCTTATCACTGGCTTCCATTTTCGCGCGGCGTTCTGCTAATTCTTCATCGCTAATAGCAATATTGATACTTCTATTGGGGATATCTATTTCAATTTTATCGCCATCTTCCACTAGACCAATGCCACCACCACTGGCGGCTTCAGGTGAGCAGTGACCTATAGACAACCCACTGGTACCGCCACTAAAGCGTCCGTCTGTTACCAAAGCGCAGTGCTTGCCTAACCCTTTAGATTTCAAGTAAGACGTTGGGTACAGCATTTCTTGCATACCCGGGCCGCCGCGGGGACCTTCGTAGCGAATGAAGACCACATCACCGGCTTTTACTTCATCGCCCAAGATACCTGCTACCGCATCATCTTGGCTTTCGTAGATTCTCGCAGTTCCGTTGAATTTAAGAATAGACTCATCTACGCCAGCCGTTTTTACAATACAGCCATCTTCAGCCACATTACCGTAAAGCACGGCTAGGCCACCTTCTTGACTGAACGCATGGTCGATAGAGCGAATGCAGCCGTTTTCGCGGTCGTCATCGGCTTCGTCCCAGCGACAATCTTGGCTAAATGCTTTTGTCGTGCGAATACCCGCAGGACCCGCGCGATAAAAGGTAATAGCGTCTTCGTTTTCAGGGTTAGTGATGTCCCACTCGCTGATAACGTCGGTAAGCGGTTTTCCTAAAACATGATTAACATCGGTGTTCAGCAAGCCAGCCTTATTTAGCTCGTTCAAAATACCCAAAACGCCACCCGCTCGGTGTACGTCTTCCATGTGATATTTGGGTGTTGAAGGTGCCACTTTGCATAGGTGAGGGACTTTGCGAGACAATCTGTCGATGTCTGCCATAGTAAACGGCACTTCGCCTTCCATTGCCGCTGCTAACAGATGCAAAATGGTATTGGTCGACCCACCCATGGCAATATCCAAGCTCATGGCATTCTCAAAAGCCTTAAAGTTAGCGATATTACGTGGTAATACACTGTCATCATCGTCGCCGTAGTAACGCTTGCACAGCTCAACAATTTGTTTGCCCGCTTGTTTAAATAAACCTTCACGGTCGGCGTGGGTAGCCAGCATAGAGCCGTTGCCCGGCAAGGATAAACCTAACGCTTCGGTTAGACAGTTCATGGAGTTCGCGGTGAACATCCCTGAACATGAGCCGCAGGTAGGGCAGGCTGAGCGCTCAATTTCGTCGGTATCAGCATCGCTAACTTTGTCGTCAGCAGCCGCTACCATGGCGTCAACCAAGTCTAGTTTAATAAGCTGGTCTGAAAGCTTGGTTTTACCCGCTTCCATTGGGCCCCCAGACACAAAAATGACCGGTACGTTCAAGCGCATAGACGCCATTAGCATTCCCGGGGTAATCTTGTCGCAGTTAGAAATACAAACGATGGCATCGGCGCAATGTGCGTTCACCATGTATTCCACTGCATCAGCAATGATTTCTCGAGATGGTAAGCTATACAGCATACCGCTGTGCCCCATGGCGATACCGTCATCCACTGCGATAGTGTTGAATTCTTTCGCCACACCACCCGCTTCTTCAACGCTGCGTGCCACTAATTGGCCGAGATCTTTTAGGTGAACATGCCCAGGTACGAACTGCGTAAATGAGTTCGCAATAGCAATAATAGGCTTGCCGAAATCAGAGTCTTTCATTCCAGTTGCTCGCCATAACGCGCGAGCTCCCGCCATATTTCTACCTTGGGTGGTAGTTGCTGAACGTAACTTGGGCATAAATCCTTCCCGTTAATTTAAGGTTCTAGGTTTAGGCGCTAGACCTTTTTGTGAAACTAAAAAACAGTGGTAAACCAGTAATGCTTTGGCTCAACTTCCAATACGCGCTGTTTTACTCAAAATTGCATGTCATACTGATGATGTAACACATCATCTAAGGTCGTTCAAAGCGAGGAGCAACAAAGCCTAACTGCTAACACATCAGTAGCGCTTTGTTTTATATGATATATTTGACATACAATACCTATATCCATTGGCATTGTAATTATGAAATGTTGTTCGTTAGAGGTTATGGCTTTACCTCATCACTCAATATCACGCACCGTAATCTCAACAGTACGTTTCGATATTGGGCAAAGAAATAGCATGAAACATAAGGCCTGATCAAGTATTTTGCGGTAGGAATGGCGAGTTTTTAAGGGTAGTAAAAGGGTACAAGAAGATGTTTGATTGGTTTCATTGGTTAAACTTAGCAGGGGTTGCAGTGTGCGCAATTTCCGGCACCCTGATGGCCTATCAAAAGCGTATGGATGGATTTGGCGTGGTCGTGCTTGCCAGCGCAACCGCCATTGGCGGCGGAACACTGCGTGATGTCATGTTAGATGTCCCGGTCTTCTGGATTGCCGATACCGATTATTTATACACCACACTGATAGCCGCCTTTATACCCATTATCTGGCTGCGTATTAGTCCACGCTTTCCTTTTCACTATTTATTAATTGCCGATGCTTTCGGGCTGGCGCTGTTTAACGTAGTAGGCATAGAGAAAGCCTTGGCAAACGACACAGGCATGGCCGTGGCGGTTGCCATGGGCACCATTACCGGCGTGTTTGGCGGTTTGTTACGGGACGTTATTTGCCGAGAGGTACCGCTGGTACTCAACGGCGAACTGTATGCAATGACCTGTATTGCAGGGGGCGTGGTTTATGGAATAGGCATGCAAATGGAACTCGCCACACAGTGGTGTGGTATTGCGGCCCTTGTCACAACCGTACTGTTTAGGCTTGGCGCCATGCGCTGGCATTGGCAGCTGCCCGTTTTCTACAACGACCACCACTAGCACTAGCCTAAGTTTGCTGAGCAGGATCATTACATGCCAAGCGTTTTATGCACTCTCAGTAAATCCCATCGTTAGTACAGTTACATCTTCTCTCTACTCTATCTAAAGTTTACGCCTAATGCGTTGGCTAATTCTATTGGGCACGCCGAGGCTTTTGCATTTTTAAAGCTCAAACAATAAGTATGAAAGGAAAGGGGGTTGTTTAGATTATGGGAATGGCTGTCGTTAAGACCTTTGCAGGGCAGGGCGTGTCAGCGCCAGAGGTAAGTGTAGAAATTCACTTAGCTAATGGTTTACCTGCTTTTCAACTGGTCGGCATGGCAGAAACCAGCGTTAAAGAAGCGCGAGAGCGGGTACGCAGCGCCCTTATAAACAGTGGTTTTGAGTTTCCCGCAAAACGAATAACCGTTAATTTAGCGCCGGCAGATATTCCCAAGTTTGGCGGGCGGTTCGACCTTCCCATCGCCGTCGGTATTTTAGCTGCGTCGGGCTACATCTCAGACATTAGTCTTCTGAACATTGCCTTTGTGGGTGAGCTTGCATTAAACGGTGAAATAAAGCCGGTAAATGGGCTAATTCCTGTGGTAATGGCAGCCGCAAACGAAGACATTGCGCTTGTATACCCGGGGGATAATGACGTAGAGGCCGCATTGGTTTCTCACGCAACGCGCTATCCCGCTTTCGATTTATTGTCTGTTTATGAACACCTTACCGGCAACAAAAAACTTGCTAAAGGCCAGCCTTTCACTTCTCATTCATCACGCAGCGCTTCAACTGGTTGGGACGATATTATCGGTCAAGAGCAAGCCAAACGAGCCCTGATTATTGCGGCAAGTGGTTCGCATAATTTACTTATGGTAGGGCCTCCTGGCACAGGTAAAAGCCTGCTCGCCAGCCGAATGCTATCGCTATTACCCGATATGAGCGAGGAAGAAGCGTTGGAAGTGGCTGCCATTCACTCTGTGAAAGGCGAAAAACTGCATGCAGAGCGTTTTCTAACTCGCCACCTCCGCTCGCCCCATCATACTAGCTCTGCGGTGGCGCTTACTGGTGGTGGCTCAAACCCTGTACCGGGTGAAATATCGCTGGCTCACAATGGTATTTTGTTTCTAGACGAACTCCCTGAATTTGGGCGAAAGGCACTGGATGTATTGCGCGAACCACTTGAAACTGGCGACGTGCATTTGTCTCGTGCTTCAGGAAGCGCCACATACCCCGCCAACTTTCAATTAGTAGCGGCAATGAACCCAAGCCCGACGGGTGATATTGATGATAACCGACTAACCCCGCAGCAACAGCTCAACTACTTGAACCGGTTATCGGGCCCACTGCTTGATAGAATTGATATACAAGTCGAAGTGCCTCGGCTACCTGACTACGACCTGCCAGAGCGTGCCAATAGACCTGACGACTCGTTACACGCAACGCGAGAGCGAGTCATTGCAGCGCGTCACAAACAAGGGCTACGGCAAGGTAAGCCAAATGGTGCGCTGCACGCAGGTGAGCTTGCCGATATATGTTTGCTAGATGACGCTGATTTGCAGTTTTTACAAGCCGCTGCTAAACAGCTTAATTTGTCTATGCGGGTGTTTCATCGCACGTTAAAAGTGGCAAGAACCATTGCAGATCTTGAAGATGAGCCCGCCGTATCGCGGGCGCACATTGCAGAAGCATTGGGCTATCGCGCCCTCGATAACCTTATTAAACAGTTGAGCGCTAGCTGAGCACCAGCTATGCCTTAAACTTAGCCTCGCGCTTGCAAATTAAGCTGCATAAAGGCGTTAATAAGCGGCTCGTTTTGCTTATCCTGCAAGCAGCACAATCCTAGGGCATAAGGCTCAATATCTTCAACAGGTATTTGGGTTACAGCATTGGCCATACTGGAGTGATCAAGTACCACTTTAGGCACAAAACCCACACCACATTCAAGTGCAACCATGCTCACGATGGCCTCGTTACCGCCGACATAAGCATACACATTTGGACGAATACCGTGTTCAGCAAACCAGTGGTAGGCAGTACGACGGGTTGGGCCGGTTTCAGGCATAATCACCTGATGTTTGGTCCAGTCCAACTGGCTTAGTTGAGTAAGTCGCCACTCTCTTGGGGCAATAAGTACCAAAGGCACATTATCAAGCGCAGTGAAATGCAAATCTGTCGGCATATCAGGGGTGTAGATAGCAATAGATAAGTCGCACTGTTTGCCTTTCACTTTTTCTATCGCAAGGGCAGGATCGCCGGTAATTAGGCGTATATCAACACCCGGGTGCTGTTGCCTGAACTGTCTAAGCATAGCGGGTAAGTGGCTTTGACTAGCGGTAACCGAGCAAAATACGCTGAGCTCTCCCTGCAATGCGTCGTTATCTTCTTTTAAGTCGACTTTTAGCTGCTGCCAATCTTTTAGCGCTTGCTTTGAAAAAGACAGCAGCTTGTGACCACTGTGGGTTAGCGCCACTTTGCGGTTATCACGTTTAAACAACGTGCAGCCTAACTCGTCCTCGAGGCGTTGAATAACCCGGCTTAACGTAGAAGGCGACACATACATGGCCTCGGCGGTAATGCCAAAATGTAGGCTGGTAGCTAGGTGATTGAACAGCTGTAGACTGCGAAAATCCATAAACATTTCACTTTATGCAATATTATCTTGCAAATATATCATTTTCCAAAACAAAAGAAATCTTTTAGTCTCAATATCAAGTCGTCATAGACGAGGTCTGTCAACACCAAGGTCGGTGTTTGATATTGACAAAAATGAATGTTGTTCGGAAATTTTTATGGCTAATTATTTCAACACCCTGTCACTTCGCCAGCAGTTAGATCAGCTTGGCCGCTGCCGTTTCATGGCACGCGATGAATTCGCTGACGGTTGTCAGTTCTTAAAAGGCAAGAAAATTGTCATTGTAGGCTGCGGCGCGCAGGGCCTTAACCAAGGCTTGAATATGCGTGACTCAGGGTTAGATGTTTCTTATGCGCTGCGTCAAGCAGCCATTGATGAGCAACGCGACTCATATAAGCGCGCAACCAGTAACGGATTTACCGTTGGTACTTACCAACAGCTCATTCCAGAAGCAGACGTAGTATATAACTTAACACCTGATAAGCAGCACGCTAGCGTAGTCGAAGCCGTTATGCCGCTTATGAAAGAAGGTGCAACGCTAGGTTACTCTCACGGTTTCAATATCGTTGAAGAAGGCCAGCAAATTCGTAGCGATATCACAGTAATCATGTGTGCGCCGAAAAGCCCGGGTTCTGAAGTACGTGAAGAATATAAGCGTGGCTTTGGTGTACCAACTCTGATTGCTGTACACCCAGAAAACGACCCTGAAGGTAAAGGTTGGGATCAGGCCAAAGCACTTGCAAGTGCAACGGGCGGTGACCGCGCAGGTGTACTTGAGTCATCATTTGTGGCTGAAGTTAAATCTGACCTCATGGGCGAGCAGACCATTTTGTGTGGTATGCAACAAGTTGCAGCGGTACTTGCGTTTGAAAAAATGGTTGATGACGGTATCGAGCCAGGATACGCAGGTGCACTTATTCAGTACGGCCTAGAAGCTATAACTGAAGCACTTAAGATTGGCGGTGTGACTAACATGATGGACCGTCTATCAAACCCTGCAAAAGTGAAAGCGTTTGAGCTTTCTGAGCAGTTAACTGATTTACTTCGTCCGCTATTTGAAAAGCACCAAGACGACATCATCAGCGGTGACTTCTCTCGCACCATGATGGAAGACTGGGCGAATGGCGATGCGAACCTGCTTAAGTGGCGTGAAGAAACCGGTGAAACCGCGTTTGAAAACGCACCGGCTTATGAAGGTGAAATTAGTGAACAAGAATTCTTTGACCATGGCATCTTACTGGTTGCCATGATCAAGTGCGGTGTTGAAGTTGCGTTCGACGTAATGGTTGAAGCCGGTATTCTACCTGAGTCTGCGTACTATGAATCACTGCATGAAACACCGCTTATTTCTAACACAATCGCACGTAAGCGTTTGTATGAAATGAACGTGGTTATTTCAGACACAGCAGAATACGGAAACTATTTATTTGCTAACGCAGCAATTCCAATTTTGCGTGAGAAATTTATGCCTACCATTGATACCAGCGTTATCGGTAAGGGTTTAGCCGCTACTTCTAATCAGGTAGAGAACAAACGCCTTGTTGAAATTAACGAAGCCATCCGCTCACACGGTGTGGAATCGGTAGGTAAGACCTTACGTGGCTACATGACTGACATGAAGGCCATCATAGGTTAGGACAGTTTCTGTCGTTAGGTGCTTAACTAAGCCCTCTTGCCCGACCATTTTGGTCGGGCTTTTTTATGTCCGTAAGCCTGCTAATAAGTATCTTTCTTACGCAACTGACCTCTGCGACACGCCGATACACCTTCTAAATAGAACCTTCACGAACGCGCTCAGCATAGCGTACGGATACGTAAGATAAAGCAAAAAAGACGAGAAATCCCCAGCCGATAGGCATTAAATTTCCATTTAAGAAACTGTCGACGAACAGTGCAACAGGCACCGAGAAAAGGCTAGAAAATGAGCCAATTATGGCCGCGCCTAAACCTGCCATATCGCCAAGCGGCTGCATCGCCATGGCGTTTAAGTTACCAAACAGTATGCCCACAAAGAAAAAGCCTACAAACATAACCGCAACCGTAGGAATTAAAGGCGGCAAGCCGTCGTACGCCAACAGCAACACTAAATACACAACGGCAAACCCGTTAACCCCTTTAAGTGCAAAACGACAAAGCTTGCGCATCCCAAAACGCATTACCATTTTGCCGTTAAAGTAAGAGGCGAGACCAATTGAAAAAGCAAGCGTTGCAAAGATGTAGGGAAACCATTCACCTACGTTGTAAAACACAGTAAATATGGTTTGCGAAGCGCTTAAATACGCCAAGAATGCCCCAAAAATACAGCCCATGGCAAAGGTGTAACCCATCACTGCTGGGTTAGTTAGAATGAACTTTGAAGATGCGAAAAACTGCGCCCATGAAAACTTTTTACGCCTTGCTCTTGGCAAGGTTTCCCCTTGACGAGAAAAAAACCAAATGCCGGCCATGGTAGCCACAATGAGAAACATAGTGAAAATATGGAACCATGAGGTCAACTCCATCACCGTTTGCCCAATAATAGGCGCCAACATAGGCACTAATATAAACACCATCATGATAAACGACATGACTTTTGCCATCGCATCGCCAACGTAAAGGTCGCGAATAATTGCCATAGAGGCTATTCGTGGCCCAGACACCCCAAATGCTTGAATAACGCGACCTACCAGCATGGTCTCCAAATTGGTGGCCATCATGCAAACAAATGTACCTAAGGCGAAAATACACAGGCCCACTAATATAGTTAGGCGACGGCCGCGGCTATCGGAAAAAGGCCCAAAGAACATTTGACCCAGTGCCATGCCTAAAAAGAACACGGTAACGATTAAGTGGGTTTGATGCGCCTCGGCGACCTGTAGTGACTCGCCAATTTGAATCAACGCAGGCAGCATAGCGTCAATGCTCAACGCGACAAGGGATGTCATCGTAGCCATTAGCGCAACAAATTCAACAAGGCCAAGCGCTGGCTTTTGCACAACTGCAGTATCCTCAGATACGCCATTAGAAGTCTGGGGCATAAAGTCTCGAATATGAAATAAAGTGGGGGAAATTAAAAAGGCGCGAAATTAACGCGCCTTGTTGAGTATACCTGAAACTTGGTTAAAAAGCCGCCAGCCAAGCAAAATCTTGTCGTAAATACTGGTGCATTTAACGGGTGTTACTCGGAAGCTGAAACGTTTGCCGTTGCAGCACTCGCTTTACTCTCTGGCCTAAGGTGTTGGTCTAAAAATGCATCCATTTCCTTAAAGAAAATATGACGATTTCGCTGAATAGACAAATTGTGGTCGCCACTTTCAAGCTCTACATACTTGTAGACTTTGTCGTAATCATCTAACTCGTCAGCCATGTAGCGACTATGAAGTGGAGGGACAACTCTATCTTCCTCTCCATGTACCAGCAAAATTGGCGTCTTTATTCCTTTCGCATTGTAGTAAGGCGAGCGCGCTTCAAGGTCGTCATAATCATCCCCAATTTGGTTTTTCACAAATTCGTTGTTCAGGAAACGGCGAGAATGAATAATGACGTGTTTAAGTGAACTTACGCCAGCAAAGCTCACCGCACACTTAAACAGATCCGGGGTTTTGACAGTTGCCATCAGGGCGGCGTAACCGCCATAGCTAGCGCCCACAATACACATGTTGTCTTGCTCAGCGTGCCCCTGCTCTACCATCCAGTTTGCCGCATCGGTGATATCATCTTGCATAGCCAAGCCCCAACCTTTCATTTGGCTTTGCGCAAAGCTGTACCCATACCCTCTAGAACCTCTAAAGTTAGGCCTTAGTACTGCATAACCTTTCGATGTAAAATACGCTGTCCAATAGTCGAAACCACTGAAATCTCTTGCTCCGGGGCCACCGTGGGGATGAATAATGGTAGGAAACGGGCCTTCACCTTTTGGTAAAGTCAAATACGCTTCGATTTTGATGCCGTCTCTGGCTTCATATTCAATTAACGTATGCTCAGATAATTTTGCCGGATCTATTTGAGCATACTGCTCAAAAAGCATCACTAACGTGCCTTCTTTGCGGTCACCCAGCAAATAAACTCCTGGTAAGGTGTCCGACTCTGAATAAACAATATATGTTTGTTCGTCGTCGCTAAAGCTCACTAAGGTATTGTCGTAATCAGGAAGACCAGCATCGATACCATTTTGAAGAGCGACGTAACGTTCATCCCAATAATGTCGACCGTCATGGCGTACTCCTATTGCATCTCGGGTAACCGGTGAATAGATAAGGCTACCATTAACATCATACCCTTCATCAGCATACACCTCTGTTCGCTCATTAGTAGTAAGGTTTAAGGTGTACAATGCACGGAAGTCTCCTTTATAACCTTTGAAATAAAGAATATTTGGGTCTTTTGCAAAGCCAACTGGGTATTCACCCTTGTCAGACATAGCGTTGTAAGCAAATAAGGTGCGCCAATCGTCTCCTTCTTTTAGAAAGACTTCTCGCTCTCCTGTATCGTAATCAAGCGAAACACCTATACGAACGTTATTTTGTTGGTCCGTCATCCAATCTCTAATGCGTTTTTTCCCGCGAATAATGCGACTTACGCCACCATCATTAACATTGATTTTGTAAACCGACGGCAGCCCCAACACCTCAGCGTCTAAGGCAATTAGAATATGTTCTGGATCGTCAGGCAGCCAGTCGATAACGTCATCGTGAAATTGAGGAATGTGGTTCGGGTTACCTGCTCGACGCTTTATTCTCTCCCATTCAACCAAGTTGAATGCACCGCCTTCACCGTCAAACTTAATGCTTAACAACCGTGTGTCGTGAACTTTCGTGGTGCCACGGCGGGTTTCGTAACGAGCGCTAACCACCAGCCGTTCATTGTTCACCCAGTTGTACCAGTTAATTTTTACGCGTTCATTGTCCGATCGCAGTAGGTAGTGCTTTTCACCCTTTTTTAAGTCGTAAGTGGCAAGCATGGCAAACGCTTCTTCTTGCTCAACGTTTTGAACAAAAGCGATTTTTGAGCCATCGGGTGACAGCGACGGAGTCCAATAAGTTGGCAAAGAACTGAATTTTTCGTACTCGGGTTCTGCCTTAGTTTGATCTGCGCCCAGTGTGGAGAAAGAGCAAACCAACAGTAGCAAAGTAACTAGTGTCGTAGGTAAGAGAGCCTTATTAGAAGACATAACATTCCCTTGTTGTTTTTTATTGTTAGTGGAACTTAGCTTAGGCAAAAAACTCGAAGTTAAGTTACACAGAGTATACTCACTCATGCCCAGATGTACAAAAACAAAGCAATGCTAGGCTCTATGTTCAGTGAGTGGATGTGCCAGATATGTTCTGAAGACGGGCATTCTAGTCAGAAAAATACGTTGAGTGCATTCTATACCAATCCGCATAGATCATTACCCACTCAGCGAGAGTTAAAATGTTCGTATGGGAATTTGAAAGGGAACAGCCATTCCTGCATTCCCACGCTTTGCTAGGAAACTTGCCAGCGCCTTCTGAGTGGGCAATTATCTATGCGGATTGGTATTATTTACCGACGTCAGCGCAATTATTTGATCTCTCGTCGTAGTTTGCGGATACAAATTGCAAATGTGGTATCATTAACCACAGACATAATATGGATTTTACCATCAAGCGGTAAGCTTCACAGCCCAGCGTTACCTTAAGGATTTAGCCTTTTCATGCCTTCGATTTGGAGCGGGCTTGCCAGTTTGCAAGACCATCTTTTCCGACAATTTATGTTTAGAATCACCAAAGCAGTCCGAGTTTTGGTGGGCAGTACATTGTGCACGCTAGTGTGTGCTCTCTTTACTTTTTCACATGCCCAAGACCCTATTTCCTATAACATTCAGGGCGTAGAAGACGACAAACTGCGTAATAATATCCGCCTGCATTTAAACAGTCTCGACGTGGAAAAATCGTTGCTTACTGACCCTTACTGGCAAGATGAAGTGGGCGAAACAGTAGCGACAGCGGTTCAACCCTATGGTTATTACAACAGCGAGACCAAGGTAAGTATTGAAGAGGGCGACAAGGTTACAGTGAATGTTGCTTTGAATGCGCCGCTTACCATAAATAAAGTGACTCGCGAAATAATAGGTGCAGGACGTGAAGATAAGGCTTTCAGAGAACGTTTTAATTCACTAAAGCTTAAAGAAGGCGACGTGTTAAACCAAACCATTTACGAGTCGTTTAAGTCGTCCATGTTTAACTACGCCTTATCTAATGGCTATTTTGATTATTTTTGGCAGGCGACGCGTCTCGACCTAGTGCGTGACGAAAAACAAGCAAACGTACTTTTGATTGCGCAAAGCGGGCCCCAGTACCAATTTGGAGAGCTAAAATTTATTGGCGATGACAAAGCGAAAGCCATCATTGAGCGGCTAAAGCCGTTTAAAACAGGCGATGCGTACTCTTCAGCAACACTTGCCGATTTCAACAGAAGCCTTAATCAATCTGGGTATTTTACCCGCGTTATTGCACGCCCGGTTGTAAGTGAGGCTGATGGTTTGCTGGTACCGGTTGAGGTATCGTTACTTCACAGACCCACAGACGCATTTAACGTTTCTGTTGGCGCAGCCACTGACACGGGCCCACGGGTTCGCTTAGGATGGGAGCGTCCTTGGGTGAATAGTAAAGGGCACTCTGTTTCATCTGATATTTTCATTTCAGCGCCAGAACAATCAGTGACTGCCGACTACCGTATACCTATGAGAAACATAACGCGGGATTACGCGAGTATAGAGGCGGGTTACCAATTTATAGAGTACAGCAACACTTCCTTTGAGAGTGAAACCCTATCTTTGTCTGCACACCGTTACTGGCAACATGACAATTCACCATGGCAACACGATGGCTCGGTGACCTATCTACGTGAAACTTATGATCAAGGGGAATTGAGTACAAACACCACGTCCCTAGTATTACCCGGGTACTCGTTAACCTATCGCGATAAAGACAGTGAGCTCAACATTAATAATGGTACCTACCTTCAAATGCTCACTCAAATAGGCAGAGAAGGTTATGGTTCTGATATCGATTTTGCCAAAGCCGTGGTTGAAGCCACGCTTATCCGTACCTTTAACAATGTGCACAGAATAACCATACGCGGTGAAGCTGGGGTTATTAAAACCAATAGTTTTGATGAGGTGCCAACGTCGTTGCGTTTTTATGCAGGGGGCGATAAAAGTGTTCGCGGCTTCGACTATCGCGAAATTTCTCCGACAGCTGAAGTCATTGATCCAGAAACAGGAGAACTCATTGTTGACTCTATTGGAGGGAAGTACCTTGCTACATCGAGTGTAGAGTATGCCTATCAAGTGGCAGATAATTGGAGAGTGGCAGCGTTTGTCGATGCAGGTACAGCAACAAACGACACCAGCACAACGCTGACATATAGCGTTGGACCTGGTGTACATTGGCTTTCACCAATTGGTCCAGTCAGACTTTACGTGGCAAGAGGCTTTGCGCCAGACGAGAATACATGGCAGTTACATATTTTGTTGGGGCCTGAGCTATGAGAAAACGTACGCTTTCGGCTATTTTACTTTCACCGGTTCTTATACTGGTCGCGTTGTATGCGGTTTTGATAAGTCCTCTAGGCGGCCCTACCGTTAAGTTACTGGCCAACACGTTTGTTGAAAACCTTTCCATCGATGCCATTGACGGTGGGTTTGCTGACACACTAGAAGTGCATAATGTGGAGTGGGAAAACCCGCAATGGAAGGTGTCTGCACAATATGCCTACATTGATATTACCTGGCGTTGTTTGTTTGAGCCTAGAGTGTGTGTCAATGAAGTCACGCTGGAAAACGCTACGCTCACACAGCGCTCAAACGCGCCTGACTCTTCCGATGATGCACCTGCAGGTGGCCAGATTGAATTACCGCTGCCTATTGATGTTGGGTATTTAGCGCTAACGAATATCAAACTTGCTCTACTTACGACAACAGTAGAAATTGATGAACTAGAGCTAACCGATTTTGAAGGAAATAGCGACCTCATACTTGACAGCATCGCCGCAAAAGGTGTTCGCATTGCTCTGCTAAACCAAGATGAAGCTGCCAGCTCTTCACCGGCAGCCATGACCAATGCATCGGAAACTAATAGTGAGCAGCCTGCTCCCAAAAAAGAACAGGCTCCAAGTGCTGATAGCGCTTTGCCTACGTCATACTCACTAAGTTACGACGTCCCCGTACTACCAAATATAGCTACGCCTATTCCTTTGTCTCTTGGTACTTTTTTAGTAGAAGATCTACACATAATTCAAGGGGAGAGCAAACAGCACATTTCACTCATCTCGCTGTTAGAGGCTCACTTTAAGGGCAGCGATGTCGCTATTGAAGAAATGACCGTTGTACATGAACAAGGTGAGGTGAAAGGAAAAGCGAGCGCAACACTTGACGGAAATTTCCCATTAAATGTGGCTATTAACGCGAAAACGAAGCTTGGCGACACACCACAAGAACTGAGTGTAGCGGCCGCGGGTGCGTTGGACGACTTAACGCTGTCAGTTGTAGCCAAAGGCGCGGTAACCGCAAACGCTAACCTAATGGCCAACATTCTAGACAGCAACCTTCCCATAGAATTCACAGCGAACTGGCAAGAACAAGCCATACCGACAGTGGAAAACACTACGCTCAAAGAAGGACAGTTAACGCTTTCCGGCACCATGGGTGATTACGTACTTAAAGGAGCTGGCGCAGCTACATTGCCTGACATTGGCAATGTACCGGTATCACTTGATGTGGTGCTGAAAAAGAACAATATTTTTGTTAATCAAGCCAATATAAACGCTTTGGATGGAAGCTTAACCAACACAGGTACCCTTTATCTAAATGAAAGTATCGCGTGGGAAGGTAAGACAACGCTTAAGAATGTATCAGGGCGGCAATTCAGCACTTATGCGCCTGAAAAAATTAGCGGAGAAATAGACAGTATATTGCAATACTCTGAGCGCGGCGGATTACACATGAGCCTAAGAGATATGACTGTCTCGGGCGTACTTCAGGGCAAACCGCTTCAGGTGAAGGGGAATGCGGTTTATGCTGGCCCCAGCGACTTATTCGTTACTAACGTCAATATCATTCAAAAACACGAGCAAGAGCGAAACACGATACGCGCCATTGCTCAAGTACTGAATAAGCGGCATTTAAATGCAAATATTGCGATAAACGTTAACGCTATTTCAAGCCTATACCCAGAAGTGACAGGTGCGATAAGTGGCAATATCACAGCCGCCGGTCCTTGGCAAAACCCAAGTGCTAACGGCACACTCGCCCTATCTAATATTGCTGTGTCACCCAATTTAAATGCCTCTGCCGCGCAGCAAGGACCATTGAACGGCGAAATCAAAGTTAACGGTACCTATCGCGACCACACCGCAGATATTGACCTAGCTGTGCCCAACAATAATATTGGGCTGTCTTTAAAAGGTGCATGGACTAACAATCACTGGGTGGGAGAAATTAGTGATACCGCATTGAAGCTCGCTAATATGCAGTGGACGCTATCAAGCCCGTTTAGTGTAGATATAGGCACCACACCTATAACGGCTAAAATAGGTCAGCACTGTTGGACCTCTCGAAAAGAAGGTGAGCTGTGTATTTCAAACGTGAATTATCAACAAAACAAAGCCAGTTGGGATATCAGCGCGACGGCGCTGCCCATCGGGTTGTGGGCGAACGAGTTAGCGCCTACTGTTGTTTCAAGCCCCTCACAAGCAACACTTACCGTAAAAACCAAAGGCAGCTACTCAGCTAACGACCCAATCGATGCTACATTTACTGCGTCTATGAGTTCTGCGCCATGGCAACTTGGTGAAACGCGCCCGCTAACGCTCACTATTAACTCCATAGAAACTAAAGGAGAGATAAAGCAGGGGCAGTTAGCATCAACGTCTGTGATCTCAAGCCAAGATGTCGGGGATGCAACACTAACCTTGAATACCCGTCCTTTCGAATCGCGTATACCACTCGATGGTAAACTAGAGATGCAAGGGCTTAATGTTGCACCATTCAAACCCCTTTCCCCTGCTATCAGAACCCTTACAGGAAAGTTAAATGGGAACGTATCGTTAAGTGGTTACATTGACGACCCTACGCTTAACGGTGAATTGACGGTTTCAAATGGCGCTATCGATATACAAGATACGCCTGTGACACTGGCCGATTGGAATCAAAAAGTATCGCTTAATGGTCAAACCGCTGCACTAGACGGCACCTTCTTACTAGGCGGAGGAAAAGGGGCGTTAAAAGGCGAGTTAGACTGGTCATCCAACCCCAGTGCGACATTTAATTTAAAGGGAAACGGTTTCGAAATTCGTCAGCCAAACATTCGACTCAAGGTATCACCGAATATCGATATCGCCGCCACAAAAGAAAAAGTGGACGTGAGTGGCGAGGTAAATATTCCTTGGGCGAGAATTGAAATAGAGTCGCTACCTGAGAGTGCTGTTTCCCCATCAAAAGACGTGCACCTGCGTGGCGAACCGGATAGAGAGGAACCGCTAGATATCGTCCACGCTTCGGTATTGGTCAACATCGACAAAAACAAAACCGAAGAAGTAAAACTCGAAGCGTTTGGACTTACTGCAAGTTTGTATGGTGGCATTCGCGTAAACACTCAACCTGCACTTGTGGGCTATGGTGACCTTCAAATTTTAAATGGTCGATACAACGCTTACGGACAACAGTTAATTATTCAAACCGGTGAAGTACAATTTAACGGCCCAATTGACCAACCTTTGTTGCTGGTCGAAGCCATCCGCGACCCGGCTAAAACCGATGACGACGTAATTGCAGGTATCCGAATTGATGGCGCGGCTGACTCGCCAAGTATTAACCTGTTCTCTGAGCCTGCAATGGATCAACAGGGCGTATTGTCATATCTACTTACAGGTTCTGGACCGAACTCGGGCACACAAGATCCTAACTACGCTGCGCTGCTGGTAGGTTTTGGTTTATCCAACACCAAAACCCTGACAGGACAAGTGGGAAGCGCGCTAGGTATTGATGATTTTAGTTTAAGCACTAACGAAGATTTACTGTCGGTAAGAGGGCAGATAAACGAGCGATTATCTGTGGAATACAATGTGGACGTGGGTCTAAGTAACAACGACGCCAATAGTACGCTACGACGCAGACAACTACCGCCTGACTTGGCGGTAAAATATCAGCTTCTACCTAGTTTATATTTAGAAGCCATTCAAACCACACTGGAAGACCAATCTGAGTTCGCGTTGGACCTTTATTATGAGTTTTTCTTGGGTGATAACAGAACCCGTAGAGATAGTGATGAAGACGACAGTGAAGCTGACGAGTCCAATGAAAGCGCAGAGCAAGATCTGAAAGATAATGTGAGCACTCCGAGCACAAGTAATAACAATTAAGCGCTCAAAGTCAAAACATCGTACTTTTGCACTCATGCGCCCTTAACGCTGCTGTGCCATCTTCTCAAGCGTTTCGAGTTGACGCTCAAAACGCTTTTGTCTTTTGCTCGCCCACACATACCACACTAGCATTACAACGCTCATGGACGTCATAACTATAGCCATCTTCATAACTTTCTCTGGGGTAAGCTCCCCATAAAAATAGCGCTCCACCAGAAAGGCACATCCAAATAACACTGCAGTCCATGTCGAGTGTTTAGTGATTACAGCAATCTTCACGTTATTCTTAATTTGCTTTATTAGCTGCATTAGGTGGTCAGCGGTTTGAGTGTCTTTTGAAAATGCAGCCACTCTTCTTAACCACAGCTGATAAACAAGCAAGGGAAGAGCCGTGACCAGCATAAAAACAAACATCGCGTGGGCGACAAAAGTGAACTTTTCCCAAGTAACAACTAGCAAGTAGATCGCTGGGATAAACGCTAAGGAGTCAACCAACATATACCAGCGTTGCTTGGTTCGCTCGCTGCTTAAACTGGCTTTTACTTCCGAGAGGTTGATAGTCGTAACTGGCTGAGCTTGCCATAGCGCAGAAAGGCCATCATTTTGCGCATCGTCTGCTGATACGGGCGGGTTCGTTTGATTCTCTTTATCTGAATTATGCATGCGGTTGCTCCTGCATGATACTTTGCTTGGCGCGCTTTAAAATCACACCAACATGATTTTTAGTCAGACCACAGACGTCTGCAATTTCATCGTAACTTAAGCCTTCAAGAGAAAGCGTTAGCACTTGTCTTGACTGCAATGGAAGTGCCCGTACCGCGCGAAGTAGGCGTTCTAATGACTGGTGTTGACTAGACATTTCCTCTGGTGAATGGGTAGTACTCACGAACCTGTCAGAGCCCAAATCATCGTGGTCATATTGATGGGTATCGAGACGCTTCACTTGATTTGCTACGTGAGTAACTGCGCGGTTATGAGCTATCTTCAAAATATAGGTTTTCACGCTGCTATCGCCCTTAAAGCGAGACAGCCCCTGCCAGACGGCAATAGCAATTTCTTGCAATAATTCTTGCTGCATCGCTTCGTTTGCTTCATAGCTGTTGGCTACACGGCTCAGTATTGCCCCGTATTGCGCAAAAACATCTTCAAAACCCTGCCCCAACGTCACATCCCTAATCACAAAAACTGTTGTTATTTTATTGTGTTACTTCTATCAGTCTGCCCCCGCGAATTTTTATTACAAACTTTTTTCGTCAATGCTGTAATTTTTTTAAGCAACAAACGACTAGTTAAAACAGTAAGTGCAGTAACGTGCGTTTAGGGCATTTTCCCTAAAAGCCTTCAACCTTGAAATTTGGATTAGGAAAAAATTATGTCTACGTTAAGTATAGTTTTGTTAATTGGCAGCCTGACGTCGCTTGTGCTTTTGGCAAGCTACTTAGACGCAAAATTTCAGTGGCGACTAAACGACTGGATGAACGGCGAGTGCAGCAACCCGTTCGTTAAAAGCGTGACCGACAAACAGCAGCAGCGTTTAGAGGAAAAAGATGCGCAGATTGAAGCTTTGATGGCGCGAATCGAAACCCTTGAAACCATTGTTACCGAGCCTGCTTACGAACTGAATAAGAAAATCAACGCGCTCAAATAAACGGTTTTACCAGCTCCTAGCTCGACACCGGTGGGCGACGCATAAAGCGGGGAATTTTTCCCATTGCAATGGCGTTGCCTACCAGCACAATGACCACCCCAACCACAGATAAAACGCTCCAGGTATAGCCTTCGAAAAAGGTGGAAATAACCAGTGCAACCATGGGGTATACCAAGACCACATATGCAGCCTTGTCAGCGCCCATTTGCTTTAACAGTTTCATGTACGCGCCAAACGCAAACACAGAGCCAAAGATAGCCAGATAAAGCAGCGACAGATAGAACTCGGGTTGGGTAGGAATGACCAACTTACCCGGCATTGCCAGTGAGGTGATGAAAAGCAGCACCATGGCATAGCTCATGGCATAGAAGTTCATTTGGATAACAGGCGTACCCGAGGTCAAAATACGCTCGGAGATAACGTTACCTGTTGAGGCGCAAAAAAAGCTGACAAACGCTATAGCGAGGCCGGTAGCAAGCGCCGCATCCATGGAGACTTTGGAAAACTCCGGCACAAACAAACACACAATGCCCAGCAAGCCAAATGTAGCACCTATAACCACTTCTTTTCTTATAGGCTCTTTAAGCCACCATCGCCGAAGCACAACATTAATGTAGATAATACAAGAACTCATAAGGGCTAACAGCGCGCTAATTATGTGCGCTTGCGCCATATACAGCAGCGTGTAATTTAAGCTGTATAAAAAGAGACCGACTGCGGCCATTTTCACATGAACATGTACCGGTAGCTTAAGCGGCAAACGCCTAATAACACAGTAAATCCCTAAACAGGCCGACGCCAATAAATAACGCAGCGCAATGGCAAACGTTTCAGAGGTATACCCTATTTGGTAAGTGATGGCTATCCAGGTTGAGCCCCAAATCAGGCAGCACAGAGCAAATAAGGTTGCGTTATTCATAGCGGTGTTCTAGCCCTGGGAAGCTGATAAACAAGAAGATAAGTGGGCAGATAAATGGTCGATAGCACTATCTAGCAGTTTTTGCCTAGCGCCATTACCAATCCACGCATTATGCGGCGTTACCAGCAAGTTAGGTAGTGCCTCTTTAAGCAATATATGATCAAAAGGCGGAGGCTCGACACTTAGTACATCTAATCCCGCGCCACCAATTTGGTTGTTTTTAAGCGCATGATAGAGTGCCTCCTCATCAATCAAACCGCCGCGAGCCGTATTAATGAGAAAAGCGGTTGGCTTCATCAGCGACAACGTCTCGGCATTAATCAGCTTATCGGTGGCTTCAGTAAGCGGGCAATGAAGACTTACCACATCGGCATTTGGTAAAAGCGATGCAAGACTTGGACGAGGGTCGTCTTGTTTACCTGGGCGAGCAGCGATACTCACCTGCATACCCATAGCCTTAAACAATGCTTCTACACGCTTGCCAAGCTCGCCATGCCCAACAATTACCGCATGCTTACCCGCCAATTCCACCACGGGATGATTGAGTAAGCAGAAATGAGAAGATGTAGACCATGCTTGATTGCGCATATCGCGCTGATACGCCACAAAATTGGTGGCCAAATTCAACGCCAAGGTCAACGTATGTTGAGCAACGCTATCAGTGCCATAGCCCTCTACATTTTGAACGGTAATACCAGCCTGTTCGCAGTAATCACGGTCGATATTGTTCATGCCGGTCGCAGTTACACCAATATAGCGAAGCTGACTGGCCTGCTGTAAATCTTTGGCTTGTAGCACGACTTTGTTAACCAGCACAGCATCGGCATTTTTAATGCGCTCGGCCACATCTTCGGCTTGAGTTTGTTGATGAAGCGTAATCGCGGCGTCGAAATTGTTTTGTACGTCATCTAGTGACGAGGTATCAAGGCTGGGCAAATCCATGGTTTCGGCGTCTAGAAAGACAACCTGCTTTTGATTGCCGTTGCTCATCGCTTGTGATGCATTGTGTTTCGTCATTTTTGCCATGCTCTACATTACTTCCACAATCGACTCTAACGCTGTTTTCACATTAACAGGAATAGGAATGGCCTTGTCGGTTTTTCTATCTACAAACACATGCACAAATTGGCCATGAGCCACGCGTCGCTTATTCTCTCCGGCATAAACCGATAGACCATAAGTCACTGAACTTCTACCAATTTTGATAACGCGCAAGCCTACAAAAATGTCTTCAGGGTAGGCTGCCGGAGCAATGTACTGACACTGACTGCTTACCACATACGCCACGGATTGCCCGTTGTGTATATCTAGCCCACCTTCTTCGATTAAAAAACGGTTTACCGCGGTATCAAAGAAACCATAGTACACAACATTGTTGATATGTCCGTACGCATCATTGTCTTGCCAACGCGTGGCGATAGTGACTTTGTAAGGGTAGTCGGCAAGTGTAGGTGTGATATCAGTCATGATCGTCCCTTAGTGAATAAATGTATCGCTTTGTTGTTGGCGCAAATAATGAAAATCGATGAACGACTAACGCCAATTAATGTTTAATGTGCGGTAGTCTATTGCAGCGATTCTTTTGAGTAGCGCTATGAGTAAAGCACCATATCGTCACGGTGAATGGCAACATCCGTTGTTTCATAACCTAACACACTGGCAATTTCTTTCGACTTTTTCCCTTTTATAAGCGTTAAGTCTTTTGCGTTATACAGGCAAAGCCCCTTGGCAATAACTTCGCCTTGGCACACCACTTCAACAGCGTCGCCTTGTTCAAACAAACCGACGACATCAACAATACCCGATGGCAGTAATGACGCACCTTTTCGCACTAACGCCTCTTTCGCACCGCTATCAACGTCTATTCTGCCAGCGGTTTTTAGAGTATGGGTAAGCCACAGTCTGCGCGCGCTGGCGGGAGTGCTACTAGCATTGAATAGGGTTCCCGGCACTTTACCTTCAAGTAATGCATCGAAGGTTTCGCCTTTTCGACCGTTTACAATAAGAGTTTGAATACCGCTACTGGTGCACTTGTCTGCCGCTTCAATTTTTGTGCGCATGCCGCCAGTTCCTACCGCAGTTCCAGCGCCGCCGGCAAGACCGTAAATGGTGCTGTCTATTTTATCTACCTGTGGAATGAGTGTGGCGCTGGCGTCTTTTCTTGGATCTGCGGTAAATAAACCATCGATATCTGAGCAGATAATCAGCGTGTCAGCTTGAGCAACTAACGCCGTATAGGCACCTAAGTTATCGTTGTCACCCACTTTAAGTTCATTCACTGCAACCGTGTCGTTTTCATTCACAATGGGTAACGCATTGTGATTCAAAATTTCGCGCAAGGTATTTTTAATATTTACGTAGCGGGTTCTATCGCGTAGATCATCCGCCGTTAACAATACTTGTGCACAGGGAAAATCGAAAAAGCGCTGCCAGTTGGCCATCATTAAATTCTGGCCAATCGCAGCCATGGCTTGTTTTTCTGCAATAGATGCGTTGTGACGAACCTTCACTTTGCTGCGGCCCGCGGCAACACTGCCAGAAGAGACAAGAATAATTTCTTTGCCAGCTTCGCGACTAGCAGTAATAAATCGAGCAAGAGACAGTAAATAACGCCCACTACACTCATTGCCTTCAGGAGCAATAAGCGCACTGCCAACTTTTATAACGGCACGTTGCCAATTAAAACGGTTCATAGGGGGAAGAAAAAAGAAAACAAGAGCTTAAGAATACGACAGTTAAAGCGCGAAACAAAACGATCTGTTACAGTTTTTTTGCGTTAAAACATGGTTAGTTTACGGTCAAAAAATTGGATTGTGACAGGCATACTTATATACTAGGCGGTGTTATCTTATAACAATTCTAACTTACAAGTTGCAAGGAACCTGCATGAGCACCGCAAAACGACACTTTTTCTGGCTAGCGCCAGTGTTGTCTATGCTGATTTCTCTTCCTAGTACCGCCGCTATTAAACAAACTAAAGGCGATTTCGAAGATAAATTCCGTCAGCTGGACGAAGTTCTTCCTACTCCAAACGTATACCGTAACGCCGCTGGTGAGCCAGGCCACCAATATTGGCAACAACAAGTAGATTACGATATTGACGTAAAGCTACTTGAAGACAAACGCCGCATTGAAGCAAGCGAAACCATTACTTACCACAACAACGCGCCAGATACGCTTAAGTACTTGTGGATCCAGCTTGACCAAAACAAATTCCGCGACGATTCAATGTCTGCGCTTACTACCACGTTTGGCGGTATCGGTAACCGCGGGCCGGGTACGCAAGCTGCTAGCGGCGATGCGCCAGCTAAGCTAAGCATGGGTGCATTGCGCCGTCAGCAGTTTGTTGACGACAACGAGCTGGGCTATACCATTTCTCGTGTTGAAGACAAAGCGGGCAACGACTTACGTCACACAGTAGTTGGCACCTTAATGCGTGTTGACTTGGCTCAACCGTTGAAGCCAGGCAGCAAAGTTACGTTCGATATCGATTTTGCGTTTAACATTGTAGAAGAAGACGCGGTTTCAGCACGTGCAGGTTACGAGCACTTCCCAGATGACGAACGTGAAGGTGGTAACGACATCTTCTTGCTAGCACAGTGGTTCCCACGCCTAGCTGCATACACCGACTACGAAGCATGGACTAATAAAGAATTTATTGGCCGTGGCGAGTTCACGCTAGAATTCGGTAACTACGAAGTAGATATTACGGTTCCGGCTGACCACATCGTATCGTCAACGGGTGTGCTTCAAAACCCGAAAGACGTGTTAACTAAAACACAGCGCGACCGTCTGAAAAAGGCAGAAAAAGCTGACCGTATCGTATTCATTGTTTCACCAGAAGAAGCAATCGAGAACGAAAAAGAAGGCACGACTAAGCTTAAAACCTGGACCTTTAAGGCAGAAAACGTACGTGACTTTGCATGGGCCTCTTCGCGTAAATTTGCGTGGGATGCGCGTGGTTATCAGCAAGGCGGTGACACTCAACCATTGGTAATGGCTATGTCTTTCTACCCGAAAGAAGGTGGCGAGCTATGGCAGAAGTATTCTACAGAATCAATCATCCACACCATGGATGTTTATAGCCGCTTTAGCTTCGATTACCCATACCCAGTAGCCCAATCAGTAAATGGTCCAGTTGGCGGCATGGAATACCCCATGATCACCTTTAACGGCCCGCGTACAGAGCTTCGTGACGATGGTTCACGCACGTACTCGCTTGCTGAGAAACGTTTCCTTATTGGCGTGGTTATTCACGAAGTAGGTCATATCTATTTCCCTATGACAGTTAACTCTGACGAGCGCCAGTGGACATGGATGGATGAAGGTCTGAACAGCTTCCTAGACGGCGTTGCCGGTCGCGAGTGGGATCCTACGATCCCTTGGGGCGTTGAGCCACGTGATATCACTGGCTACATGAAGTCTCAGACGCAGGTGCCAATTATGACCCAGTCTGACTCAGTACTTCGCCTTGGCCCAAATGCCTATACCAAGCCTGCAGTAGCACTTAACATTCTTCGCGAAACTATTCTTGGCCGTGAGCTGTTTGATTTCGCGTTTAAAGAGTACGCGCAGCGTTGGATGTTTAAACGTCCTACACCATCAGATTTCTTCCGTACTATGGAAGAGGCGTCAGGCGTTGACCTAGACTGGTTCTGGCGTGGTTGGTTTTACACCACAGACCATGTAGATATTAGCCTAGACAGCGTATACAAGCTTCGTTTAGACACTGAAGATCCAGATATCGATTTTGCTCGCGAGCGCGAAGCAGAAATGGAAAAACCGAAGTCACTTACCGACCTTCGTAATAAAGAAGAAGGCAAAAAGCTTTGGGTAGATCGCTTTGAAGATATCAGTGACTTCTACGACGAAAACGATCGTTACACCGTAACTAACAAAGAGCGTAACAAGTACAAGAAATTCTTGAAAGATCTTGAGCCTTGGGAGCGTAAAGCGTTTGAGCGTGCGGTGAAAGAAGACAAAAACTACTACGTGCTAGATTTCAGCAACAAGGGTGGGTTGGTGATGCCAATCATTCTTGAACTAACGTTTGAAGACGGCACGAAAGAAGAAATGCGTATTCCTGCGGAAATCTGGCGTCGTACACCTAAAGCCGTAAGCAAGCTTATTGTTACCGACAAAGACAAAGAGCTGGTAAGCGTAACCGTTGATCCGCACTGGGAAACCGCAGACGTAGATGTGGAAAATAACCACTACCCGCGTCGTATCATTCCTTCGCGTATTGAAGCGTATAAGAATAAGCCGCGTAACACTTACGAGTACCGTGACCTTATGCACGACTCAAAGACCGAACTGAAAACCGACGACGAGGACAAAGATGACGAATAAGTTGTCTTTGGCTCGCTTGCAGCAGAGCGCTCATGCTCTGCTTGCAAGCGTAAGTGCATTCGCAATTACGGCTGCGCTATTAGTTAGCGCAATGTCGTATAGCACTGCAGCCCAAGCGCATCAAATAAAAGCAGCAATTACCACGGTACTGTTCAATCCTAGAACAGAAAATATTGAGGTGATGCACCGCTTTAATTTGCACGATGCTGAACACGCGGTTAAGGCGCTGTTTGACAAGCACGCGGATATTATGGACGACATAGAAACGCAGCAACAGTTCGCTGATTACGTCGCCCACCACTTTGCAATTTTAAATGCAGCAGGCGAGCCATTAAAGCTTGCTGATGTTGGCTTTGAAGTTGAAGGTAAGCACTTTTGGGTTTATCAGGAAACTGCTGAGCCGCCTGTACTTGACGGCATTAAAATTCGCCATGATGCATTGCGTGACTTGTGGCCAAAACAAGTGAATACGCTAAATGTAGAAGGCAAGGGTGATATCAAAACCCTGACCTTTGCTGATAGCGTAAATTTGCTGGAAGTAAGCTTCAAAAGCCAAAATAGCGACCATCACTAATACCTAACGGTATAAGTTTATGAAAGCCCACCCGCATTCCTTGTCAAACGGCAGTGATTGCGGGTGGGCTTTTTTGTTTACGTGCTTCACGGTGTTCTTGTAGATAATGGATGCCTACCTCAGCCTTTGCCCCCTCTAATTCGAGCGCCGCATTCGAATAGGGAAAATCCTAAAACACGTTTTCTAATTGTCGTGTGAGACCGAAGTCGTATAGTCATCTTGGCATGCATGCTCTACCTTAATTATGGATAAACAGTTACTAAATTCAGTTAATGAGGTACATCATGACCCATAGCGCTACATCACCGTTGCCTTCACAGGTCAAGAAACCCCAATCAAGAAGTGAGCGTAGTGCACGAAAACTACGTGCATCTAAAGCAGCTCAGTGCGCTGTTCAAGCAGAAAATGCAAAGCAAACGCAAGATGCCGATGCAAAGAACGTCAAACAAAACAATGCGTTCGCTGATAAGAAAAATATCATGTGGGTGCTGTTAAGTGGCGCAATGGCGCTAACCTTTGTCGTCATGCTGTTTTTGCCTGATACAGGGATGGGCGGCGGCCTTGTTTCCACCTATTCTGCCATGCTTTGGTGTGGCTTTTTTGGTGCAGCACTTTGGCGTTATAGAGTGACAAGTGGCTGGGCTGGGTTTGCTTATGGAAGCGTTGTTGGACTAGTGATTCAATTTATTTCACAGATAATCTAGCACACAGTGTTTATATAATTGCCTTGTACAACTTGCCTAGTTAGAAACCGCTGAGCGACTAGGAACGGTAAGTACACATTTCTTTTAAGTACATTATGGGCAATCTAAACGGCGCTTTTAAATCAGACTTCTGTTTAAACAGGTGTCTTATCCGTTGATCGCCCTGTGGCAACCTCACTTCCTAAACATTAAGTCCTGTTGATCTTTGATGTACAGCAATGGTCAACAGGTCCTCAATGACTTTTGGCTGGAAACCCGATCCAGACGTTTTGTCCGACAGTATAATTTATAAACTCCAGTTACTTTTTTAGGTTATGTTTAGCCAATAAAAAAACCAAACGTTACCCTTCGCCCTTAATAAAACTGAGTGAGCCTATGGCAGAGAAGCCCAATAAATCCGCAGAATCACCAACCCGTTCTAGTAGAGCGGTACCGACGTCGCGTTTATCGCGCATAGGCCGCTTGGGCTCATTGGCAGGTAGAATTGCAGGTAATGTAGTATCACAAGGTGCAGGACAACTGTTAAAGGGCGAGAAGCCCGCGTTGTCTTCGCTGCTCTTAACGCCCAAAAACATTTCAAACATTGCAGATCAGCTTGCCAGTATGCGTGGTGCAGCTATGAAGCTCGGGCAGCTTATTTCTATGGATGCAGGAGATTTTCTCCCCGAAGAGCTCGCGGTAATTTTAGGGCGATTACGGGACGACGCTGACCCGATGCCAAAAGACCAGCTAATTGCCACGCTGAATCAGTCTTGGGGCGAAAAATGGCAAGATGACTTACTTTACTTTTCCTTTGCCCCTATAGCTGCGGCCTCTATTGGTCAGGTGCATAAAGTCATTACGATGGACGGTCGGATGTTAGCAGTAAAAGTGCAGTATCCTGGTGTGAAAAAAAGCATAGATAGCGATGTAGACAACGTAGCTACACTTATAAAACTCACTGGCTTGGTACCCAAATCATTAGATATCAACCCGCTTTTACAAGAGGCTAAAGCACAGCTTCACCAAGAAGCTGATTATGTGCGAGAAGCTGACATGCTCAACCGTTATCGCGCGTTGGTTGAAAGCACCGACATCCAAAACAAGGGGAGTAATGCGTTTGTCATTCCGCAAACCTTTGCTCCCCTTACCACCAGTACCGTGTTAGCGATGGATTTCATAGAGGCGCAAGACTTAGATGCGCTATTAAACGAGCCTCAGGACGTCCGAGATGCCGTGGTGACGGCGGTAATGACTTTATTTTTTAATGAAATTTTTCATTTTAAGCTGCTGCAGAGCGACCCTAACTTAGCCAACTACCAGTTTAAACCCGATACAAAAGAAATCGTTCTGTTAGATTTTGGTGCTACACGGGATGTGCCTGACGCCATTTCAGCCCAGTATCAAGCGTTACTCAACAGCGCCGCAGCCAACGATAGAGCGATGATGCAGCAAGCCGCGTTTCGCATAGGATTAATTGACGAAAGCCACTCTCAAACGCAAGTCGACGCCGTCATAAACATTGGTATGGAGGCGTGTGAAGCGATTCGCTGCGAGGGCGCTTATGACTTTGGCCAAAGCGATCTCATTGCAAGGCTTCACGAAAAGGGAATGGCGCTGACTATGGAGCACAATTTTTGGCATACACCGCCAGTAGATGCCCTGTTTATACACAGGAAGCTAGGTGGCCTATTTCTGTTGGCTAAACGATTGAAAGCTAAAGTAGATATGCGAAAGGCAGCGGGCACATGGCTGAATCTATAACCTGCACTTCGTTGGTGTGTTAAGCGAGTAAGAAGCTACTTATTACACAGCTTATATATCGTTTGGATCGGTTTTGCGGTGCTGTGCCGTGTTTTACCGTGAAAGCGTTGCGCTGCGACAATACAGAACTCAAATAGGACCCACTTCAAAAGCCTATAGCACTCGCACAACAGTCTAGTAAGGCAAATCCATGCTGAACGGTAACGCCATCTGTTCTTTACTTTTTGGCGGGTTGCCAATCATTTCATCGTAAGGCGTATCGTGCTTCATTACCGCCTGCTGAACATGACAATGCGCGAAGGCTTCGCGAATGTGGCCGGCACTAAAAAAACGCATGGGCTTATCTTTGTTGTCGTAAAGCATGCCACTTTGACTGCCGATAGTGAGATAAACCAGGTAAACGTTCATCTCATACGACTGAACTTCCAGATAATCTATCGCGGTAGGCGACTCTTCAATATCTCGAAAATAGAACTTCTGCATTTTTCTACCTCATGAACCAAGTATGCACCTTGCACGCCCTATATTCTTATTTAATGACGGAAGTTAGGGCGAAAAAGCAGAATATATACGTTAGGCAAGGTGCTCAGGTTCATTAGATAGGTCTAGCGGAGGTCGGTGGTTTTTAAACCGTACTGCATTTGCCAACACCAGCAAGGATGCAAGAGAGCAGGCACTGTATAGGAACGCCGCCGTTCCCATTCCAGAAGCAATCCATAGTAATGGAAATACCAGCAACCTAGGGCCTTCAACAGCTAAAGCGACTTTCGCTTTAGACAGTATAAAGCCATTTTGTATACTCATAACAATGACAGTCGCTACAGCAATGATCTGATGCTTAGTTGACAAGTTATTGATATTTAAAAGGAGATAAAGCATTACTCCCAGCATGATTAGATGCTGCATAACACTGTAGCGTTTTACTGCTCGGTGTAATTTAGGGTGATACTGTCTAAACTTACTCACGCTAATTATCCTATAAGGGCACATTTAAGTTGAAACGGGGTCGTGAGGCTCGAAATATTCACTAATTATTATAGATAACAACGAGCTAGCATTTGCTTTTCAATGACTAATCAACACATTAGTACACAAACCCAATTTGTTAAACATTTGTTTTAAAATTATTTTTGCATTTACATAATATCGAATGTGAATGAGAAGAAAAAATGAGGGTTTTCCACTAAATTTGTATAAAAAGAAATCGGAAAGTGACTTTTTTACGTTAAAAAGTGTTCAAAATAAGGAATTTACAATCTAAGGGAACATTTCTCTTGATTGATTTTCTAAATTTGGGTGTTATCTCTGGTAGTATTACCAAAAGGATAGTTTTGTAGCGGAGTCATTATGAGCGAATCGTCGGAAAAGAAATCGTTAGGCCCACACTTTATCATTGTAGGCATCCTTCTTGTTGTTATTCTGGCTGTTGTGTTTTGGCCCAGCGACGATGAGCCTGAGCCAGTAGTTACGCCTGAGCCCGAAGTGACTGAACCTGAAGTGACTACGCCAGAAGAGCCTGAAGTATTTGAGCCTACTCAGCCAGCCCCAACAGTAGAGCTTGAGGAAAAAGACGAGGTTGAGCCGCTTCCAGAGCCAGTTGAACCAGAACCGGAACCTCTGGATACCAGCGATCCTGCGGTGAAAGCTTCACTTATTGAGAGTTCGTCTGCGAGCGAAGAAACCGTTAACCGCATGCTGGTTGATGAAGGTCTAATTCAACGCTTTGTGGTGTCGGTTACGAATCTAGCAAATGATGAAATGGCGCCTAATCACCAGTTACTAACGCCACCTGAGCAGAACTTCCGCGTATACTCTCAAGCAGGCAAGCAATGGATTGATGCAGCAAGCTATAAACGTTATACACCATACGTAGATATGTTGGAGTCATTCAATAACGAAGCACTGCTTAACATATACGGTGTTTATAAAGACGACATTCAGGCGAAGTACGCCGAAATTGGAAGCCCTGACCAAGACTTCAACAGCGTATTGCTTGAAGCGATTGATCAGCTTCTTGATACACCTGAAGTGCCGGTTCCTGTAGAGGTTTACACCGACTCGGTCGCCTACAAGTATGCTGATGATCGTCTAGAGAGTTTAAACGAGCCACAGAAACAACTTCTTCGTACTGGCCCAGATAACATGCGTCGCATAAAGGCAAAGCTACGCGAACTGAAAGTATTGGTTGAAGAGCGTGGATCTAACTAGATTTCAGCAGCAGCTTAAGGGCACGTCGTCAAAAGCGCGCCCTTTACCTCCTGTTGAACAATGGAACCCCGATTTTTGCGGTGACATTAATCTAACTATAGCGCTTGATGGAAGATGGTTTTATGAAGGCAGTCCTATTGGGCGCGCAAGCTTGGTTCAGCTTTTTGCTTCGGTGTTAAAGCGGGAAGGTGAAAAGTACTTCTTAGTTACTCCCGTAGAGAAAGTAGGCATTACCGTTGAAGACACACCTTTTCTTGTAACTCAATGGCATAGAGAACAGGGTGAATCAGCAAGTGACAGCACCTATGTGTTTACCACACAAACAGGCGACATTGTAAGGTTAGAGCGTGCTGATCAGCTCGAACTTCGCGTTCCGCCTAAAGCCATACAAGATCCAGAGGCAACGCCCATTCCCTACCTATGCGTTCGCAGAAACTTGTGGGCAAGACTACATCAAAATGCCTATTATCAACTGCTTGAACAAGCTGATGAAAAACCGGATGAAGCCGGCACGCAATTTAGTATTCAGTCAAACGGCATCACCTTTATTTTGGGTGAAGTAAGCAACTAGCCTACTTTGTTGCTTCTGTCTCTTCGAACATATCAAAACGTAATTCATCTTTAATAAAGCACCGTTAACAGCGCTTTGTTTTGCGTTATACCTCTGACTGCATTACATTCGATATAGTCTATAAAACAATCAACAAGAAGACCTATATCATGAACAAGCCTCTGATTACGCTGGCTGTTGCCAGTGCCTTACTTTCATCGCCCTTTTCCACTGTAGCCGACACGCTGATTCATGCAGGAAAAGTGTTTACTGGCACATCAAACTCTCTTCAGGAAAATGTGACTATTGTTGTTGAAGACAACAAGATCAAAGCGGTAAAAAAGGGGTTTGCTGAAGCCCAAGAAGGCGATACTGTCATCGACTTGAAGACGTCAACCGTTATGCCAGGTCTGATGGACATGCATGTTCATTTGTCTTCTCAACATGGTGGTCCACAAACGTATCTGGAGCGCTTTTCACTAAATGAAGCCGACTATGCATTACGGGCAGCGAACTACGCTAAGATTACGTTAGATTCGGGCTTCACCACGGTTCGCAACTTAGGGGATGGCTACAACGAAACCGTTGCGCTAAGGAACGCTATTAGTAAAGGCTATGCTACAGGCCCGCGTATTTATACCGTTGCTAAATCTATTGCTACTACAGGCGGACATGCCGACCCAAGTAACGGCTTATCTCATTTACTTCGCCCGGATGTAGGCCCCAAGCAAGGAGTGGTTAATGGCGAAGCTGAAGCGCGAGAGGCAGTAAGGACTCGTTACCAAGATGGTGCGGACTTAATCAAGATCACCGCAACCGGCGGCGTATTGAGCGTTGCTAAAAGCGGCCAAAACCCACAATTCATGACCGATGAATTAGAAGCAATTGTTGAAACGGCAAAAGACTACGGTATGACAGTGGCGGTGCACGCGCATGGGAAAGAGGGAATGAAGCGGGCTATTGAAGCCGGTGTAAATTCTATCGAACACGGCACTTATATGGATGACGAAATCCGCAAATTAATGAAGAAGCACGGCACCTACTATGTACCAACAATACTGGCAGGAAAGTTTGTAGCAGACAAAGCCAAAATTGATGGCTTCTTTCCGGAATTGGTGCGCCCGAAAGCTGCAGCCATTGGCCCGCTTATCCAAAATACCTTTGAACAAGCACATAAAGCAGGCGTAAAAATTGCTTTTGGTACAGACAGTGGTGTATCAGCCCACGGCGACAATGCGCAAGAGTTCTCATTAATGGTTGAAGCGGGTATGAAGCCTGCTGACGCGCTGCTAAGTGCCACCGTGAATAGCGCGAATTTACTAGGTATCAGCGATATTCTTGGCACGCTGGAAGAGGGTAAGTTGGCTGATATTGTTGCGGTTCAAGGCAACCCGCTTGACGATATATCGCTTATGGAAAGCGTGTCTTTTGTGATGAAAGACGGAGTCGTTTACAAGCAGTAGAAAAAATAAAGTGGTAGGGATTACATGGAACTAGGTAAAAAGGTTAAGCACAAAACCAAAAAACTTGTCGATTCTAAGCATATGTTAAAGGGCATCACTCTTGCCTCATTTTTAGAATCAACCATTGTTCCCATACCACTAGAAGCCGTAATGGTGCCACTAATGCAAGCAAGACGGGAGTCGCTTTGGAAAATTGCATTAATGGCCACCATAGGCTGTGTGATTGGCGCAGTCTTCGGCTATGCCCTCGGTTACTACCTCTTCGATATGGTTGGTCAGTGGCTTATAGATACTTTTTTTAGCCAAGAGCAATTCGACAATGTAAAACAGCAGATGCAAAACCAAGGTTTTTGGTTCGTAATGACCTTAGGTATTGCCCCTATTCCTTTTCAGGTTGCGATGCTTGCAGCAGGTGCAACCCAATACTCACTTCCGCTTTTTCTTTTAGCTACTGTTATTGCGCGTTCAATTCGCTATTTCGGACTCGCAGCCGTGGTTTATTACACAGGAGACAAAGCTGAGCAGCTCATTAAGCGCTACAAAATGAAAGCGGTTATTGCTATCACAGTTGCAGTGCTTCTTTTATGGTGGCTTTCAAATTTAATCAGCCAATAAGCTCGCCTGTACAAGTGACTCAAAGCACTTAATAGGCGAGACAAGCGATGCCGTTGGTTCACGACAACGTAAATATCAAATCAACCCAATAGATTTTTTGAACTTCACATTTGATAATGATTCTTATTTGCACTAATGTAATAAAAAACAGGAGGTGCTTATATGAATGTTCAGCGGCTATGCCCAGTTTACAAAAAGTGGCTACAGCTAAACCCTTCAAACGCGCGACAGCATCGCTATGCTATGCAAGCGCAGACGCAGCAAGCCCATCAACAGGGCAGATTGGATTATGCGAGAGAGTTAGGCTATCAAACCTTTGAGGCCGCAAAGGTTATCCTTAATGCGCTTCAGCCTACCTCTTTGCAGAAAGTCAGTGTAGTTCAAGAAGACGTACTCGCTTTTTCCACTATGGGAATGTACTTATCTTCTCTGCTTGCCGAAGAACATAGGAAGCGAGAATCTCACGCTATTTTACAAGAATGTCAGCAACAGCTTATTGCCATATTACCCCTGCATGCCACCAATCCTTCTATATGCAGGCTAATCGCGGCCATTCAGCATACCCTTGAGCAAACCTATGTCCCCCAAGCAAGCAAACGACTCGCTTCTGTGGCCGTGCATTAAATACTTTAGATAAAAGGAGATAGTTATGGCGTCGAAACAAATTTCAAGCGAAGACGGCTTTGTCTCATTAAACGTTAGAGCTTCTGTACTTCAAAAAATGCTTAATGGTGAAGTGCTACACATGACAGATATTCACTGTACCTGTTCGCGAAGCAAGCAGGTTTTGAAGCAACTTTTATTGCAGGCTGCTAGCGGCCGCGAATAGAAACAGTAACAAAAAAGGCGCTTAAGCGCGCCCTTTCTTAATAACGTATTGGTAAGGCATGGTCTCGGTTTGAGACGCAACCAGCGTGTGATCCATAAAGCGGCAAAAGCTAGGAATATCTCTGGCCGTTGAGGGATCGTCAGCCGTGACCGATAAAGTTTCCCCATCGGCCAGCTTTCGAATATTCAGACGCACCATCATTACTGGCTCTGGGCAACGCAATCCTAGCGCATCTAAATGCTGACTAGCCGCGCTAAATGCGCTGTCAAAATCAGATGCCATAATTTTCACGATAGGTGTTAATGGCGCTGATTTCGCTATCAAACCCGCCTTTCTCGGTCAGATAAGCCACGACATCGGCAAGCGATACAATAGAGATAACCTGAGTGCCAAAGTCGCGCTCGACCTCTTGAATAGCTGACAGTTCGCCATTACCGCGCTCTTGTCTGTCTAGCGCAATCAGCACGCCAGACAAGCTAGCCTGCTGCTGCTCGATTAAGGTCATCGATTCGCGAATAGCCGTACCCGCAGTGATCACGTCATCCACCAGCATAACCTTACCTTCTAGTGGGCTGCCTACTAGATTGCCGCCTTCACCGTGGGTTTTCGCTTCTTTGCGGTTGAAGCAATAAGGGACATCAAGGTCGTGGCTATCGGCCAATGCAACGGCTGTTGTTGTCGCAATAGGAATGCCCTTATAGGCTGGACCAAAAAGTACATCGAACGCAACGCCTGCGTCCATTAACGCATCAGCGTAAAAACGCCCCAACTTAGCCAAATCGCCACCGCGATTAAACAAACCGGCATTGAAAAAGTACGGGCTAACGCGGCCTGACTTTAAAGTGAATTCGCCAAATTTCAGTACGCCACGTTCAATGGCAAACTCAATAAAATCACGCTGAAACGCTTTCATGATGACCTCTTAATTTCTAATTTACGCGTTGGTTCTAACTACGTGTCGATGACTCGCTTACGCTAGCGCCGCTTTTTGAATGTCGAACAATTCACGTAAACCGTGCTTACCAATTTTCAGCATCTCGTCAAGCTCTTCAAACGAGAACGGTTCGCCCTCTGCAGTACCTTGAACTTCAATCAGCTTGCCGGTTTCGGTCATTACAATGTTCATATCTGTTTCTGCCTCAGAGTCTTCGGTGTACTCAAGGTCAGCGATTGGCGTACCTTCGTAAATACCTACTGAAAGGGCGGCAATCATATGTTTAAGCGGGTTAGTTTTGATAATGCCTTTTGCACGCATGTAAGTAAGTGCATCAACAAGAGCTACACACGCACCGGTAATTGACGCTGTACGCGTACCGCCGTCGGCCTGAATAACGTCGCAGTCTAACGTAATGGTGTTTTCGCCCAGAAGTTTTAAATCTACCGCTGCGCGTAGTGAACGCGCAATTAGACGCTGGATCTCTAACGTGCGGCCGCCTTGTTTACCGCGCGCCGCTTCACGGCCGCTTCGCGTATGAGTAGCACGTGGAAGCATGCTGTACTCAGCTGTAATCCAGCCTTTCCCTTGGCCCTTCATAAAGCGTGGCACACCTTCTTCTACCGTCGCATTACACAACACCTTAGTGTTACCAAACTCTACAAGAACAGAGCCTTCTGCGTGACAAGTGTATTGGCGAGTAATTGTAACAGGGCGAATTTGACTGGCGGTTCTGCCGCTTGGACGCATAGTGTTCTCCACAACGTAAGTGCTTAAAAAAGGGTAGCGTTTTACAGGTTTTATTGGCGATATGTGAATAGAAAGCCCAATTCGCGGTCAAAACCTATAAATTCGATGTAGCTACGAAATTGCGCCTAAGTATAACGCAATACCCGCGGCCGTTAAAAACGAACTTTACATGTTTGCTTATTGAATTACGTAAATGTGCGCTAATATACAAAATACAAGAAAACCTGCTGTAGATATTCACGTATACAACACGACATTCGGGTTGTTTTTGCAGGCTTTCAGTTAAATTTAAAGGATATTTATGATTTACAGCATGACAGCGTTTGCACGCGTAGAAACCAAAAAAGAGTGGGGCTCAGCCGTGTGGGAAATACGCTCGGTCAACCAACGCTTTTTAGAAACTTACTTTCGCCTGCCGGAACAGTTTCGCTCATTGGAGCCGGTTTTACGTGAACGATTCCGTAAAAAGCTAGCCCGAGGTAAGGTGGAATGTGCGCTGCGTTTTACTGCCAACGATGCTGCTGTAACTAAGCTAAGCTTAAATGAAGAGTTGGCTAAGCAAGTGCTTCACGCCGCTGACTGGGTGCAATCCCATGGCCAATCCACGGGGGTTAACCCACTAGACGTTTTGCGCTGGCCTGGGGTAATTGCAGCGGAAGAAGCCGATATGGACGCCATCCACGCTGACGTAATGGCCGCGTTCGACCAAGCTCTTAACGATTTTATTAGTGCCCGCGCTACCGAAGGTGAAGCCCTTAAAGGTATGATCACGCAGCGCCTTGACGCTATAGAAGTGGAAGCTGAAAAAGTAGCCGCGCGTATGCCTGAAATCATGGTGTGGCAGCGAGAAAAAGTGCAAACCCGCTTTGAAGAAGCAAAGGTTGAACTTGATGCAGGCCGTTTTGAACAAGAAATGATCATGCTGGCGCAAAAAGTAGACGTGGCAGAAGAGTTAGACCGTCTGAATGCTCACGTTAAGGAAACCCGTAATATCCTTAAAAAGGGTGGAGCAGTAGGCCGCCGTCTTGATTTCATGATGCAGGAGTTTAACCGCGAATCGAACACGTTGGGCTCAAAGTCTATCAGCACCGACATCACACAATCGGCGGTTGAACTTAAAGTCCTGATTGAGCAGATGCGCGAGCAGATTCAGAATATTGAGTAAAGCTCACTAACGCTCAGCAATATTCATAACCACATGAAAAACCTCGATTTATGTCGGGGTTTTGTTTTTTATCGTTCCGTATTTTTTCATTCTGTTTCATCCAATTGGTGAGTATTGTGGTGAGTATTTTTCACTGCTAGTCTCGAACTACTGGTGAGTACAAGAGGTGAAGAACGTGCCAAATTTAACTGTTAAACAAGTCAACATACTTGCTAAAGGCAATCCAAATAAAACATCCGATGGCAATGGGTTATCTTTTGTCGTTCCAAATCGTGGTGAACCTTATTGGTCTTTGAGATATTCTGTTAACGGTAAAAGAAGGGAGAAATCCCTTGGAAAAGCTCGACAGATAACGCTAGCAGAAGCAAGGGGACTCGCTGAAGAAGAGCGTACAAAACTTCGTGAAGGCCTGGACCCATTATCGAAGTTTGCAGGAAGTGTTCTCAACATTCGCTCTATGGACGAATTGTTTAATGATTACTACCAAAACAAGCTATTACGCTTAGTTCACCCGAACATTCCTAAAAGAAAGTATCAAAATGATATCTCACCTTATATTGGCAACATGGATGTTAGTAACATAACCCCTATTCACGTTAGGAACATCATAAGAAGCATTGCTGAAAGCGAAAGGCCTAGCGTTTCCAATGATGTACTGGATTTACTAAACAACTTGTTCAAACATGCAACTCAACTAGGTCTCACCCTTAACAATCCTGCATCTGTATTTTCATATATGGATGCTGGAGGACAAGAGAAGCCAAGGACTCGTTATCTCACGCTCGAAGAAATCAAGCCCATATATGAAATATTTAGACAGCATCCTGAGTCATTTACCCGGGATAACTATCTCGCTTGTTGCTTATTACTTGTTTTGGGCGTACGCAAAAATGAGCTGTTGCAGGCACCTTGGGCTGAGTTTGACCTAACGAATGCAGTTTGGCACTTACCTAAAAATAGAACAAAGAAAAAATATAAAGGCATTGATATACCTTTACCGCCAATAGCACTTGAATGGCTTCAAGAATTAAAAGTTAGAGGTGCCGGGTCTGACTATGTATTTCCCGCTAGACGCAGAAGTAAAAAGCCTTATATGGGGAGTGATACATTGAATCGTGCCATCGATGGGCTCTTCGGCATTGCACAAGGAAAAAAAATTCCTCCTCCTAACAGAATGGATAATATCGAACATTTTACAGTGCACGATCTTCGACGAACGTTTCGGTCACTGGTGCCAAAACTAGGGTTTTCCAGTGAGCTTGGCGAGCGTTGCCTAAACCACAAAATTAGTAGGCTAGATGATACCTATAATAAATATGATTATTTTAAAGAAAGATTGGAATTACATTCCAAAATGTGTGAATTTTTACAGGGGCATTTACAAGGGCCCGCGGATTCAACCCCGAAGTGCACCACTCGCTAAATTAAGCTGCTCTTCGTAATGTGTTGAACACGACCGATGGCTGTTTAAACCCAAGGCATTTCCTTGGTCTCGCATTTAGTGCTCGCTCAACAGCAGCAATCTGTTTGTCCGTCACCGTTCGCAGGTCTGTCCCTTTTCGGATGTACTGCCTCAGCAGTCCGTTAAAGTTTTCGTTCAATCCTCGTTCCCATGAGGAGTACGGATTGGCAAAGTAGATATCTGTTTTCAGCTTTTCCGCTACCAGCTCATGAGCGCAGAACTCTGCCCCGTTATCGGCGGTAATCGTTCTAACATGGCCGCGATAGCGCCATAGCATGCCAATCATAGCTCGACTTACATCAGCGGCGCTTTTCGCTGGCACTTTTCGTATCAGATACAGTTTACTTTTACGCTCAACCAGACTGACGATGGCACCTGTACCGTTTTTGCCTAATACGGTGTCGGCTTCCCAGTCACCAAACCGCTTTTTCTTATCAACAATAGCCGGACGACGCTCAATGCCAACTCGGTTCGGAATAATTACGCGCTTCGCGCGGCTGCCTTTTCGGTACTTGCGACGACTATGTCGCAACTGCTTGTGCAGCTTGCCGCCACTGAGTTTATCGCGCTGCACGAAACCGTAAATCCATTCGTGGCTGACGCTATGCCCTATTATTTTACCTACGCCAGCAATTTGCTCAGGACTCCATTTCTGGCTCAATCCGAACTCGACGAACGTGATAGTCAGCGCTGGTACACTAGATTTCGCTGCCTGACATCGTCGTTTAACTGTCTTAGCGTGAGCGACTTCAGGCAGATAGTGATTATCACGAATGCTGTTACGCCGGACTTCTCGACTGATGGTGCTGTGACAAACGTTCAACCGCTTCCCAATCTCCCGGTAGCTGAAACCCTCGCGTAAGTAGGCCTCGATCTGATATCGTTGTCCCTCGATCAACTGCTTGTATCTCATGGTAACTACTCATGTTTTTTGGCGATTACAGAGTACCACCAACATGCAGTTGATCTCTTCTCACCGTTTAACCATGAGTGGTGCACTTATTATCTGAATTCGGGCCATAATACAATCTATGAAGGACTAAAAGTAAGTAATGGTGAAGAAGTACAAACTTAAAAAGAAATTTTTTAATAAAAGTAGTCAATCAAAAAAGGACTTAACTCTGTCAGAAAAAGCGGCACCTCCCCAGGAAAGAAAAGGTTTTTTAAAAGACATAGGTATAGCCTCAATAATAGGTGCCACGTTCGTTGCCTATCAATTTTTAGATAAAAAATCAGTATCTTACGAAGATCTTCGTTACAAAGAAGCATCTCAGACATATGAAAAGCTATTGCGAAAAACAGCACATCTTTCAAACTACCTACTTTATAAAGATTATAAAGAGGAAGAATTCAAAAAATTAACTTTGGATTATCATGATTTTTTACAAAGTGATTTTTCTCTTTATAAGGGAGGTCAAGTATTTAGTCCTGCATATGAATTACTAGATCTTTATAAAGGATGCATTATGAGTCAGGATACGAGCCCCACATCAAATAATACAAACCCAACCGATAATTGCGCTATTGGAAAAATGAATGGATACCAATACAAGCTGTCAATTTGTGCTAGACAGTCTTTGGATGCTATCAAAGGCAAACCAGTATCAATATCAAGCCTTCCTGACGAAGCTCTCAAATCTTTATATGGTATCGAAGATAAACCTCAACGAAATGATTGTGGGTTCTGAACTGTCGAATTAATCCAAAGCAAAATATCAGACAGCAACCAGCGGGCTTTCCCCTTGCCAACGCTGGAGGCTGGCGGGGTCTCTCCCGCCTTTTGCATACGCCACCAGGTAGTTCGACTTATGCCGGTTCTGCGACAGCGCTCAGTTTCGCTTATCAAGCGCTCTTCTTCGCCATAAAGCTTCAAAATACCCGCTCGTTTTTCAAATAGCTCGTTATTCATGTTCGTCTCCTAATTCCACGCGATTCTTTAGTACCCAAGCATCAACCTCTGTTCTCTTAAAAAAGGTTCGCCGCCCTCCAAGCTTATAGCTGGGCAACCCGTCCCGTACTTGTTGACGCAAGAAATTCGGACTCAGAGCTGTGTACTGAACACACTCATCAAATGTGAGGAACTCTTTGCTGTTGAGAGCTACTTTGCAAAGTTGGCTTTCAATCACGCATTTTATTTCGTCAAATAGTTGGTCAGTAAGCATTAGTAATTCTCCCTCTGGGAAACTGGGAAAGTGGGATTAGCATTACTATTCAATGCTTTATCATTTGGATAAAAGTGGGATAGATCCACACTTTCACCGCATTCGCGACAGACTTTCTCGGGAAATATTTTAAAAAAACGTTTGCTGCCAATTTTGAATGTGCGGCGGTCAGGCTCATTAGAGCTTAGCCACCCCTTTTTCCACATAAGCTCCCTGACTTTACTGTATATTTGTTTATTCGGTTGATTTACCTCGGTTTTCAAAATTTGTTGAGGAATATACCAAACCAATTCCTGATCGAACTCAAACATACCAATGAAGCTATCGTTCCACTCTTCTTTTGGCGATAGGCTATGACGCCATTTTTTAATGAGCTTCAATATATCTTCAGTCAGCTTCTTATTCTCAGCATTTTCAGTTCCGTCTCTGTCATCGAGCCAAACCACAGCCACCTGTTTTAAAGCGTTTTTTGCGTCTCCTAAATGCCACGGAAGCAGTCCATAATTAGTCGCTATCTCCCCAGCGGCAGCGAGTAAAGCCAGTTTATCCAGGACATTATTAGCCTGGCTCCCAATGTCTTTTTTCCAAGGCCAATCTTCTCGGATACTCTTGTACTCTTTTATAACTTCATCTTGAGGAAAGTTAAGGCTAGAAAGTATTTTTACCCACGCTTTGGCAAGCGTTCCGAAATACTTTCGAGTAGCAGAACCTAAATGTTCTGCGAACTCTTTAGGGGATGAGAATTCATGAATGTTCTCGAACACATCAAAAGCACCAAATGTAGGTATGTCCAAAAAACGTACCATCTGGCCTGCGCTCACAGTCTTATTGTTTTCGTGGAGTAACTGTTTAAGTGTTATCTCGCCAGTACTCAGAAAGATCGTGTTCCATCTGTAGCGCCTTCCTAGAGATCCATCTTTTTCACTTCGCAGTTTTGATACACCATTACACAAATGATAAACCAGCCGATCCATTTCCTGTTCTGGGCATTGCTTAAACTCATCTAGGCAAAGCAGCATATTGTTTCTTGCACGAGCAATAGACTCGAGTCCATTTGCTGTAGAACTCCAGCTTTCACAGTAGGTTTGGTCAGAGTAAACACTGGCCGCCACCTTCATTGCTGTAGACTTTCCAGTTTTTGAGGCGCCAACAATCTGAACGCCAAAACTTTCTATTCCTGTCCATTCGATGAGAGGGGCAGCTAAGGCACAGCAAACAGAAAGAATCAAAATGGGATTATCACGGCAATAACTGCCCACCTGTTGTTGCCACTCGGCTAATGTTCCTGCTTCAGACAAGTTAGCACCCGCAAAATCACCAACATATACAGCAGGTGTGGTAGCTTCGCCGACTGTCCAATCAGGAGTGATAAACTGGCGGTCAACCCAACCACTTTGCTTGGCAGTAATTGCATGCTCACTACATGGATATTCAATTAGATAAGAAAGTAAGGAGTCCCAGGAAAACTTTTTTGTTGATAATTCAAACCCTGAATTCAAAAGCCTCTTTTTGAATTTCTTCGCCGAATAATCATCTACTTCCCCCATTGGCAGAACTTCACGTATTGATAGTCCGAAGTAATTCTTCCATTCAATTAATCGACCAAAATCGTCCCGCTTGTCAGGGGAAGAAACGATAGCTTTTACTTCTATTGGACCCGAAATTTTTCGCTCTTCACCATCTTTGTTAAGAGTGTATATCCCGTCCACTTTTGCTTTTAACATTCGTACTGTTCCTTATAATTCGAAACGCTATATCAGCGTATGAAACTGTCTAGAACAGGTTGCCAGAAGTCCCTCATCAGTGAGCGGAGAAAGCTAGGGTAACTTTCAGGGGGTTTTTCAAGCCTTTAAAAATGCGGGTTTAGAGAATTTAGGTATTCTATTTTCACGTATAACAGGCAGAAAATGATATCTTTGTACATTAAGAATTAGGCATGCCTAATTTTTTCGCTAGAGATATTGGATATCAGTCGAATTTATTGAGATTGTCGCGATTAAAATGAAATAGCAAAGCAAAAAGTATCACCAAAGCCAGAACCATGGCGCATCCTGTAAGCAACGGAGCCATAACTATATTCTCCCCTCTTTAATTGCTTCAAATAGATCGTGTTTTAGTTTGTCGTAGTGGCGAGTAGCGCGAATAGCCAGCACCATTAACACCCACATTTGAAACCATTCATATGTTGTCATAGCAGTTCCTGTTAATTTTAATGCCTGGTAATACCGGTAAATACGTCACCTTCCCAATTACACAATTCGATTACCCAATTGCTGATTTTCTGTAGCTTATTAGGATTATAGCCGGTAAACGGGAATGTTATTTTGGTGCTGCGCGCTTTAAACTTTGAAAAAGGCTCAAGTCTTACATCCCAGACAGCCCCAAATTCGTTGGTTACATCGAATGCAAACGCTTTTTGGGATATTAAAGTGAGTAACATATCCTCTTCTGTTTGAACATCCTTATCAAAAAGAAGGCCTAGTGGCTCACATTCGACTTCAATGCCACGCAGTCGATGTTTGATCTCAGCAAACGCGGGTAAAAATGGCCGTAGCTCAGAGTTATTAATCAATTTTTCTTCGTTCATAAAATCCGCCCCCGATTTGGCATGCCAAATTGGCCTATGTATTAGCTCTAATAATAAGTGTCGTATAACTCGCCTCGTGCCTGAGCATCCTCAGCCTCTTGACGAGTCATATGTTCGCCATCAGCGATAATATTACCCATACCATCATCAAGCTTATCGAGTTGTTCATTTTCTTTACTGCCTGCTCCGTCACCGCTGAAGATAGCACTAAGAACGAATAACACTATTACTGCCAAAATACCCAAAAAACCTTCGAAACCCATATTACCTCCAATCCCAATTTGGCATGCCAAATTGAAAGCTAAGCATTCCTTAGTATTCAGACTTCATTAAAGCTAAGAAAATCTTAGTTTTCAATAGCAGATCTCCTACACCAGTTGAAAAATAATGATGGTTCGCCGTTTCCAGCACGGCTAAAGCAAGCAAGAACAAGACTTGGTCTGTCCCAAAAGCAATTAGGTATAATGGCGGGGATGGATAACTTTGTTGCGTCTGCTCGTATGAACCAATACGAACGTGGTGTTCATACCCCCGACTTTAAAACTGTTGAGGCCTTAAGTGCCGTTTTGAGAGTGCCAACTGCCTTCTTGTTCTGCATTGAAGACGAACTGGCTGAGAAAATATTGGATTGGTCATCGCAATGTTGATTAACGTGAAGCATGGAAGAATTTAAGTCTCTTGAAAACCTGTTGTCGCCGGATGAAAGGAATACATTTTGGAGTGTTCTCGACGAAGAGTCGGGGGAAATGCGTTCAATTTCCTTAGAAGCAATATACCAGTCAATAGCAGATGTATCATTGGATGCGGTAGTTCCCGAAGATGTGAGGAGCCAGTTTAATGTCGCGAAGAATTTGGCCGCATACTCTTGGTACTGCTACCCATTCCATCAAGTATGTGAGATGAAAGCTTACTCGACGGTAGAGTATGCTTTGAAACAACGCCTAGAACATCACTGGCCATTTCCAAAACTTATCAAAAAATCAATAAGTTGGGGATTAATAAAAGACATTGGGTTTTGCCACCTAAAGAAACCTCTGGATGAATCCTCAACTGAATACAGCAAGTCTTTGATAGAAATAATGCCAGGACTAAGAAATGGCCTAGCCCACGGAGGAACAACTCTTCACCCCGGCTCGATATCAACTTTAAGGTTCTGCGCTGATTTTATTAATCAGCTATATCGGAATGAAATCAATAAGCCCTCTCGCGAAATAAAAGAGTGGCATGGGGGCTCTACCAAAGCCTGAAATTGCAAATACGCTATAGACTAGATTTGCTAATTTTTTTAAAAATTCTGCTCTTGTCGATTTGGCATGCCAAATTCTAGCTACCTAAATAGGCATAGGTGATCTTCAATCGTTCATGGCCCAGTTCACGGCTTATTTGCTCACGAGCCTTAGTATCTTTCTCATAATCATTAGGTGATAGTTCCCTTCTGCTTGGGCCGCCATCTGCGGGACATTTCCAACCAGTAAGTTCAAGATATCGCTCTCGGGCATAGTGATGACGTAGCCCGTGGTTCTTATTCAATCCGACGCGTATGGTTTCCCGGTCATACTGACGCATTTGATCGACATACTTTCTATCGGGTTCAATTAATGCTCCCTTGGTGACAGCGGCAATGTCTCTGATTAGCTGTTTTTGTGACTCTTTTAAAATCGGTATCTCTCGGTATTTACCACCTTTGGCCCAGGTTCCTTTTATTCTCATAGTCTGGACGTCTTTCATGGCATAAGACAAACTGAACTTCATACATTCTTCTTTGCGCAACCCAAACTCTTGCTGCAAACGCAGGGAAAGCTTGATTAAGTCACTTTTGATCTTTGCATGCTTATTCATGTCTAACGTTTTTGACTTACCAATAGGGTTGTTGCGAACTCTTGGAATGCCGTAATCATCATTGCTACGTGAACAGATATTAGGTTTACCTATTTTTTCGGCAATCCAACGCAAGGCCGCCATTCTGTTTTTTATTGTTTTTGCTGCTAGACCTTCATCTTGCCAATGCGTAACAAGATGATTGATATGCTTGGTTTTAAGGCCGGTCGGGTCTTTTAATCTATAACCATGTTTGAGTAGCTGCTTTGCAGCAAGGTTTAAAACTTTGCTTCGGGTAGCTCTAGTGCTAAAGCTACTTTCGCGGTGAGTGTCGTTCACCATTTGATGAAAACGATATCCTAATTGGCTCATTTCATGTTCCTCATAAATTTAAAAACTAATTTTTGAAAGTATTGAGAAAAACACCAAACCGAAGACCAGGGGGGCGAAATGCCAAAATAGGTAAGTTTTAAAGCCATATGAACGGTGCGTAACCGAGCATATTGTCGAAAGACATAAAGGCTAACTGGTCTAAAGCAACAAAGCTGAGCCGTGTGATTTCTGTTGAAAATGCAGCGCGAACTACTGTGGTTTATATTTGTGTTGTTTATAGTGGCGTGGTCGTTTTGACCAATAATGCTGCGAATGCAGCTCATCAGGAACGTGTTGCGGGCAGTGGATACGCCCTTTTTCTTTGTGCTCATTTCGAGCTAGTTCGTAAATAAAATTATCACAGTGATCAGAGATTGCAACACCTTTGTGACGCGCCCAAATCACCATCCCTCTTCTGACCCTGCAATTTTTTAAGGCGGATTGGGTGTCGAGGCATCATGAGCAGTGGCCTCGACGGGCGACTCTGCGAGTCGTCCCTACCTCTTTCGAGTAGGGACGACTCGTCGTCAATCCGCCTTAAAAAAACCGGGGAAAACTTAGGGGGGGTTTTCTGACGCACAATGGAGGAAGGTCAGTTATAGTTCAAATCAGTGGCTGCACACCAGCCCCGTCTACTCTACAGACGACCTCTACCTAGGTGGCCGTATGGCTAATGGTACAACCGGGCGTTGCCCAAGAGGTGAGTAATCCAAGTAGGTGTTTTTAGGTTTTTTAGCATCTACCGTCTCAAAGGATAGTCGTATCTAGATAGATACGCGGCCTGAGTTACTATCAAGGCGACAAAGGTGTGCAGCTACTATTTTATCTTTCGTAAACATTAGCTAAATATGAAGAACGCCATGCCATCCAGTCGTTCTTTCGTCTTTTCCCACTTTGGCATTACTTGACCCATTAGCCGGTAAAACCGCTCGCTATGGTTATGCTCAGCTATATGACAAAGCTCATGCAGAATTACATAATCAATGCACTCACGAGGCGCTTTAATCAGGTGAGGGTTCAGGGTAATTCGGCCATTGGGTGAGCAGCTGCCCCATTGGGTTTGCATCGTCAGTATGCGCAGCGGTGGTCGCGTTTCTACCCAAAGGGCTTGTTCCAGCATCGCATCGAGGCGCTTGGCGAAGGTTTCCTTGGCCCGTGCTTTGTACCAGTCAGTCAGCAGCACCTTCACCTTGTCAGTAGACTTCGCTCGAACTGAAACTTCCAGTTTGCCACGCAGGAGTTTCACGCCTTGAACCTGCTCAGGCGCTTCAATCACTTTCAGCAGGTACTGCTTCCCCAGGTAGTAATGGCTCTCACCACTGATGTATTGCCGAGGAGTGGTGAATTCAAACTCTTTGCGGAAATCCCGAAGCTGCTCATATATCCAGCGCCCACGCTTTTTAACAGCGGATAACACGGCTTCGCTGTCAGCCCCCTCAGGAGCCGATGCGATTACCCGACAATCGGGATGAACCTTGATTAAAACCTTGCCAGTAGCTTGCGGGCGCTTAACTCGCTCAAACGTAATCTGCTCGTCACCGTAGCGGAAGCTCATGGTCTGACTGTGGGGTTTAATCGACACATTCATCTGGTTAAACCCATTCAATCACCGTTCAACCCGACCCGAGTGATCTGAACAATCATCTCAACAATCTTCTTGGCCTGATCCATACCGCCCCCAATGACCTTGCATTCTTGGAACATTCGGGGAAGTAGCTTTTTACGAATGTCGGATTCAATGTTCTGTGGATTGATGGAGTTTTCCGCGACAGAGGTTTCTACTGCCTGGTCAATTTCAAAGGCAACTTTGACCCACTTATCCTGAACTTGCTGGTCGAGCGCTGCCAAAGCTTCAGGCAGTACTTTCTTAAACACACCAAAATAAGCCTGGGCATGGCGATTACCAGCAAAGGCATCGGGTATGTCGTTCAGGCGTCTGTCTTGAACTTGCTCTTCGAATTCACGGAATAGCATGTACTGTTTCAGTGGATGGTCGAATAGCGTTTCGGCCTCTTCAATGGCTTGGCGCAGCAGTTTTGAGAACGCTTCCTGAGCATAGGGGTCATCCCGAAGCTCTTGCTCAATCATGCGGGTTACGCGGGTTTTGATAATGTCGGTTTCGTTGCGGGTTTTATCTTCGCTCCAGTCTTCCGGCTGTTGCTTTTGCCCCATCTTACCCACTTCATACACGCCATCGGGTTCTTTAACCTCAACACCCACCACATGCTTATCCAGCAGCTTTTTCACTTGTTCTGCGTATTCGTCGTAATCAATCCTCTCACCGGCATCTTGTTGCACAAGTTGGCGCAGGCTGGAGAATTGCTTCACCGTTTCTTTGTAGTGATGACGATCCTGGTTGCTAAAGCTCTTGTCTTCAAAGAAGGTCGCCGATTGCAGCGCTACCTTCAAGCAGCTGGCGAAAGCCGTCAGGGCTTCGTAGAAGTCTTCACGTACCTTCAGATGCACGTCAACCAGCTCGCCGCCACGCTCTTCAATCTTTGGTACCAATACTTGGCGCAATTGCTCGATGTCATTCTTGTTCTTCACACCATCGAATATGGCCCATAGCTGCTTATAGAGCTGTGGCAGGCGCTTGTACTCGGTACTCATCTGGTTGTAGAGGCCAGCAATATCATTGATGTCGTAACCGCCCTGAGTGCGGGAGGCCAGATCCTGATATTTCTGGATGGTGGTATCCAGTTCCGCCAGAATGCCGCGATAGTCGATGAGCAGACCAAATTTCTTTTTGGGGTGCAGACGGTTTACCCGTGCAATCGCTTGGATCAGATTGTGCTCTTTCAGGGGTTTATCGATATACAGCACAGTGTTTTTCGGTTCATCAAAGCCAGTGAGCAGCTTATCAACCACGATGAGTATCTTGAGTGAGTCATCTTTGTCGAAACGTTCAATCAGGTGCTTGGTGTAAGCCTGCTCATCCTGGCTGCCAATATTGTCTTTCCACCACTGGGTCACTTCGGGTGTGCTGGCCTCATTCACAGCGGTGTTACCTTCACGGCTATCGGGCGGGCTCATCACAACGGCAGATTCAAACAAACCGGCTTCGTCCAGATACTTTTTGTACTTGATAGCAGAGACTTTGCTGTCGCAGGCTAACTGACCTTTCAAACCTTCGTCGATGTTCTTTATGAAATGGTTGGCAATATCCAAGGCAATCAAACGAATACGATCATCGGCACCGTATACTTGGCCTTTTTTGGCAAACTTGCGCTTTAGGTCGGCCTTTTGCTCGTCTGAAAGCCCTTCGGTAATACGCTCAAACCAACTGTCGATGGCACGTTCATTAACATCTAGGTCGGGAATGCGCTCTTCATACAGCAGAGGTGTAACAGTCTGGTCTTCCACCGCGCGTTGCATGGTGTAAGCGTGCACAATGGGGCCAAACTTATTGGTGGTCTTGTCGTCTTTTAACAGTGGTGTGCCGGTGAAGGCGACAAAGGCAGCATTAGGCAGCGCCTGCTTCATACGAATATGGTTTTCACCGCCCTGGCTGCGGTGGCCTTCGTCAATCAGCACAATGATGTCAGAGCTGAGGTTTACACACTCTGGCATTTTGGTAGCGGTATTAAACTTCTGGATCAGTGAGAAGATGATCCGCTCTGTGCCTTTACCAATCTGTTCAGCCAGGCGTTTACCAGAGGTCGCCATGGCTGCTTCTTTGTCTTTTCTACCGGCCAGTTCACCGCCCGAGGCAAAGGTTTTGCTCAGCTGGGTTTCCAGGTCTACCCGGTCAGTCACCACCACAATACGGCATTGTTTCAGGCTTTCGTGCAAGATCAGCGCCTTACTTAAAAACACCATAGTGAATGACTTACCAGAACCCGTGGTGTGCCAAATCACACCGCCTGCACGGCCACCAGTGCTACTTCGGGTATTGATGCGCTCAATCAGTCGCTTAATACCAAACACCTGCTGATAACGGGCGACGATTTTGCCAGCCTTTTTATCGAACAAGGTGAAGTAACGGGTCATATCCAGCAACCGAGTAGGGCTTAACAAGCTAATAAGTAATTGGTCTTGCCCAGTAACAGCCAGTTCTCCCGCAGCGGTCAGGCTCTTGTACCAATCTAGGTCTTTTGCCGGACGGTGGCTGAATAAGCCTGCTATCTGCTCATTTTTTAGCGTTTTGTTTTTTAAGGCGTACATCTCGGCATCGGAGATATCTTCTTCACGCCAGGCAGCCCAGAACTTAGCGGGTGTGCCGCAGGTACCATAGCGACCTTCGTTGCCGTTTATGGATAACAACATTTGGCTATAGGCGAACAGTAACGGGATTTCATCATGACGCTGGTTACGCAGGCTTTGCGAAATGCCTTCGTCAATGGTGGGGCCTTTTTTAGCATTGCCATCCGGGCGTTTCGCCTCAATTACAACCAGAGGAATACCGTTCACAAAACACACGATGTCTGGTCTGCGGCTTTCTACGCCGCCAGAGCGGGTAACCATAAACTCTTCGGTAAATACAAAGCTGTTATTGGTTGGGTTTTGCCAATCAATCAGTGCAACAGTCGGGCTAGCTTTTTTGCCATCCACAAACTCAGTGACAGAGATGCCATACAGCAAGTGGTTGTATAGGCGCTCATTAGCAGTTAACAGGCCCTCGTTAAGTGCAGGGCTGCATACCTCGGCAATCAGGTTGTCGATAGCCTTTTCAGACAACGGGTAGCTTTTACCGGCAAAGGTGAAGGTGCGCTTATGGAGTTCACTGCGCAGCACCTGGTGTAAAACCACTTCATCGGCTTTACCACCACGAGCGGTTAATGCGAGTTCAGGAGAGAGGAACGACCATCCGAGGTTGGTCAACAACGTCAGCGCCGGTAATTTGGCACTGTATTCTTCCTGAAATTTGGGTGTGAATTGTGTCATTCGCTATCTCTCTTCAACACCTGATACCAGTGGTTCAATAAGTTCATCGGCTGAGTACCGAGTCACTGTCATAACCTGGGGGGAGGTGTTTAAAATAATCTTTTGAGCCTGGTTTTGACTTGTATTGAAAATCCCTAAGCCCTTTAATGTCGAGTTTTGTAGTCAGTACACAAGGGTTGTCACCACCTTTAACATAGAGCATCGTCTTGCTCTCGGTTTTAGTTGGTCTCAATACGCAAGAACCCCCGTATTGCGAGGTATTTGCTTGAACTGTGTAGCAATGCAGATCCCGGACGGCGGACTCCAGAATATGTTGATAGTAATTTGTGTCTTTATTCCAGACGCATGCAAATAGAAGATCGATCTGCGATTTGAATAAAACTCGGTGTGTGATGTCTGATAGTTCGAAGCAGTTGTATGTCGCAAATGACAAACCACGCCATGACACTTTGTGGTAATAGGCATTTTGCTTGAGTACAAGATTACCAGGCTTAAGCCTTACTGCTTCTAAAAGCTCTAGTTCGGCAGGGGCATAATGATTTTTAACGCGAGCTGTCATTACACAGGACTTGTACTTGCCAGACACCTTAAATGGCAGCGCTTCTATGATCAAATTATATGCGACGCCATTCGATACCCAGTGTTCAAGTCCGAAGACAAGACCAATTTGATGTCTACGCGAAAATGACACCATAAACGGAAGCCAACTTACAGGTATAGCAACTTCAGGCATCACTAATAGATCAGCTTTTTCATAAAGAGCCGAATTTAGGATGCTATAAAGATCCTCCTGACGTTTAAAGCTAAGGTTTGGCTGTCGATCTCGACGAACAGCACTGCTGATATCCTCTTCGTTTACTTTAAGATTTGCGATTGCTAAGTTAATCTGGTCTTTAAGTTCCTTGTCAGAAATCGATAGGCTGGATTTAACAATCCCTGTGGTGTCTGCATCTTCAGATGTAAAATCAACGGGAAATTCGAGCCCAAAGAATCGATGCTTATAGGCATCTATTGTTTCTGTTAGCCAGCCATTCAAATCGTTCTCAGTGGCGAGATGTTTTCCCAAATGAAAGATCTGCCACTCGTCGAAGTGTATAAATCGTGGAGAAAAAGCAATTTTGTTTTCATCTAACTCGATATCCTCATTGCTTGTAAAATCACTTTTAAATGTCAGATCGGCTTCTTCAAGAGAATAATTTGCAAGAGGCCAGGCAACGAGATGATGACGAATAAGGTTGGAACACCGAAACTGCCAGGAAAAGGAATGCAAATCAGATGCATAGCTTACTAATTTATTTAATTCAGATTTATTACCGTGAAATACATTCTCATCTTCAATAAAAAGAATGTCGATATGAGAAGGAAAGGGTTTTATATCCAACAGCCCGATGGTAATTGCTAACGCAATCTGGTTGTATAAATTAAGGTCTTCCTTTAGCTTCTTAGTAAACCGTTCGGAAGGTTTCCTAGAGTTTGGCATAATGCCAATAATCTTGTTTATTTCGGCTTCAACATACTGATAAAAAAAAGATGTAAATCCGTAATTTCTGGTAATTACCGAGTATTGATACAGCTTTTCCCATAAACGGAAAAATTGAAGTGCGTTCTGCCCCTTAAAAAACTGCTTAAGTTGTGGCAGAACCACATCTCTATTGTTCAGTTTGCAAAGTCTATGGGCTGTTATATGGCTGGATAGGTACTTTGCTAGTTCTGTCTCATTTTCAGCTAGTCCAACGATGCTACGCAATTTATTGGCAGACCCATCATAGAGTACATCGTATGCAAATCTGTCGAGTTCTTTATCAATATGATCGCTCGGCAAAAATTTGAATGCGCTGCTTCTTTCATCAAGTTCTTGCTTAAAGACTTCCAATCCAGCACGGCTATGCTCCTTGTCAAAGAACTGCAATATGAGCTTATCCTGTTGCATTGGCAACGTATTGTCAGCAACTGATATTACATATTCGGCATTATCGCCAGTTGCTGTGAGCACAGAACTTAAATAATGATTTACAAATGATGGTATTGGGTTTTCTACATCAAACTTAGGACGTTTGAAGACTATTATAATGTCATCGACATAGCGGCCATAATAGGCAGGTCTAACATCGTCACCAATAGAGAAATCAAAACCTGAAAGATACCAGTTGGCGATGATGGATGCTGACGCCATTCCGATAGGCAAACACTTTTTATCTTTGCACTTAATATGAGTTTGCTTGATTCTAGGTGCAATAACTTTCTGGTAACGCGTGTATATTGCGTCCAATACAAGGTTGAGCGTTAACGCAAACTCTGTGAGTTGAGCGTTGTCTGAATAGTGATTTTCAATTTCAGCTTCAATGTTTTCAAAATCTAAATCCACATGAAAGAAGTATGATTTCAAGTCGAGCGATAAAAGTGCCACATCATCGCCACTCTTAGATACTTGAGTTGCGACCTCTAAGGCCTGATCGCGCCATTGGTTGTATTGGTCAATATATCGCTTGAAGACCTCTTGTCCAGAAAGGTCACTATCTTTTGAAAAGTTAAGAGCTGAGGAGTGCATCCGATTACCGTAGCTGTCCTTGCTCATGCCTTTCTCAAGAGCAGGGCCAACAAATAGACACCACAGCATTTCAATGATATGGATTTCTACTGGAGCATTGATGAAGTAGTTAACTTTAGAAACCTGATATTGCTCAGAATCACGGACATTACTAATGAATAAACCTGAATTCTGGCTTGGTTTGTCTTCGTTGCGCTCTACAAGCTTTGGAAGCAAGTGGTAGTTAATACTTTTCAGCCAATCCTTGAAATATTTGTGGTTGCAAGGATTTTCTTGATCAAAAACTTCTAGAATGGATTCAAACACCTCGTCCAATTCAGTGTGGCAGGTCTCAAACTCTGCCATACGTTGCTTGAGAAACAGATTAAGGTTCTCATGGTACGCATAGCTCTTAACGAAGAGGTACGCTTTTTTAATATGCTCAATATTTAATTCCATGAGAAACACTCCTTATTTTTCAGTTTGAACCTGAGTCTGTGTGCATGGCAATAATAATTTTTATTCATTGCTTTTCGATGTAGTACAGGAGAAAAAAACGACCACCCGAGGTTGATCAACAGCATCAGCGCCGGTAACTTGGCACTGTATTCTTCCTGAAATTTGGGTGTGTATTGTGTCATTCGTTATCTCTCTTCAACCCCTGATACCCGAGGTGCAGTTTCGGGTTATGGCTTTGTTCTGTTTTGTCTGCGCATGTTTTCTACAGCCAACGCAAAATCGGCATTGGTAACGTCTTCTTGCCAACGAGACCAGAAATCTATTGTTGCACTCAATGGTTTTTCAGCAGGAGGATCAATTTTTATTCTACTCGGCAGCAGTACCGAGTCGCCTACCACCATTGCTTCCCCAACATCCATGATGGGTAATGCTTCTAAGAGGCTTTCTAGGCTTTCTGGTAGTAATTTTCGAACAGTTGCTTGGTCATCCGCGTTTGTCAAACGCAATGAAATGATGTTGTTACACTGGCTTAGAATGGTGGCACTTACATCAGAAGGCCGTTGGCTCACAATCATGAGTGCAACGCCATATTTCCGACCTTCTTTAGCTATCTTCTCAAATGCTTCAACCGCTCTGCGCTCAACTGGGTTACCTTCTTTTCTTGGCAGATATAGATGAGCCTCATCACAGACAAAAGCAACTGGTCTGCGACTATTCGGATCAGTCCAGAACTGAACTTGATAGATAATACGAGCAACCAGGCCAATGATGACTGGCAGTATGTCAGCGGGAACCTCTGAGAAGTCGATTACTTTAATACTTTGTTTTTGATTGCCAAAGCCCATTAGTTTTTCAGCAATCATACTCAACGAATCGTATTGGTTATATTTGTCTGGGCTGTTGAAGAGGAAGCCATAACGTCGGTCGTTTAAGCGACTGGCCATGCGAACCAATAGCCTAGAGAATTCGCCGTTAAAAGGACCGTTTTTTAGGCCTTTTGCTCCCTGAACCTTTTCTTCATTCAGATATTGAAGCTTTCCAATAACTTCATTTAGGGAGTATGGAACTGGACTGTCTAGAGTAAAAGACTGCAATAGATCGGTCCGACCATTCTCTTGTAAGAAAGCTTTTTTCTGCTCTGTAATTGCATCTTGCACAACCACAACTTGGTTATGTGCGCTGAACTCGCTGCGATCAACAAATAATGATTGAATCTCTTCGGAATTGAGCAGCCAATACGGCAGGAAGAGCAATGAGTCATCATCTACGTCAACCTCATCCGGCCCTGGTACTCTCAGTTGCTTAGCATAAGAAAGCTCCTTGTACTCACCATGCAGGTCGAATACAACAAGGTTTGATGAAGGTAGCTGCGAGCTTCTTTCCAAAATAGAGGCAACCGTCCATGATTTGCCAGAGCCGGTACTGCCAAGCAAAGCGGCATGCCGCTGGAAAAGCTTATTGCCATCGACATAAGCGCGTGCGTTTTCATTAAGCTTATAAGAGCCCAGTTCCAGTGAGTGTTCTCCATCGCCACACTCAGAAATCACACGCATAAATTCTTCTAGGTGAGCGTCTTTAAGTACGTAACAGGTTGAGTCGATTTCTGGGACGTGATCAAGTGATCGTGAAAACTTATATTTTTGAGCGACTGCATCCCAGCGGGCTGCACCCATCAAGGTGATCTTGACTGTATTGACTACGCTATCTTCAAAAGCATCTATCTCGTCAGCATCATCTTCCGCTATTTCCGGTGTAAGTGGCTGAGTGACCACCGCTTTAATGACTTTATCAATCATGCCAATCAGCCAACATTCAGTTGCACCGCTGAGTTGCACGGTTACAAGCTGTCCAACTCTGGCTTTACGTAGATCTTTGTCATTGTTAACCAGAATGGTTACTTTTCGGGTATCAACTTCACGGATGTTGCCAAGCGTATAGCTGTCATCATTGAAAGTAAAAAGTGCCATGTTACCCTCCTAAAAATTCGTTGGTAAAAGCGTCAAAACGCCATAATTCCTTGCCATCAATATGTAGCCAGTTTTCAAATTTTGAGTTGTAGATCCTGCTTTTGTCTGAGTCAGCCTGTTTGCAGATGAGCCACATGTTCGGACACTTGCCTAGCCACTCTTCAATTCTTGGGTTCGAATCCCGAGTAATCACCAAAGCACGGCATTGGTCTTGTTCAAGCTTTTGCCTAAATGCGTTGTTAACAAGCTGGGAATCGTTAAAGCCAAACCCTAAAAACAGGAAGCTAGTATGGTTTCCGACAGCTGTGTCATATTCGGCTAACTGTGCTCTGTCCTTGTGTAATCGTTGATATTTGGCCGTACCAGGAGTGATCATGGCCCGTACAACGCCGTCAGGTTTGCTGAGTATCCAGCTGTTACATTCAATAAGCTGGGCTTCCCATTCAAATGTATTCAACGAACCGTGCGGCTTGTGTAGTCGGATATGTTTGCATTCAACAATTCTTAATGGCGGCCTTGTCTTACCAAGACCTTTCTGAACGGATTGAACAGACTTTTTTGCCTCAGCCCAGTCGTAGCGACGAAGGAAACCACCGTGAAACCCTGTAATGTAAGGGATCTTGTGCCGGACAAAGGCGTATTCAGCCAGCAAATCGTAATTTGGTGTGGCGACGTGAAGTTGTTTATCAGCCTGCGGCAAAGCTTCAACCAGCTTTTTCAATAGCGAGCCAGCCGGCCAATCGCTTGAGCCAGACATAATAGAATGAGCGTAATCGTTGTCGTGGTGCGCAACAAAGCTGGCAGTAAGTTCTACTATTCGATTGGTCAGCGCCTCATCTTTGATGAAGTCCATTGCAGATTCAAAATCATGACTACCGACATCAAGAGCAGAGACCACTTGCTGCCATTGCTGTGCTTGTGCTTCGGTCATTCCATGAGCAAGCTCGGCTCTAAGGTGGCGCTCAAGAGCTGGCATCCCAAAACTCAGATCAAGTGCACATGAAGTTCCTGTGCCAAATAATACAAACGGCTTGTCTGTAAAAAACTCAGCAATCGCTTGATATGCAACGTCCTTTGTTAGCTCCACGTGCCCTCCTTAGCTCACCAAAACTCTTCGTTTACCCGTCAATAACTCCTGCATCAGGGCTTTTTTCTCTTGCTTTAAGGCATCGAGCTTTTGTTGCAGAGCGGAGATTTCCTGGTCGGCGGCGCACAGTACGGTGGCGATTTTTTGTTGTTCTTCAATGGGCGGTATACTTACACGTAAAACCTCCAGATCTTTCGGATAAACATGAGGCTGAGCACCACCGCTTTGCAATGAGTAAATCTTCGATTGCATATGCGACATCAGTTGATAAATAAAGCCAATATCTGAATTTTCTTTAGCGATGACGACAGAGCAATCGGACGCCCATAGTTTATAAGGGTGATATGCTACATACCCCGCATACGCACCGCTTGCACTAACGGTTATCACATTCTCGTGTGTGAAATCTCGATGGGTGTAAGGACTGCTCTTTCCTCCAGCGATAACCGGATAGTCGCCCACTATGAGGTCTTTGCTGCTTAATGCTTTACCTTTAGTGATTTTACCAAGATCACTTAGGTGACCATGCTTCCACTCCCTACGAAACCTAACCCCATTCTTATCCAATAGGCGCTTCTTGCAGGTAAGAATTTGTTGCATCAGGGCTTTTTTCTGCTGCTGGCTGTTGGCGAGCAGTTGTTCGGTGGTGGTGATGGCCTTATCCCAGGTGGTAAAGATTTGGGCGATTTTCTTTTGTTCGGCAAGTGGAGGGGTCAGCAAGCGGTAGCGCTTTAGCTCTCCGGAGTTCAAGTTTGGCTTGCCGCCGCCTGCACATAAACGATTTACTTCGGAAATTCCACGATCTGAATTTATGTGCGTTGACAGGTAGAATGAATCCAACAATTCAGGATTAGGTCTTGCTATGAGGGTTGTGAATGTTAAAGCGCCATCAAAATCTTTCGGTACTACACAGGCTTCACCAATGTTTGATCCAGTTCTTACTGCAACAACGTCTCCATGCCTTACTTTCTTGGACTTGTTTGAATTGGCAAAAACTTCATCAATGTAGACAACGGAATCACTATTGAAATAGTTGCGCTTGATGTTTTGATTTCTGATCAATTTTACACCGCTAGTCCTCATAAAAGGCGTAACTGAAATTGCTAACCCAACTGCAATTTTCTTACATAAGAATTGAAGCTCTTTTACCTCCCATCCGTTAGGCACCATAACCAAGCTCCTCCAGATACTTGGTCATCTCGGTTTCCAGCTCGGTCAGCTGTGCTTTCAGTTGCTCACGTTCAGCACGTACCGCCATCAGGTCAATTTCTTCCTCTTCTTCAAAAGTATCGACATAGCGCGGGATGTTCAGGTTGTAGTCGTTCTCTTTTATCTCTTCAAGACTGGCGACATAGGCGTATTTATCAACGCTTTCACCAGCCTTATAGGTAGCGACGATTTTGGCGATATTCTCTTCGGTCAGCAGGTTCTGGTTTTTACCCGCTTTAAAGTCACGGCTGGCGTCGATGAACATTACAGAATTATTCATTTTACCTTTGTTGAAAATCAGGATTGCCGCTGGAATACCCGTGCCGTAAAACAGCTTCTCTGGCAGACCAATCACCGCATCCAGCAGGTTTTCGTCAATCAACTGTTTACGAATCTTTCCCTCGGATGAACCACGGAATAGCACCCCGTGTGGTACAACCACGCCCATGCGCCCCCCAGGTTTACCTTGGGAAGCAGGCTTCAGGGTTTCAATCATGTGCAGGATAAAGGCATAGTCGCCTTTGGTTTTAGGCGGTACACCACGGCGGAAGCGGCTGAATTTGTCGTGCTCGGCTTCGTCGTGGCCCCATTTATCCAAAGAGAAAGGGGGATTGGCCGTTACGATATCAAACAACATTAAGTCGCCGTTTTTATCCAGCAGCTTGGGGTTACGGATGGTATCGCCCCATTCAATTTTGTGGTTGTCCTCTCCGTGCAGAAACATGTTCATTTTAGCCAGCGACCAGGTAGAGCCGATGGCTTCTTGTCCGTACAGGGCGTATTGCTTGCTACCGTGGTTGGACACGACTTTGCGGCCACACTTCATCAGCAGCGAGCCAGAACCACAAGCCGGATCACAGATGCTGTCGCCCGGTTGCGGGTCTAACAACTCGGCGATCAGGTCACTGACTTCTGGCGGGGTATAAAATTCACCGGCTTTCTGACCACCGCTGGCGGCAAAGTTTTTTATCAGGTATTCGTAGGCGTTACCGATCACATCCAGCGTACCGACGCGGCTCGGTTTAAGGTTTAGCTCTGGCTTGGCAAAGTCTTCCAGAAGGTGACGCAGAATGGTGTTCTTTTGCTTTTCTTCGCCCAGTTTGTCGGTGTTAAAACTGATATCCTGGAACACGCTTTTACCGGCGTCTTTTAGTTTGGTGCCATTGGCTTCTTCAATGGCGTGCAATGCCTGGTCGATGCGCTCACCGTTACCAGGTTCGTGACGGTGCTCAAAGAGTGTATTGAAGCTTGCAGCTTTGGGTAGTACAAAGCGCTCGTTTTTCATCATTTCTTCGATGAGTTCAGGCTCGTCGCCGTACTCGGCCTTATATCCATCGTAATGATCTTGCCATACATCGGAGATGTACTTGAGGAACAGCATAGTCAGGATGAAATCTTTATAAGTATCGGCACTGATGGTGCCACGGAAGGTATCACAGGCACTCCAAAGCGCTTTATTTATACTGTTTTGGTTAATTTTTTCGTTTGCGCTCATATTCAATTCGTCTCTTTTAATAGTTGCTGAAACACGCCTTGGAGCATGTTTTCACGATTCTTTAATAATGCTTGGGTAAGTTGCTGTTCGTGTTCCCACAGTCTATTTAGCTCAATAATATGTTGCTGGGTTTTTAGCGAAGGAACGGCGATCTTCAATTTTTTAAGGGTTTCAGCCCTTAACATAGGCATACTGGTGCCCTGACTTGATTCGATTAGCGCTCGTTGCATGGCTGGTTGATTGAGAACCCAACATAAAAATTCAGCGAGAATATGCTTGGTTGGCGTCAGCACCAAAAACTGACTACTCACTACTACTGGCATTGAAGCACTGTCGGTAGGTACTAAATAAGACGCTTTAAAATAGCCGCCTCGGGCCGGAAGTAACACACTTCCAGCAGAAACAAAGGCGTTATCTTTCCCTGTCCAGTTGATTTGAGGGAGAGATACAACTGGCAGATTAAATGAAATGCCATCTTGATGTATTTTTCGCACGTCTTTTATTTGCACAACATACGCATTGCCACCTACTGCCACTTCCTCAACTTTTTCGCGGAAGGTATAACCAGTACGGATATTCGCGATGCTATTTAGGGTTTTCATTATAATTGCTCGTTCATTAGATACTCACGGCAGTAATAGCCATCCATGGCCACTTACTTAAGCTGCTTTCTGCAACTGCTCTTTAAGCCAATTAGTCATTGTGTTATCAGTGTCATAATCCAGACTTCTCCAGGCAGCTTCCCCGTGAAGTCTTGTCACTAGTAACCCGTCATCTTTGTCCATTACTGAAGCCAATGTATCGCGAATTTGACTTGCTGATTGTTCTGTTGCTATTAACCAGCATGATTCTAATGGTTTTGCCCATGTACCATAAGACTTAATTTTGCTGATTAGATCCTGGTAGTTTCGTTGATTTCTCAGATCGTAGTTAATTTGATATACTTTCATTGTTCATTTACCTCGTAAGTTAAGTTGCTATTAGCTATCGGTTAATGAAAGCAGTGACTGGTTGCCGCCTGTCACTGCAATCCTACTTTACTCATGCAGTATCAAAAAAACACAGTAGACACTCTACGCACAAGATAGGTTAATAGTTACCTAGATTTATGCTCGCGTCAATATTTATTTTGCAGTAACTCTTCTACTGCATGATGATTACATTACTTTCTATGTACTTAAAAAGCCCTAAACCACTTCGTTCAAATCCTGTAAAGCCATAAATCGGAACCCCGCAAGCGGGGCCCCCTTGCTTCGCAACCCTTCGGGCGATTTCTAGCTTGACTGGCTTTTCTCTGCGTAGTGCGTGTTGGCCATGAGGTATGGCGCGCCTTTAGGCGGCAAGCGCCTAAAACTCACCAACCTCATAGCGAAAGGGGCTTCTATGAAAACTATGGACTTTATAAAAAGGGCTAAAAAAGTAGAATTTGCTGATATAGCAAGGTCGGCAAAGCCGATTGAACGTACCACTCTTAAACACGTTCGGACTACAGATAAATGCTACCTGGTTAAAGCAGGCAGTAAGTTACAATTTTGGATCACCCGTGATGATTACTTGTTGTCTGTGAATGTATCTTTGCGCTCACCATTTTGTGTTTGTACTGACGCAGATAGTTAGCTATGTTTCCCATATCCCAACTTTCCCAGTTAGAAATTGACCATTTTTTTATTTTTTTTCATAAATTTTTTCGATTTCTTTATGGTGAGTACACTGGTGAGTAAAAGGGTTTCAAAACGGGCCAGAAATACCTTGCAGCCCCTGACATGCATGGAATTGTGAAAATTAAAACGATAAACAGATTCAGAATATCGAGTAATATCCGTTGGAGTCCAAAAGCCTCCGCTAAAGCCCAGCCATGCTGGGCTTTTTTATTTTTTATGAAACCCCATGAGTTGATGCACCTCAAAGATAATTTTATATATCGCGGCGAACTGATCGAACAGAAAGTTGAAAACCACCAGGCGCTAAAATTTTATTTAGTACCGAGACGCGAGGATCGGTATTCCCTTTCTCGATATCGCGCAATGTTTTATCAGACACCTTAATAAATTTCGCGTACTGTGTTTGGGTCATGCCATAAAGTTGGGTACGAACCTGCTTTACTAGATCGCCTATGCCGATAACATTGTTCGCAAGATCACTTTCAAGCTGAGCTAAAATTTCTTTTCGTCGTTCGCCCGTCAACCTAACCATCATAGACTCCCATTGCCACTAACTTAGTTTTAGTGTTACTAAAACCAATCGCCGGAAAATTTAATATCTCATCTGGGCAATGTAATCTTTTCAACCTCTCAGGCAGGTCGATTAGTTTTTCTGCCAGTTGCCGCAAAAATAAAATCATTTCATCAGGCTCACAAAAATCTGAAAGCTGCTCTGCAATGATTAAAAAATTAACGTGCCCACCTACTTCGCAACTTCGCCCCCACTTAAATAAACGGGTTATGCCTTCTTCATCGGCTTTCATAGGAGCAAAATCATAGATAGGTGCAAAACAAATATCGCCGTCAAATTTTAAAAATGAAATGTTGCGGCCGTGATTGTCTGAGTTACCGAAGACAATATTTAGAAAATCTCTCACAACATATTGCTTAGCAAATTCGTTTTTCGTCATTTGAGTTGCAGACTTTATTCTTTGCCACACCGTCTCCATCACATCAAAATGATCTTGATAGCTGCCAGGTTCGGCATTAATGATTGAATAAATACTTTCCAACCCAATACGACTAGCCACACCACTTTCTATGCGGACGTCAAAGCGAGGTAGCCATAAACTAGCTTGGCCACTTTGTTTATCTTCTAATGTTTTTAACTTTTCAACATCGATGGTGGAAACATTGGTACCTTTCAGGATCTCCGAAAGAGCCTTATAAAAAACGCCCTCAGCTTTTAAGATGTTGTTATCTCGTGCTGAGCGTCTATTTCTAGCAAACTTGGTTAAATAAGGTGTGGCGGTCAACGGCTTACCTGCAAAGTCCCCATCAATGAAAACATTATCGTCTTCAAGCATGAGTAGCAGTTTTGGGGCAACACCACCAGCTCCTGTCGCCCCTCCTACTGCGGAGCCTTGTTCATTAGCATACTCTAAAAAGTCATATTGCAATGAAATCACGTTCTCAATTGGAAAACGGCGAGAGTCGATATTAGCATCTGTCGGTACGGCTTCTTTTATTCTTAAGTTACCAACGGGCGACATACAAGCATTAGTCAGCAGTGCGTAATTTTGCTGAAACTCGTCTGAGCGACTGACATTAAGATAACTGAGCCACCAATCTCGAGACTTACCCACCGGCAAAATATCATCTAATAGAGCTGGCCAATGAGGGTAGTCTTTAGGAACAATGCTGATAGGTGCATTGACGGAGCATGCCCAGCAATCTTTGACCTCATAGCTTGCGACCTTAACAATATATTCATGCTCATAGTACAGCGAACAACTTGCATTGATCCGCTCATCAGAGAAACACAAAGTAGCAGCATCCCACCATTGACCTTGATTAAATAATTGCAGTGTGACTGTTTGCATCATTTATCCAGTAGTTTATTACCGTTAAGTACTAAATATTAGCAGAATTTCGGTACAATTCTACCGTTTAACTGCAAAGCAGCAATCATTTACAGTAACAAACTACCGTAAACTACAAAATGGATTATCTATTTCAGTACTTTGTATGCGTTTTTCCCAATTTAGATAGCACTAAACCCAGACTTCTAGCTGGGTATGGTGCTGATGCAGTGTGTTTGGTAACTCTTTAGTTAGAATCTGCTTGGTTCATCGTTAACGCGCCACCTGCCGCCAACAACTAACGCTTCTAATAACTCATCTCAGATACTGTGTTAAGAACGCCTCGTGCGAGGGGAGTTTAGCCACGTGATTATCCACCTGCTGCTTTAATCCTGCCATAAACTGCTTTAGTGACTGTTCACTCATCTCATCGGCAACACGATGATACTGGCTTGGTGTCATGCCTTGGCCCATTAATACTTGGGTCCAGGAATCAACACGGAAAATATCTCCGTCATCTAAAAATACGCGGCCAGACTCGGCAAATAAAGCCAATTTATGCTCAAGTGACGGCGGAATCTCCATGCGTTGGCATTGCTGCCAAAAGGGGCTGTCCTCGCGCTGTGTCACCTTGTAATGCATAACAATAAAATCGAGTATGGCCGACATTTCGCTATCAAACTTATTATTGTATTCGTCGATTGCGCTTTGGGTGATGCCATCAAAAGGAAATAGGCGCATTAAGCGTATGAGGCCAGTCATGATTAGATGAATGCTGGTCGACTCTAAAGGCTCAATAAAGCCACTGGATAGCCCTAGCGCCACGCAGTTTTTATTCCAACCACGCCTGCGTTTTCCCGGCGTAAAACGAATCACTCTCGGCTCATTAATGGGCGCGCCTGTCACCTGCGATTTAAGTGTATTGATGGCGTCTTCATCGCTCATAAATCGGCTACAAAATACCAATCCATTACCCATTCGTTCTTGAAGAGGTATTTGCCAGCGCCAACCGGCCTGATGTGCCACACTTTTGGTGTATGGCACAGGTGGGGCTGTAAGCTCAGTTTGCATAGCTACCGCACTATCGCAGAAAAGATAGTTTCGCCAATCGTCGTAACCGGTGTGAAGGGCTTGTTCAATAAGCAGCCCTTTAAAGCCTGTACAGTCTATGAAAAAGTCGCCATCTATGACTTCATCGCTTGCTAATCGAAGGGACTGGATGTTGCCTGATTGCGGGCATACTACGACCTTTTCTATGTCTCCTTCCTTGTGAGTTACCCCAGCATCACACGCTAGAGACTTTAAAAATCGACCGTAAGCAACGGCATCAAAATGATAGGCAAAGTTAAGCGGCATGGCTTCTGATGTGGCGAACTTGCTCTGTTTAGCGGCAATAAGTTCCGGGCAATAATCACCAAATTCACCACCAAATCCGTATTCTTTAGCCCTCAGCCAAAAATGGTGAAACTCGCCAGCCCAACACTCTCTTCCGGTTATACCAAAAGAATGAATATAGCTGTGACCTTGTTCACGCCAATTTTCAAACTCAATCCCCAGTTTGAACGTAGCTTGTGTGGCACGCATAAATGCTTTTTCGTCGATGCCAAGCAACTTGTGAAATGTTCTAATAGGCGGAATAGTCGCCTCGCCCACACCTACAATACCAATATCTTTCGACTCGACTAACGTAACGTTTATTGACTTACCCAAAAGCCGTGACAGCGCTGTGGCCGCCATCCATCCCGCAGTACCGCCACCCGCAATGACTACGTTCTTAACGGGCGTTTGATTTTTACTGCTATCTAAACCCAATACGGTCATAAGAGGCGTCCTTTTTATCTGAAGTATTTTTTATGTCATTACAACTCGAAGCTGAAGCGTGCTCGTTCTTTTCACGTTGAGCATGCGAGGGCACGTGTTGTTTTTCATTGTTGTAGCGCTTTGCAATATCATTGAGCAAAACTCTGTTAGACGGCAATCCCTGCAGATAAGCGTTTTTAGTTTGTTGTAAGGTTTCGCGAATGCGAACTGCTTTACGCTTATGCTTTTCATTTAGCCGTAAAGGCGATGTAGAAGAAGAAAAGCCCATTCCATATAGTACATACTGATAGCTAGCAGAGGGGAAAATCTCTTCGTTCTCGATAAGATCTAAGCGTGAAGGGCTTTGATACTTCCACAGTTCAAGCAATTCAGCGAGAGAATCGGGTATAGACGCCTTCTCTCTTTGCGCTAACCAATACGGCCCTTCTCTATCGCTTAAAGCATAATGTAGTTTTAGAAAGTCGATAACGCGCTGCCAGCGATATGCAAAGCGCGAGTTGTAGCGCTTACTGGCTATTTCCATGTGTGCTTTGTTTTGCGGAAAAGCCTCACAGAGCATACGTAAGCCAAGTTCGACCATGGCAATGGCTGATGCTTCAAGCGGTTCAACAAACCCCGAAGACATTCCTAAGCTCAAACAGTTTTTTACCCAAAACTGTGATCTATAGCCAGGCTCAAAGGAGAGTGTACGAAAAGAAAGCTCTGCATCTTGTGCACTAGGGTAACGTTCACGAACGTAGTCAATCAGCACCTGCTTTGCTTGCTCTTCGTTTGTGAATTGAGAAGAGTAAACTAGGCCTACACCTCGGCGGTGCTGCAACGCAATATCCCACGTCCACCCACAGGTTTGTGCAGTGGCCACTGTGGTACTTTTTATTTCAGCATCTTCGTTTGAATAAGGCACTTGAAGCGCAACGGCGCGATCGTTGAGCATTGTGCGCTTAACCGGTATCCAGGGAATAGTAAAGTGTTCCTTGATAAGCAAGCCGCTGCTGCCAGAGCAGTCGATAAATAGATCGCCAACTATTTTTTTCCCGTCCTTTGTTGATACGCTTTCAATATCCCCGTTTTGATGAGAGTGAACACTGTCAACATGACCAACGACATGGGCGACATTTAACTTGTCTACGCAATGATTTTTTAACAGCTCAGCAAGTTTTGTGGCGTCGAAATGGTAACCGTAATTGAGCACATGGGCGTAGTCCGGCGTAGCAATTTGCTTGGGCGCCTTGCCTGCGGCACACATGGCGGCTTGTAACGAAAACGCATCTTCGTACGATGTGTTTGGTGCGATTGATTTCCAACATGTATAAATATCGAGCTCGTTGTAGCCTGTTGGAACGGTAAATGGATGATAATAGCAGTGCCCGCCTTTACGCCAATTAACAAAGCTGGAGCCTTGCTTGAAAGCACCATGACACACCGTTAAGAATTCCGTTTCACTAATACCAATATCAAGAAGGGTATCGCGCAGTGACGGCCAAGAGCCTTCGCCCACACCTAAAGAAGAGATGTTGGGTGACTCTATCAAGGTAACGGTGTGATTCGCGCTTAGTTTTGCGGCAAGTATCCCTGCTGCAAGCCACCCAGCCGTACCACCACCGACAATGACGACCCGATGCATACTGCAATGACTTTCATTATCACTCATACGTTAAGAACCACGATATGCCCCACTGTACTTCTACAAACATGTTCAGTCGTTTTTCTGGTTACTATTCAAACAGCACTATGACAAAAAAACCCGCTAAAGCGCAACCCTAAGCACTTTAGCGGGTAAACACACCCCAATCGTTAAAACTTGTAGCGAACTCCCAGTGCATAGCGAGCGCCAAGCTCATCTAATTTCCACAACATAGCACTTGTTCTGCCGTGTCTACGGATATTTTCATCTGTGATGTTTATCCCTTCAAATGACACCGTAAGATCTTCAGTGATGTCGTAAGAAACATTGAAGTCTATTTGTGAATAGTCTTCGGTATAGCCCGGCTCATTAATGTACTGAGAGGTTGTATCAAGGAACTTATCACGCCAGTTGTAGGCAATACGCGCTTGCAAAGCATCTTTCTCATACATCAAGATGAGGTTTGCTGTGTCACTTAGTCCCACAAGGGCAAACTGAGTTATCGATGGATTTGCGTCATTATCAAAACCAATATCACCTTGCACTGTGGTGTAGTTAGCCAGTACCCCGAAGCCGCTATCACCAAAGAAGTGCTGCGCAGCAAGTTCGAAACCGTAAATATTCGCCGCTTTATTGTTAACAGGTTTAGAGTTAATGAAGGTAATCAACGGATCTTCGCTATTGGGCAGCACATCGAATTGCTGCTCAAACTGTTCGTCAGTCAATGAGTCATACTCGATACCGTTTTCCATCGCAGCAACCATGTTAAACAATGACGTATCATTAATTGGAATACCACGCGCCTCTAATTCAGCGCGAGCCGCCTCTGCACGCGGTCCATTGGTAACGTCTCTCAACCCAAAGATATTTTCTTCAACTTGTTCATTACCGATAAAGTTCTTAACACGCTTATCGTAAAAACCAACCGACACATAGCTTGTCTCATCGAAATAATATTCGAACGAAAGATCAAGGTTGTCTGACTCTAATGGTATTAGCGATGGGTTACCTGAACTCGCGGTGGCGGTAATGCTGTCAGTAAGAATTGTCGGCCCGCTTTGAGGCGATACTGTCGCAGCGGCGCTCAAGTTGTTGTACGTGGGTCGCGCTATTGTCTTACTGTAAGAGAATCGCGCAATCATGTTTTCAACAACTTCGATATCGAAATCTAATGCAGGAAGTACATGGTCGTAACTTGATTCAACTTCAACATCTTCCATATCGCTTCCAAAACGGACGTTGAAGTCATTATTACCTTCCCACGCAATGCCGCTAGGTAAACTTATATTTGCAATTGAAGTTACATCGGTATTTTCGTAGCGTACACCTGCCAACAGGTTGTACTCCATGCCGTTTAACTCGCCAGATAAATCCAATTCGAAATACACCGCAGTTATGTCTTCTTCAATAGTACGGTTAGTTGCAAACGGGTTGTTGGCAAGAAAATCAAAACCGTATTCTTGAGCAGCAAATGCACCAATTTGCGCAACGCTACCGGTAAAGCCCTGAGAGAACATCCCCTCAGTATTGAAATCGCTAAACTCACTCGCCAAATCCAGCGGTGTTAAAGAACCAGCAGGAAGCTCACCCGGGTTCTCAATTCCCCAGTTGCCCATGGTGTGGCGGGTTAGAGATTGGAGCGATGTGCTCTCCATTGAGCGTGACTCAATACCAAAGTTAATGCTTCCGGTATCCATAACGTAAGAGCCATCAAGACGAGCTTGAGTAATCTCGGTGTCTTGCGACGAGAAATTCATGTCCAATATCGATGTACCTACATCATCTTGGTCAAGCACGCCATTACCGTTAAGATTATCACGAGCTTCATCGTCAAAATCGACGAACATAATAGGGAAGTCACCTCTGAAATCGACACCTTGCCCTTTAACTACGTTTGCGCCTAAACCAAGATTTGTCCACGTTCCATAGGGCGCATCTGGGCGTCCTTCCGCCGTCGAATTATGAAGGTCGAAGACTAGAGTTAGCTCGTCATTTACGAAGTACTCAAGGTTTAAGCCGATCGATTTGTTTTCGTTGACTTGGTTTAGTTCTTGAAGCGCCAAGCCTAGATCACGAGGTAGCAAATCTCGGCGTTCCTGAGTGATTAATACTGGCGTTTTTACCGTTTCATCATCAAAGGTTAGTTCGGTGAAGTACCTATCATCCATCCATATCGATTGCTCGGCTCGAGCTTCGTATAAGTCTTGCTTTGAATAGGTGTAATCAAGCGTGGCCGTCATTTTTTCTGAAGGAGCAAACTGGAACGTTAGCTGTGCATTCGTTCTTTCACGCTCTCGGTCTGCCATGTAATAACGTAAATCTGAGGGAATGGCGAAAAGCTGTCCCATGGCTGGTGCGTTGTTCAGCACAATTGGGTCACCGCTATCTGGGTTCGCTGGATCAGGTGATTGGGGCACCGTGCCATCAAATGGATTTACGCGCCACTCGTTCACAAACGCACCTTGTGCAGCACTGTCGCGCTGTTGGAATGAACCGGTAAACGTAACGCCAAAGGTATTGTCATCATTGAGGTAATTGATGAAGCCTGATACTTCAGGCGTAACATCATCACCTACACGGTTAGTCGTATCATGCAGTGCTTTTGCGCCTACACTTGCGGTAATGCCATTGTCAGATGCTTGAAAGGGACGTGCTGTTCGTATATTTACCGTAGCCCCAATCCCCCCAGTTGCAATACTCGCTCTACCTGTTTTGTACACTTCAACCGCTCTAACACTTTCAGAAGCAAGGTCAGAAAAATCGAAGGCGCGAGAATTTGCTGCTCCGCCACCACCAGGTAACGCAGAACCAGGCATCGTACGTCCATTCAGCGTTACCATATTGAAGTCAGGTCCAAAACCACGCGCTGTGACTTGGCTTCCTTCACCATTATTCCGACTAATTGAAATACCAGTGATACGCTGTAGTGACTCTGCTAAGTTGGTATCAGGAAATTTACCAATATCTTCTGCTGAGATGGCATCAACAACACCAGCAGAGTCACGCTTGATACCCATCGACTCTTGAACACTACTTCGTATGCCTGATACCTGAATAACTTCTATGTCTTTTTCTGTTTCTTGCGCCGTCGCAGATGACATCACGCCGCTACTCAAAGCGGTCCCGAGTATCAATGACAAACTTGCTGCGATCTTGCTTTTATTTGGTGTTGTTTGTGTCACGGTCTATCTCTCTTTAATAGTGGCTTTTATGTGTGTTGTGAACCTTACGCGCTGCCAGAAAGGGCTTTCCCAAAGAGAAACTAGAACACCCAGACATAAGAAAGCGCTTTCCGAACATTAATTCAACAAAAGTTTAAGATCAACACATTTTTTACAATTAATTCACAGACAACAACTATATAGGAGAACACCAAACTCCTCATAAAAAATATAAAACCATTACATTCAATAATTTACAAGAATACCAAAGCTCTATTAGATTCCGGTATTAGTCATATAAATATTATCAGTCACTTAATTCCATTAACGTAAAAATGACACAAATATGAGAAAGCGCTTTCTAATTGTTTTTTATTTGTGCTATAAACCGCTTTGTTATTTCAGATTCATTGTACTGCCAGCATCCGTTTAGAATTTGTGCAGTAAGAAAAAGGTTATCGACATATGAACAGCATTTCGCTTCCCGCAGGCAGTCCCTTACTCAAAAATTCGTTTCTTTATGGAACTGCCACGTCAAGTTTTCAGATAGAAGGGGATGTCGACAACCGTCTCGAATGTATTTGGGATAGATTTTGTGAACGGCCTTCAGCCATTGCTGATCACTCCAATGGCGATGTCGCCTGTGATCATATTGCTCGCTGGAGAGAAGATTTCGACATTTTGTTAGACTTAAATGTAGACGCTTACCGTTTCTCTATTTCTTGGCCGCGCGTTATCACTCAAGAAGGTGAGCTAAACCCAAAAGGCGTTGCCTTTTATAAAACGCTAGTTGATGCGTTAAATGAAAAAGGCATTAAGCCATTTGTTACCCTTTATCACTGGGATCTCCCGCAGCACCTGGAAGATAAAGGTGGGTGGCTTTACCGACAAACTGCTTTTGCATTTGAAGACTATGTTGACAAAATAACGCGGGCGTTAGGCGAGTCCGTTTTTTCCTATGCAACGTTCAATGAACCTTTTTGCAGTGCTTATTTAGGGTATGAAATAGGCGTACACGCCCCGGGCAGAACGGGTAGAAAATACGGAAGAACTGCGGCTCATCACATTTTGCTAGCACACGGCCTTGGGATGAAGGTGCTTAGAAAAAATGTCCCAAATAGCGAAGCCGGTATAGTATTGAATTTTACGCCATGCTACCCCGCTACACAAAAGAAAGAAGACCTCTTAGCCACCCGCAAAGCAGATGACTATATCAACCAATGGTATATGCAGCCCGTAATGGAGGGAAGCTACCCCGAAGTGTTATTTGATATAGACGAAGCGGATAGACCACCAGTTGAAGCTGGTGATATGGAGACAATCTGTCAGCCCATCGATTTCTTAGGGGTAAATTTCTACACGCGATTACACTATTCTGCGCCCAAAGAGAAAGGCGCATTGTATTTCGAGCATCCTCATCAAGGTCCATTGACCGATATTGGTTGGGAAATCTATCCAAAAGCGCTTTATGATTTACTTACTTCATTAAACGAACGATATACGCTCCCTCCCATTTTTATAACTGAAAATGGTGCTGCAATGGCAGACGAATTCAAAGATGGTCTTGTTAATGATGTGGATCGGGTTGATTACTACAATGCCCATTTAAACATGGTACACAACGCAGTGATTGATGGAGTAGAAGTGAGTGGTTACTTCGCATGGAGCCTCCTTGATAACTTCGAGTGGGCGGAAGGATATGAAAAGCGATTTGGGCTAGTTTATGTGGATTTTGAAACGCAAAAGCGTACGCTTAAACTTAGCGCCAATGCTTATAAAGCGCTCATAGCAAGTCGAACATAACAACAGTGGAAATAGCAATGAACCATAAGCTGACATTAAAAGAAAAAGTGGGTTATGGCATGGGAGACGCTGCGGCTAATTTAGTTTGGCGGGGCGCACTTGCATATTTGGCGGTATTTTATACCGATACTTTCGGTATTACAGCCGCTGCAGCTGCGATGCTATTTCTTGTCGTTCGTCTCTCTGACGGTGTGACCGATATTATCATGGGAATGATTGCTGACAGAACCCAGACTAAGATGGGAAAGTTTCGCCCTTGGATATTAGGCTCCACTCCTTTTCTTGGCCTTTTCATGATCCTTTGCTTTACCACACCTGATCTCTCGTATTCAGGCAAACTCATTTACGCTTACCTGACCTACATCGGACTAACCTTAGCGTATACGGTTAATAATGTACCGTACTCAGCGCTAATGGGCGTGATGACCAGTGATGATAGAGAGCGTACAAGTTTGTCTGGCTTTCGTTTTGCTGGGGCATTCTTTGGTGGACTGCTTGTTATGGGATGTTTGCCTATGCTGGTGGACTTGCTAGGCCAAGGGAACACTGCTGTAGGATATCAATATACCATGTGGTTGTTTGCCACGTTGCTTGTCATATTAATGTGTGTAACAGTTTTTACCACGAAAGAGCGCGTTACGTTGCAGCAGCTTTCAAAGCCTCAAGACACTAAACTCGACTCTCCAAAAACAGAGACAGGTACCCAAGTAGCGCCCGCTCCTCGTTCACTAACATCTGAACTCATCGACTTGGGAAAGCAACTACCGTTAATTCTAGTTCCTCTTTTAGCAATAACCGCCTTCTTTTATTATCGAGACGTTTTAACTGGGGCAATCTTCATTATTGTTATAGCGCTTACTACTATTGCAATTAAACGGTTAACTCGCCGACCGGAAGCCGAGAACACCCGTTCTCAGCAGGATATTATCGACCTGCTTTCCAACAAACCCTGGCTAATTTTGTTAGGAATGGGTTTTCTAACCATGATGTTTAATGGCATCAAATATGGCGTTATTGCCTACTATTTCAAATATTACATGGGCAATGAGCTACTCACAGGCTACTTTTTCATTTCACTGCTGGTGGTGTCGATTTTCGGCGCATTAGCAACGTCCAAATTAGCCGCTATGTTTGGTCGCAAGAAGCTCTTTATTATCGCGCTGTTAGCAAGTAGCGTATTGACCTCTGGCATTTATTTTGTTCCTCAGAAAAGCGTGAGCGCCATATTCATTCTAGGTTGCAGTGCAGAGTTTTTTGCAGCCATATTGCCTACCTTATTTTTCTCTATGCTAGGAGACTCGGCAGACTACAGCGAATATAAGACAGGTCGAAGAGCCACCGGACTCGTCTACTCTGCAGGCTCTTTTGTTCAAAAAACAGGGGGAGGCTTCGCAGGGGCGCTCGTCTTGTTGGTATTAGGAAGCTATGGCTATAACGGTCTTGATATCAATACAATTAATCAAACGCTTCCGGGTATGAAGTCTTTAATGAGTTGGATACCGGCGCTATTTGGCTTTGCTGGCGCGGCGTTAATCTGTCTGTACCCATTAAATGACGAAAAACAAAAAGAAGTTACACAAGCTTTACTCTCTCGACGTAGCGAACAACCGCCGATATCGGCATAATACAGTCAGTTAGAGTGATTGTTTTAGAGAACGAGGTCTTATCACGTGCCCACCATTTATCAAGTTGCCGAGCGTGCAGGTGTTTCTTTATCTACGGTATCCCGCGTATTAAATGGTAAGGCTTCGGTAAACAAAGTACTGAAAGAACGCGTAGAGAAAGCGGTTAAAGAGCTAAATTACCGTCCAAACTCTGTCGCTCGTTCATTGGCAAATAACCGCACTGACAGCGTCGGGGTACTTGTACCTGAACTCAACGCCCCGTTTTTTGGCGATCTGATGCAAGCTGTAGAGTCAACGCTGCGCGCTGCAGATAAACATGTCATTATTTCGGTAGGACGGAATTGCCTAGAAACAGAGAAAGATGCGGTAGAGTTTCTTATTAGCCGTAACTGCGATGCACTCATCATGCATGCAGAAGCATTATCCGATGAGTATTTATTGGAGTTAAACCAGTCGAAACTTCCCGTTGCTTTGGTTAACAGACAGGTGGAAGGGCTACCTGAGGCATGCACTAGCCTCGATAATGAAAAGGGTGGATATCTGGCTACACGCCACTTACTCGAGCTAGGCCATAAGGACATTGCATATATTTCTGGACCGACTGACAAGCGTGACGCGAGCTTGCGCTTGGAAGGACATAAACGCGCCTTGTCGGAAGCAGGGTTGCCCATAAACCCACAGTTGATATTTAACGGCGACTATTCTGAAGAAGACGGGAAGATTGGCTTGTTAGAGCTCATGGCGCGCGATGTGCCTTTCACGGCTTTAGTGTGCGCCAACGATTGGATGGCATCGGGTGCGATAAGCTGCGCGAGAGATTTAGGCATGAGCCTTCCCCATGACTTGTCTGTGGTCGGTTTCGATGACGTGGTATTTGCCCACCATGTTTTTCCTCGTCTTACCACGGTGAGTAACCCAATTGCGGAAATGGCTGAAATGTCAGCCAAGTACATTCTTAATAAAGTATATGGTCAGGCTAATAACGTTCAGCTGTATTTCGAACCTTCCTTGGTTGTTCGGGAATCTACGGTAAAACATGAAGGATGAAGCCAAGCTGGTAAGTCGAAAACCGACTTTCATCTAAACTCTTAATTAAAACTTTCAATTAAGTGCCTTTCGCTCCCAATAGCGCACTTTGCTATCCACCTTAATGATGATACGACCCACAATAGACGCGAAGGCCTGTCTTACAAGTATTTAAGCCAAGGGGCGTGGTGCTTTGATTTATAGGCGCTAAACCATTTAACAGGGAAATAAAGCACTAAACTAAGGCCAGCAGCTATTAACCATATTTGATAAATATGGTCTACGCCCACGTATTTTCCTTTATTCGCCCCCCAAATAAAGAATGCAATACCGTACATCACCAGCAATACGTACAAATGCAGGATGTAGAAAAACATCGGGACCGAGCCAAAGGTGTCGAGAAACGCAAACTGCGTATCCTTAACGCGCTCGAAAGCAAACAACAATAGAAACATGCCGGCCAGCGTAAAGAGCAAAAATGCTAAAGATGGGGGGTATTTGGTCAAATTAAGTAATGACATCAACGTAGTGATGGCACTTTGTTGTAGCTCCCAAGGCAAGGTCTCACCATAAATATTTAAACCGCGAAGTAGGAAAAATAGGCTGAGCGACACTGTAAATAAACCAAGCAACCACCGACCGCGTCGCGCTTTATCAAGCTGTTGACTGTAAAGGGGCCCACATGCATAACCGAGCAGTATTACCCCTATCCAAGGAAGCACGGGATAACTCACTTTAATGTTTAGGGCGGCTGACTGAAGTATATATCCTCTATCGTGCAGCATCGTCCAAAGCGTATAGCCTGTTTCATGTGGAACATAGCTAATTGGCGTTAGTGCATTATGTCCAAAGACAATTAAGAGGCCTAAAATGAGCAACAGAGTTCTTGGAAGATAACTCAATACAGCCAGAGCAATCATGCTGATACCTATGGCCCACATCACCTGAAGATAAAGCGTTTGGAAACTCGCCCCCCAGCTAAACGTAATAAATGTGACCTCTAAGAACAGAATAAACAATCCACGCTTAATTAAGAACTCTCTGACATTGCGTGTCGGCTTGGCCTTATTCGCTGAGTCCATTGGATTGGCATAGAGCCATGCAGACAGCCCCGTCAAAAACACAAATGTGGGTGCACAGTAATGGGCGGCTAATCGTGTGAAAAATAGAGAAGGTGACGTGGTATCGATATCCATAGGATCGGATACCTGCAAATGCAGAAAAAAGCGCTCTCGCACGTGATCGATAAGCATAATCAGCATGACCAAGCCACGCATCATATCGATGCTTCGAATACGGTTTCGTTGAATACTAGAAGACATTTTAGCCATTACATCAAGGAGGAAATATTTGCTATCAACACAACTTCGTTCAGAATTTAACGGTAGTTTTAGCCACTCACAGCATCGATAGTTAAACGATTAACCCAATGCTATAACATTGCAGTAAACAGTGGCAATTATTTGCTTCGAATATACTAATGATGCGTTCAACAGCATAATAAGAAATACTAGAAGAAAAACGGAGTCACTATGAAATATCTATTGTTAGGTCTGGTCATGCTTGCTGTTGCGACGACGGCCGTTGCGAACAACGACCGCGACGCAGTGAATCAGACACTTAATGCTCTACATCACAATGCGTCTATTGCAGACTTTGAGCAGTATTTTGGTTTGTATCACGACAGCGCGATCTTTATTGGCACCGACGCATCTGAGGTATGGACCAAAGAAGCGTTTAAGGCGTATGCCAAACCTCACTTTGACAAGGGCAGAGGATGGACATACCACCCGCGAGACAGGCATATCTATTTTTCCCCTAATCACGATGTAGCCTGGTTCGATGAACTGCTCGATAATGAAAGCCTGGGAGAAACACGAGGCACGGGTGTCTTAATAAAAGAGGGAGCGAAGTGGAAAGTAACCCAATACCATTTAACGATCCCTATCCCCAACGCGCTTGCAGATAGCGTTGCTAATCAAATTAAAACCATGCAATAAAAAAGCCCCGACGTAACGGGGCCTTTGTTTCTCTTTAGGTCTTAACTACCTTTAGGTATTAGACTGTGTGAGTGGTTGAATTTCCATCTCTACTCGACGGTTCATCGAGCGGTTTGCTGCACTATTGTTAGGTACTTTAGGTGCGTATTCGCCCATACCTACCGTCGTGATACGCGTCGGGTTAACGGAATAGTTAATAAGTAAATTCTTAACCGCTCCTGCACGACGCTCAGATAAAGACTGGTTGTACTGCTCAGAGCCAGTGTCATCCGTATGACCTTTGATCATAAGAACGGTTTTTTCGTAATTGTTTACGACTTTGGCAACGTCTTGAAGAACCGGATTGAAGTTAGGGCTGATGCTAGAACTGTCAGTAGCAAAGGTAATGTCGCCCGGCATGATCAATCGCAGATTATCGCCTTCTCGCACAACTTGAACGCCGGTATCAGAAAGCTCATTTCGAAGCTCTTCTTCCTGTTTGTCCATGTAGTTACCTATCGCACCACCTGCGATTGCACCTACCGCAGCGCCCCACGCATAACGACTTTTGTCGTTATCACCTGTCGCTTTACCCAGCAATGCGCCTACTACCGCACCAATAGCGGCACCTTTTTGCGTATTATTCGGATCAGTTGCGCAACCTGCTACCGTTAGTGACGCAGCAATCAAACTTACAGCAAGAGTCTTTTTCATAACTTCCTCTTATTTCAATTAAAAGCTCAATATTGATGAGTTGCATTTATCCATTGCCACTCTCAATAAGCTCAGTGTTAGTTTTGCATTAAACAACTACAGTGATAGCAATTAGCGTTCCACTGGCAAATATTCTGTATGTAAGCAATAACGAGTATCTGAGCGCCACTAGTTCGTTTCCTGCTTAACTTTTCCTAAAAATCAGCACTCAAAGGCACTACAGCACTTCATGTTTAGAGGATTGTAGGACATCAAACCTGAACGTTAGCTAAATGAACGTTGGAATAAAGAAGAAAAGATGCGTTGGTACACAGTGTAAATACTACACTGTGTTGCTAAAAAGTAACGTTTTAGCCTATTGAAACTGAACGCTCAAAAAATGCGTTCACATCAATCTTATAGTCAGACGCTATGACGGCTTTGTTGATACTGATTGTTTTATCCGATGATAGGTCAACATCTTTCGGCGTTAGATAGTGGTTACTGCGAACCGAATAAAAAACCTTTACGAGTGGCGTAAGCGGGGAGTCTCTCTGTTCAAGCACCATCGCTAATTTATCATTTGATAATAGAACTAGGCTCCCTACGGGATAAACGCCCAGACACTTTATAAACTGTTGAACAAGTGACTGGTCAAGACGCGTTGGCGCATCACTCATCAAAATAGAGAATGCCTTTTGGCTAGACATACCGGCCTTATACACCCGGTCCGCGGTGAGTGCATCGTACATATCGGCAATGGCAAGCATTCGGCCCGCTTGGCTAATATCCTCACCTTTGGTCCCAGCAGGGTAGCCTAATCCATCCAATCGCTCATGATGCTCACTAATCGCTTGAATCAGTGGCTGCGCAATTTCCGTACTTTTTAAATAGTCGACCCCGTGCTTTACATGACCTTTCATGATCTCCATTTCGCTGTCCGTAAGGCGGCCTGGCTTATGAAGAATTTCATCTGGAATTTTGATTTTGCCCAAGTCGTGTAGAAAGCCAGCATAGGAAAGGTCTTGCACCTCTTCTTCAGACATCCCTAAATACTTGCCAAAATTGGCGAGTAAAATAGCAACGTTCAGAGAATGCTCTAGTAAATAGTCGTCTTTTTCTCGAATTTTAGTCAGACAAAGCAACGCATCGGGGTTTCTATCTACCGACTCTACCAACTTGTTTGAAAATGCTTTGGGAATACTCGCATCAAAAGGCGTCTCTTTTTGTACATTGGCAAGTAACAACTTTTGAATTGCCTTTCCTTGCTCGTGAAGCTTTGCGGCTCTTACCAGCTCATTTTCTAGTGATACTTTTTTTGATTTTACCGGCTGATCAGAAGGCGAGTTTTGGTGCTTTTCCACAGTGGCCGATGAGCTAGGTTGCTCAACGTTAAACGCCTTATCTGTATCAATGGCGAGGGTTTTCACACCTCGCTTTCTAAGTGTTTTAACCACGTCATCAGACGTAACGCGGCCTTGGCTCGTAACCCTCAACGCACCTTTTTGCTCTAAAATTTGATGAACAAACATGCCTGGCACTAACTGATCAATAGTAATCTTTTTTATCATCTTATATGCACTGCACTATATTAATCGCCGTATATTTGCTAACTGCTTTCATATAAAAAGTGAAAGCTCAGTACTCTAACTCTACTAGTATAGTGTGTAAATCTGGCTTCCAACCAAACTTCGTCATATTCACTCGGTAGTTTTTAACGACCACACCTTCCTCTGCTAATCGCTCTCGCTGCTCATCCGCTTTATCAGAGCCAGCAGGAAAAGCAATTTTACCGTCTGCACGTAGTACGCGATGCCAGTGGCAGTCAGCATTTATCTCTCTTAAACACTTTCCCATCATTCTAGCTCTGCCGGGTAATCCACACAGGTCAGCGAGCAAGGCGTAACTTATTACCTGTCCCTCAGGCACTAAAGAAAGCGTTTTCTCTACTCGAGATTGTATTGCTTCATTTGGCATGTTGTATATTATCCTATCTATTAAGTTACTTAGTTAATAAGTGCGATAAACGTTCAAAAGAGAATAAAGAAATTCAGTTATGCGCCTTTATTGTGAACACTGTGGATATCCTCAAAAAACCTGTATTTGCTCTCACATTAACACAGTAGATACATCGTTAGAGATTGTGATAATTCAACACGAAAAAGAAGCACTTCACGCCAAGAATACGGCGCGCTTAGTTTCATTGTGTATTCCTTCGACGCGAATCATACTTGCTAATGATGTCGTCGCTATGCAATCCCTATCCGAACACTGCTCACGTCGACATTCAGTGCTTGTTTACCCAAGTGAATGCAGTACACCGATAGAAAATGTCGATGCCGTTGCACGTTCTGAGATCACAACGCTAATTCTAATAGATGGAAGTTGGAAACAAGCATTTGGTTTAGTTAAACAGAACCCATGGTTAACAAAGTTACCAGCGTTTCACTTCATTTCTGCACCCACTTCTAACTATGCTATTCGTCATACAACATTAAGCAATGCACTTTCCACGCTAGAAGCAACAGCTTATGCACTACAGTGCTTAAATCAAATCGACGTTTCTGAGCTTTACAGAGCACAGACAGCCTTACAAGATAAGTGGCAAGGCCCTATGTCACATAGAAGGCATTTGTAGCGTAGAACTTCGTTTAGCGCACATTACGCGTTCATGGGAATGAAGCCCTTTTGATCTTTGACTAAACTTATCCAATTTCGAATGGCAGGATAGGCGGAAAGGTCAAACCCGCCCTCGTGGGCAACGTGGGTATACGCAAACAATGAAATATCCGCAAGAGTTAACATGTCACCTAGCAAAAACGGCGTAGTTTTAAGTTGATGCTCCATGACAGCTAGTGCGCGATATCCACCCGCTTGTTTAGATTCGTACTCCGCTTTCCTGTCCTCGGGTAGCCCTAAATAAACATTGATGTAACGAGCAACGGCGATATAAGGCTCGTGACTGTATTGTTCGAAAAACTGCCACTGTAAAAGCTGCGAGAAACTATAGGGAGAAGAGGGGATTAAAGGAGTGTTAGATGCTAGATAGTGCATGATGGCATTGGATTCTGACAACACCCTGCCGTCGTCTAGTTCAAGCAACGGAATTTTCCCATTAGGGGTCTTTTCTAGGAAAGAAGGAGCCCGTGTTTCTCCTTTCATAATGTCCACATCAATCCATTCGCAGGTTTTACCTAACAAAGAAAGAAGCAGTTGGAGCTTGTAACAGTTTCCTGAACGCGTGTCGCCGTATATTCGCACAAGATGAGTTCCTTAAATGTAGAGATTTAAGTAGCCATAGCTTTTAATCATTTTGACTTTTTGCTAAGTGTCAAACGAGTAAAATGCACTACGCTTCGCTAAAAATTCCAAAATGGATTTGTATCACAGAATGTTTCTTTTACGTACAATAGCCTTTCAATTTCTTTGCTTTTTTCTGCTACCAAGCTCTGTTTAATTAACTCTGCTATTCTTTCATCGATCTCTTCCGATAATGTGTGCTTTATCTTTCTGATTTGATGATAAAAATATATTAGTGGAGTGAACAGAAACACCGCAAAAAATACAAACAGGCTGCAAATAAAAATCAAATCAAAAAGGTGAATTGGCTGGTTTATCCAAAAAATAGGAATGACCAAAAAAACTATAGACGTAGTCATTAGTGTTGTTACGGTAAGGCTTATTACGTACTTATAAAGCTTTAATTTCCCCATAGCATCAACAGTATCGTTAGACAAAAACTTCCATAAATACCTGTTTACTGTCGTCAACTGCATGACAAAAAGAGATAGGAGCAACCAAAAAGGTATCGCGCTCATTGCAACAATAAACACTTCTTTCTCGTCGATCCGTTCTATAACACCTTCCGAGATCATGTATAGCAAAGGCATCATAAATCCTACAGATATCGCCCATACCAGTTGCTTTTTAAACTGCTCAGACAAGATTCTTCTATGCAAGCCAAATTCATTGTGTTTTTTAATAGTATTAAGAATTAATAGAAGGTTATTAGCCACTTTTTGTTGAAGTACTCTGATTGCTAACAGAAAGACTCCGCTAAGCAGAGATGTCCCTATGGCTGTATTTAGATCTCGTTGCGCATCACTAGATTCTACGGGGAATTGAATAGTGCCAGAAAAGCAATGCAAAACAATCATGAAAAGGATTAGCAGTACTGGGTACATCAGGTTGTCGAATAAAACATTGTGTTTCATATGTTTAAACGTATTAGCTTGCTCATGGTTACCTATCAAACTTAGGAAACAAAAAGCGCTAAACTCCACATTATTGTTATGAAGGATAGGCAAGCAGCTAGCCTTACTTTATCCCGCCTTTCGAATAGCCTCATTGAAAGAATACTTAGCCTTTCCAGCTCTTGATCACATCTTTCATATTGCTCTAGCTTATCAGACGAAATCTTACATTCCATTTCTTCTAGAAGTTTACTGCTTACATTCGACTTCTCCTTTAACCACTGAGACTTCAGCCTCACGACAGGAAAAAAGAGATAAACACCGATTACTAGCGAAAATAAAAGCGTCATCAAAATGTCGTAGATAGGTATGTTTTTTCCTAACCAAAAAATGGGGAATAGTGAAATAGCCCCTAGTGAGAGGGTAGCATTCACTAAGGAGAGTCTTGCTAAAGAAGAAAGAGAGTTTAAGTGGTCGTAATAGTTCTCGGTTTGGATAAGTACATGATCTTTTAAGTAACTAACATTCGACGAGGATTGCGCTAAGAAAAGAAAAAACAAAAACCAAAATAAAACAGCACTAATCGTTATTATATATTGGTAAAACTGTACGTCATTAAGAAGAAGGTTCTCAACAAGAACATATACAACGGTATTTAAGATGGCGATAAATAGGCAATTGGCTGATTGTAGTTGAAATTTGCTTGATAACTTTTGCCTGTGCTTATTCAAATGACTCAACTGACTTGTTTTTACAAGAATTGAGATCAAAGTACTTACTACATTTTTATGATTTAGCTGAATACAAAACCAAAAATAGCCTGATAGTAAACTCATAGCTATTGCAGTGTTGAAATCTCTTAAGCCCCCCTCTTTAATGGGTAAAACTAATGCTCCCGAGAAGTAATGCACCATAAGGAGTACAGCAACCAACAATGCTGGATACAGTCCTATAAATGCACCGTTGTGTACATTAGCGTAGGGATTGAGCTTCATTAATAATATTTTTACTAGCAGATAAAGTAGAGCACCTAAGCCGTATTTCTGACTCAGTGCACTAGTGTACTTTAGATCAAAGAAAACCTTACAACCTTAAGCGCTAATAACGATGTAAGCAATAAAAATAAACGTAAGAGAATGTGAACGACCACTTTTCGTTCGGCAATAAAAAACCCGCCATTTGGCGGGTTTTTTCAAAGCTGTGCTTTTTACTTGCGTAACTTCTGAATAAGACGAAGTTGAGCAATAGCTTCTGCAAGCTCGTGAGCTGCTTCAGCGTAGTTAAAGTCAGCGCCTGGGTTGGCGATGTGCTCTTCTGCACGTCGTTTGGCTTCTTCTGCTGCCTGCTCGTCAAGATCTTCAGCTCGAACCGCGGTATCAGCCAGTACGGTAACATTGCCAGGTTGTACTTCTAGTACACCACCAGCAACATAGATTACTTCTTCTTCACCGTGCTGTTTAACCAAACGCACCATACCAGGTTTAATAGCAGAGATAAGTGGCGCGTGCCCTGGGTGAATACCCAGCTCACCTTCGCTACCTGTCACTTGAATCGTTTCAACAAGACCCGAGAAAATTTGTTTCTCAGCGCTTACTACGTCCAAATGTACTGTCATTGCCATGTGAACCTCCTGATTAGGTACGTTAGCATGATGCTAGGCTAGCCACTGCTAGCCTCGTCATTATGCTTTCTTGGCTTTCTCTAGCGCTTCTTCGATAGAACCAACCATGTAGAAGGCTTGCTCTGGAAGGTGATCGTACTCACCGTCTAGAATGCCTTTGAAGCCACTGATTGTGTCTTTTAGCGATACATATTTACCAGGTGCACCAGTAAATACTTCTGCTACGAAGAACGGCTGAGATAGGAAACGCTGAATCTTACGAGCACGTGATACCACTTGCTTGTCTTCTTCAGATAGTTCGTCCATACCTAGGATCGCGATGATGTCTTTCAGCTCTTTATAGCGCTGAAGAACAGTCTGTACGCCACGTGCTACGTCATAGTGCTCTTGACCGATTACTAACGGGTCTAGCTGACGAGACGTTGAATCTAGTGGGTCTACCGCTGGGTAGATACCAAGAGACGCGATATCACGAGAAAGTACAACCGTTGCATCCAAGTGAGCAAAGGTTGTCGCTGGAGATGGGTCAGTCAAGTCATCCGCAGGTACGTATACCGCTTGGATTGAAGTGATTGAACCTGTCTTCGTTGACGTAATACGTTCCTGAAGTACACCCATCTCTTCTGCAAGAGTAGGCTGGTAACCTACCGCAGATGGCATACGACCTAGAAGTGCTGATACTTCAGTACCTGCTAGGGTATAACGATAGATGTTATCTACGAAGAATAGAACGTCACGGCCTTCGTCACGGAACTTCTCAGCCATTGTTAGACCGGTAAGTGCAACACGTAGACGGTTACCCGGTGGCTCGTTCATCTGACCGTATACAAGCGATACTTTATCAAGTACGTTTGAATCATTCATTTCGTGATAGAAGTCATTACCCTCACGCGTACGCTCACCAACACCAGCGAATACTGAGAAACCGCTGTGCTCGATTGCGATGTTACGGATAAGTTCCATCATGTTTACGGTTTTACCTACACCCGCACCACCGAATAGACCAACTTTACCACCTTTAGCGAATGGACAAACCAAGTCGATTACTTTGATACCAGTTTCTAGTAGTTCTACCGAGCTAGACTGTTCTTCGTAGCTAGGCGCTTCACGGTGAATAGACATACGCTCTTCTTCACCAATTGGGCCTGCTTCGTCGATTGGGTTACCCAATACGTCCATGATACGACCAAGTGTCTTCGTACCAACTGGAACCATGATTGGGTTACCGGTATTTTCCACTGTAAGACCACGTTTTAGTCCGTCAGTAGTACCTAGTGCGATGCCACGAACAACACCGCCACCTAATTGCTGTTGCACTTCCAGGGTTAGACCTGACAAGTCACCTTCGGTAACTCGTAGTGCGTCATAAACTCTTGGTACCGCATCTTGTGGAAACTCAATATCCACAACGGCGCCAATGATTTGGACGACCTTACCTTGACTCATAATTTGTCCTCGTTATCTCTTTTAAACCTTTGCCTACACCGCTGCGGCACCGCTCACAATCTCACTGATTTCTTGTGTGATTGCAGCCTGACGCGCTTTGTTATATACCAGTTGTAACTCATCAATAAGGTTACCGGCGTTGTCGGTTGCTGCCTTCATGGCAACCATTCGCGCAGCTTGTTCTGACGCCGCGTTTTCTACAACACCCTGATACACCTGAGACTCAATGTAACGAACCATTAGTGCTTCCAAAATTTCTTTTGGATCTGGCTCGTAAATGTAGTCCCAACGATGTTGATATTCTTCGTCTTCTGACTTTGGCAAAGGCAATAACTGATTGATCACAGGTTTCTGTGTCATGGTGTTAACGAAGTCATTGAATACCAAGAATACTCGGTCAATTTGTCCTTCGTCGTACGCTTTAAGCATAACGCGTACAACACCTACAACATCGCTCACAGACGGCTTGTCACCTAAACCAGATTCAGCAGCAAGCAACTTGCCACCAAAGCGGTTGAAGAAACTGCACGCCTTAGAACCTAATGCAGCGAAATCCACTTCTACACCCTGTTCACGCCATTTTTTGACGTCTTGGGTGACGAGCTTAAATTCATTGGTGTTCAAGCCACCACATAAGCCTCGGTCAGTGGAAATCACAATGTAACCGACGCGCTTGACTTCACGCTCTTCCAAATAAGGATGGCGATATTCAAGGTTACCGTTTGCAATGTGACCAATCACTTTAAGCATATTTTGTGCATATGGACGGCCAGAAGCCATGCGTTCCTGCGCCTTTTTCATTTTAGACGCAGCAACCATTTCCATCGCACTGGTAATCTTCTGAGTATTTTTGATACTCCCAATCTTACCTTTTATTTCTTTACCGCTGGCCATGACTATCTCTCCGATTACTCAACGAATTGCGCTGGTGGTTAAACACCAGCACCATTGATTACCAAGTTTGTGTCGCTTTAAAGCTTGTTAAAGCGTCGTTCAACTTAGAGGCAATCTCGTCGTTGTAGTTACCTGATTCGTTGATAGTCTTCATAAGGTCAGCGTGTTCGCTGTTCATGTAAGAGTGAAGAGCGGCTTCAAAATCTAGGATTTTATTAAGCTCAATACCCTTAAGGAAACCTTTTTCTACCGCGAACAGAGATACACCCATGTTAGCAATTGATAGTGGAGCGTACTGCTTCTGCTTCATTAGCTCAGTTACGCGCTCACCGTGCTCAAGTTGCTCACGAGTTGCATCATCAAGGTCAGAAGCAAACTGCGAGAACGCCGCAAGTTCACGATACTGAGCTAGGGCTAGACGGATACCGCCACCCAACTTCTTGATGATTTTAGTCTGTGCAGCACCACCAACACGAGATACCGAGATACCAGCGTTAACCGCCGGACGGATACCTGCGTTAAACAAGTCAGTTTCTAGGAAGATCTGACCGTCGGTAATTGAGATTACGTTAGTTGGTACGAATGCAGAAACGTCACCAGCTTGCGTTTCGATAATTGGAAGCGCAGTCAATGAACCTGTCTTACCTTTCACTTCGCCGTTTGTGTAACGCTCAACGTATTGTTCGTTTACACGTGCAGCACGTTCTAGTAGACGTGAGTGAAGGTAGAATACGTCACCTGGGTAAGCTTCACGGCCTGGTGGACGCTTAAGTAGTAGTGAGATTTGACGGTAAGCAACAGCTTGCTTAGACAAATCATCATATACGATTAGCGCGTCTTCACCGCGGTCACGGAAGTATTCACCCATAGTACAACCAGAGTAAGGCGCTAGGTATTGAAGCGCTGCAGACTCAGAAGCAGATGCTGCTACCACGATAGTGTGGTCAAGGGCACCGTGCTCTTCTAGTTTACGTACTACGTTAGCGATAGTAGACGCTTTCTGACCAACCGCTACGTACACACACTTAATGCCTGTACCTTTTTGGTTGATGATAGCGTCAACAGCCATTGCTGTTTTACCACACTGACGGTCACCGATGATAAGCTCACGCTGACCACGACCTACTGGGATCATGGCATCAACTGACTTATAACCAGTTTGTACAGGCTGGTCTACTGATTGACGTTCAATTACGCCAGGAGCAATTTTTTCAACTGGCTCGAAACCAGCTGCGTCGATTGCGCCTTTACCATCAATAGGCTCACCTAGTGTGTTTACAACACGACCAAGAAGTGCGTTACCTACTGGTACTTCAAGAATACGGCCAGTAGATTGTACTTTATCGCCTTCTTTCAGGTCCGCATAAGGACCCATAACAACTGCACCTACAGAGTCTCGCTCAAGGTTTAGTGCAATTGCGTAACGGCTTCCAGGAAGCTCGATCATTTCACCTTGCATTACATCTGCAAGGCCATGAATGCGGATAATACCGTCAGTTACTGCGACGATAGTACCTTCATTACGTGCTTCACTGCTTACATTGAACTGTTCAATTCTTTTCTTGATCAGTTCAGCAATTTCAGTGGAATTAAGTTGCATGCTCTTATCCCCGTTATGCTTGCAACGCGTCTGCTAGACGGTTCAATTTCGACTTTACGGAACCATCAATAACTGTATCGCCGGCATTAATTACCATTCCAGCGATCAGGGCAGGGTCCACGTTACAATTAAGCTTCACTTTACGTGCCAAACGTTTTTCCAAAGATGCAACCAACTCATTTTGTTGCGCATCAGTCAGCGTAGATGCTGAGGTTACGTCCACTTCTATTTCTTTGTCGTAATCTGCTTTAAATGCATCAAACAAAGTAGAAATTTCAGGCAACGCGGCTAAACGTTTATTCTCAGCCAAAACCTTAACCAGGTTTTGGCCGTGTTCGTCGAGTTGCTCACCACAAACATTGTTAAAAATGTCGGCAAGCGTGTCAGCGGCAACCGCACCAGACAAAAGCTGGTGCATGTCATCGTTCGCTGCTACAGCGCCTGCAAAGGCGAGCATTTCTTGCCATTTTGCAACGGCATCTTTCTCGACAGCAAAATCGAAAGCAGCTTTAGCATAAGGACGAGCAACGGTTGTCAATTCAGACATGGCTCATCTCCCTATTAAAGCTCAGCGACAAGTTTTTCAACAATGTCGTTTTGTGCGTTTGCATCGATTTCACGTTGTAAGATTTGCTGTGCGCCAGCTACTGCAAGTGCAGAAACCTGCTTGCGCAAATCTTCTTTGGCACGATTGCGTTCAGCTTCAATCTCGGCATAACCAGAAGCGATAATCTTTTCGCGTTCCGCATGGCCTTTTTGCGTTTCTTCGTCAACCAATTGGTTGGCACGCTTTTTAGCCTGCTCGATAATTTCAGCTGCTTGCGCTTTCGCATCTTTCAATTGCTCAGTAGCTTTCGCTTGAGCAAGCTCTAGGTCTTTCTCTGCACGCTCAGAAGCTTCAAGCCCATCGGCAATTTTCTTCTGACGTTCTTCAATCGCTGCCATTAGTGGAGGCCATACATATTTCATGCAGAACACCACGAACACAGCGAAGGCGATTAATTGACCAATAAAAGTGGCGTTAAAATTCACAATCGCCCCTCCTCTTAAAGTTCGCTAAAAAAGTGTTTAGTAGAATTAGGCACCAACAGCGAACAATAGGTATAGAGCGATACCAACACCGATCATCGCGATGGCGTCGATAAGACCCGCTACGATGAACATCTTAACTTGTAGTTGAGGTGCTAGTTCAGGTTGACGAGCAGCAGATTCAAGGAATTTACCACCTAGTAGACCGAAACCAATAGCGGTACCTAGGGCACCAAGACCAATCAGTAGTGCAACAGCGATGTATAACATTTACGTCTCCGATTTAAGTTAAATTTAAAGTTAATGTTTAAAAGTCAAACTCTGTAAAAACGGTGTCGATTAAAAATCAAAACCGACACCCGTTAATGCTTAGTGGTCTTCACACGCCAGGCTTAAGTACACGATGGTAAGCATCATGAAAATAAACGCTTGAAGCGGAAGTACCAGAATATGGAACACAGCCCACATGAAGTGCAGTGGAAGCTGGAAATAACCAATTGTAGCAATCAAAATGAAGATTAGCTCACTGGCATACAAGTTACCGAACAAACGCAGTGCTAGTGAAAGCGGACGCGCAAGCAAAGTAACGGTTTCAAGAATAAAGTTCACCGGAATAAAGATAGGGTGACCGAAAGGCTGCATAGTCAGTTCTTTTGCAAAACCGCCAATGCCTTTCATCTTGATTGAATAGAAAAGAATAAGAATAAACACGCCTGAAGCCAGTGCGAACGTTAAGTTAAGGTCAGTGGTTGGAACTGCCTTGTTGTAAACGTCGTGTGGATCCATGCCAAAAGCCGCTTGGCCGATAAGACCAGATACCCATGGAATAAGATCAACTGGCACCAAGTCCATAAGGTTCATTAGCAATACCCATACAAAGATAGTCAGTGCTAATGGCGCAATAAGTGCGCTCTTACCATGGAAAGTGCTTTTAACGTTGTCGTCAACAAACTCAACAACAAGCTCAACAAACGCCTGCATTTTGCCAGGTACGCCGGTTGTCGCTTTTGAAGCAACGCTTCTAAAGATAATTAGGAAAAGAAGACCAAGACCGATAGACCATGCCAGTGTATCAACATGCCATGCCCAAAAACCGGCGTCAGAACACGCTTTGTTAAAAGCAATTCCGTTGTCAGTTGAGCACATGGTGGCATTGGTCAAGTGGTGCTTGATGTATTCTGAGGTAGTGTATTCAGATGCCATTGTTTAACCCAAGTTGTAAAGTGTAAAAATTTGGTGACTGGTTCTTTTGTCTCAATCGGTCGAATACGTTGTTTTCGTTATCGCAACGCCTCGCGCTGTCTTTATTCTTTCGTACCGTAATGAAACATGGCTAGCCCGTGGCTAGCGGTTGTAATCACAAATGCCATGAAAATCTCTAATGGCGCGGCGTTTAAGCCTTTAAAAGCAATTACAAATAAAATGATTGTCAGTGCCAGCTTCAATTTTGAGCCTTGGCTAAAACTCCGTGCAACAAGGTCGTTTTTACTGGCACCTGCGTAACGAAACGCGAAAGCCATAAAAACACTGTTCGGCAAAATGCTGATTAAAGCGCCTGCCGCTGCCGACATGGCGGAATGACTTCCTCCTGCGGCGCCTGCGAAAGCGGTAACGACTAGGGCCGTGACAGCCTGAAAAAGTAGCCCTTTCTTGGCGAGGTCTAACCCGCGTTTTGCTAACTTGTTCGTCACTTTTACTCGCAGCTTGTTCACGTCTTACAAAAAGCGTCAGAAGTATACTGTTTTACCGACAATTTTCAACAGTACAACGCTTTTTGAAAGTTATTCTGAAAATTTTCTATTGCTATAACCGGAAAGGAGAGTGTCCGGCGTTTGCACCGAACAGCGTATCAATTGCGGGTAGGCAAAGGGGATTTCTCTACTAATTTTATTTTAAGTTATTGAATTTTAGAGATAATTCCATCTAATTGTTCAAGGTCGCTAAAGCTAATTGTCAGCTTGCCTTTGCCTTTCGCATTGTGGTCAATACTCACAGGAGTGCCTAAATTTTCTGAAAGTCGTGTCATAAGGTTTTGTACATCAGGATCAACTTTCTTCTCAGGCTTAGGTTTAGCTGGCTCCAAAAGCTTTTTAACAAGCTTTTCTGTATCGCGCACGGTAAGACCTTTGCCCGATACTACTTGCGCAGTTTCCGACTGGGTATCACCTTCTAGCGCTAACAGCGCTCTAGCATGACCCATTTCAATATCGCCATGCTCGACTAACAGTTTCACGTCGTCGTTCAAATTATTCAGACGAAGTAAATTTGTCACTGTGGTGCGTGATTTGCCCACCGCTTCAGCAACTTCTTGATGGGTAAGCGCGAACTCATTCATTAAACGGTCGAGGGCTTGCGCCTCTTCCATGGCATTTAAATCTTCACGCTGAATATTTTCGATAAGCGCAATGGCCACTGCCGCTTCATCAGGCACGTTCTTAACCAAACAAGGCACTTCGTCTAGCTGTGCCAGTTGTGATGCTCGCCAGCGACGTTCACCGGCAATGATTTCATAGCGGTGCTCGTCGACTTTTCTCACTACGATAGGCTGAATAATACCTTGCGCACAAATGGACGATGCCAATTCTTCTAATGCCTCAGGTGACATGTCTTTACGAGGCTGATACTTGCCCGGCACTAAGTATTCAATAGGGAGCTTGCTTAACTCACCGTTGGTTGAATTTACCTCGGCGGCATCTTGTTCTTTTTGAGCAGATGATTGGCTGGTTGCGAGTAGCGCATCTAAACCGCGGCCAAGGCCTCTTTTACGTGCTGACATAGTGTCCTCTATGGCATGTGCTGATAGTGTTCAGCTTATTGTCGTTTAACTTGCTTTTGCCTGTGCAGGCGTTGTTTTGTCCCTACGACGCAGTATTTCACCCGCCAGTGCCAAGTAGGCTTTAGCGCCTGTCGATGATTTATCATAATACATCGCTGGCGTACCGAAGCTTGGCGCTTCAGCTAGGCGAACGTTACGCGGAATAACCGTGCGATAAACTTGTTCACCAAAATGGCGCTTCAATTGTTCTGAAACGTCGTTAGCAAGGCGATTGCGCGGGTCGTACATAGTACGCAATACGCCTTCAATCTTCAATTCTGGATTCACTACGGATGCCAATTTTTGAATGGTATCCATAAGGGCAGTGAGGCCTTCTAGTGCGTAATATTCACACTGCATAGGCACCATTACTGAATCGGCAGCCGCCAGGGCGTTCACAGTTAACTGGTTTAGCGAAGGCGGGCAGTCAATAAAGACAAAATCGTAGTAATCCATAACGGGCTTCAGCGCATTGCGAAGCCTTACTTCACGGGCAAACATTTCCATCAGCTTGATTTCTGCCGCGGTTACGTCACCGTTCGCCGCGATGAGGTCATACTTGCCGCTTGTCGCTTTAACGATAACATCGTTAATTGGCTTTTCTTCAATCAACAATTCAAATGCCGTAGATTCAACGTCGTATTTATCAACGCCGCTTCCCATGGTCGCATTACCTTGTGGATCGAGATCAATCAGCAACACCTTACGTTTGGTTGCTGCCATTGACGCTGCCACGTTAACTGCAGTGGTTGTCTTTCCAACACCACCTTTTTGATTCGCGATCGCGATTACCTTAGCCACGTTAGATCCTGTTCTCGTCTATTTCTATTTTTCGGCTATTTCTTTTTTAGCCAAACCAGATGTCGTTCGCCTACCAAATTTGGCACAGTGAGGTTTTCCGTTTTGCTCACATGGAAGTGATCACTCACTTCGTCTATCTCATCTTGTGGAAACTGACCTTTAAGCGCCAAAAATTGACCTTCTGAATCTACCAGATGCTGACACCAGTGCAACATATCTTTTAGCGAAGCGAAAGCTCGGCTTAGCACAATATCGTAAGGCGTATCGCCATTGTGCTCTTCAACGCGGCTTTGCACAGGAGTTACGTTAGTTAATCCAAGCGTGTGCACACATTGGGTCATAAACCGTACACGCTTGCCCAATGAGTCAAGCAATGTGAATGATTTATCTGGAAATGCGATTGCCAACGGCATACCTGGAAGGCCAGGGCCCGTTCCAACATCAATGATATTGTTACCATCAAGAAAGGGCACAATCGCCAGCGAATCTAGAATGTGTTTTACCATCATTTGCTTAGGATCGCGCACAGAAGTCAGGTTGTACGCCTTATTCCATTTGTCCATAAGCAGCACATAGTCAACTAACTGCTGCTGTTGCTTATCACTTAAATCTAGTGAAAGGGCATCGAGTCCAGACACCAAAATGGTGTGCAATTCTTGCTGTATCGTCATCGAAAAATCTGTCTGTTCGCGTTAATGTTTTTTGCTCTACACAGTCCATACCATAAACCCCCGTGGCGAATCGTTATTTGCCGCTCATTTACAGCCGTTTCTTAATGCAGCTCTTCATGCTCGATACAAGTGCACTTGAAGAAGGCACATAAATTAATCAAAGCCGCACAACGAATGTAAATTGGTGCAATGGGACAGTGTGAAAAGCGCCGAGTTTTTCTAGTTTTCGCATAGTTTAGGCAATTATGATTATCATAATACGCGAATAAATAGGAAAAACTAAGCGCTGCGAGTAATGTGTTGAGTTAAGCGCGTGTTTTACGCACTGATTTTCTCTTGCTTGCGCAACATGCCGTGTTTTTTAAGGTAAACCAGCAGTAAAGAGATGGCCGCCGGGGTAATGCCCGAAATACGCGATGCTTTACCGATAGTTTCCGGTCTGGCTTCGGTTAACTTGGCTACAACCTCGTTCGACAAGCCGGAAATCTTGCTGAAGTCCATATCAACCGGCAACAGGGTGTTTTCGTGTCGCTGCGTTTTCGCGATTTCATCCATTTGACGGGCAATGTAGCCGGCGTACTTAATTTGAATTTCCACTTGCTCTGCAGCAATCGGATCTTCAAGACCTGGGCCAACACTTTCAATTTCCATTAACTGACCGTAAGTCATTTCAGGTCGACGGATTAGCTCTTCAAGAGAATGTTCACGACTCACCGGATTTTTCAGCATGGTATTAAGTTCCGGCGTTGCCGCGTGATCAGGGTGGATCCACTGACCGCGTAAACGCTGTAGCTCACTTTCTACCGCTTCCATCTTGTCGTTAAATTTCGCCCAGCGCGCATCATCAACAAGACCAATCTCTCGGCCCATCGCGGTTAAACGGCTATCGGCATTGTCTTCACGAAGCAGTAGTCTGTATTCAGCACGGCTAGTGAACATGCGGTACGGCTCTTTCGTACCCATGGTAGCCAAGTCGTCGATAAGTACGCCCATGTATGCTTGGTCGCGGCGTAAAATCATCGGGTCTTTTTCTTGAACTTGTAGCGCTGCGTTTGCGCCTGCTACTAACCCTTGCGCACCCGCTTCTTCATAGCCAGTGGTACCGTTAATTTGGCCAGCAAAGAACAAACCTCGAATAAACTTCGTTTCCAGTGTTTGTTTCAGATCGCGTGGATCAAAGAAATCATATTCAATCGCATAACCCGGGCGAACAATGTGCGCATTTTCAAAGCCTTTGATCGAGCGTACAAGGTTCATCTGTACGTCAAATGGCAAACTGGTTGAAATACCATTTGGATAAACTTCAATGCTGTTTAAACCTTCTGGCTCAACAAAAATTTGATGCGATGTCTTGTCTGCAAAACGGGTGATCTTATCTTCGATACTTGGGCAATAGCGCGGTCCGATACCTTCGATAACCCCAGTAAACATGGGTGAGCGATCTAATCCCCCACGAATGATATCGTGGGTTTTTTCGTTAGTGTGGGTGATATAGCACGGGATCTGTGTAGGGTGCATGGTTCTATCACCCATGAACGAAAATACCGGCGTAGGATTGTCACCAGGTTGAGGCTGCATTACAGAAAAATCTAACGAGCGAGCATCAAGTCTTGCTGGTGTCCCAGTTTTTAAACGGTCAACACGAAACGGAAGGGCACGTAGTCTATATGCAAGTGCGATAGACGGTGGATCGCCGGCACGACCGCCGCGATAGTTTTCAAGGCCAATGTGAATGGTTCCGCCAAGGAAAGTACCCACTGTCAGTACCACTGACTTAGCTTTAAACTTCAAGCCCATTTGCGTAACAACACCGCATACCTGATCGTTTTCAACAATCAGATCGTCAACGCTCTGTTGGAACAAGGTTAGGTTTTCTTGATTTTCAACAATGTCGCGAATAGCGTTTTTGTAAAGCGTACGGTCCGCTTGCGCACGCGTTGCACGAACAGCTGGGCCTTTAGAAGAATTCAATGTTCTAAACTGAATACCACCTTTGTCGATAGCCAGTGCCATTGCACCGCCTAACGCATCGATCTCTTTTACAAGATGGCCTTTACCGATCCCACCAATTGCAGGGTTACACGACATCTGGCCTATCGTCTCAATATTGTGAGTGAGCAACAGCGTATTTGCACCCATGCGAGCAGCTGCAAGTGCCGCTTCTGTACCTGCATGTCCACCACCTACAACGATGACATCAAATGCTTCAGCATAAAACATGGTTAAACCTCACTATTAACTTACGATAAGCCGATTAAAAACTAATTTTTCTTACGCAGAGACTGCTGAAAAAAGGGCGCGTATTTTATCTGACTTATTGGATAAAGAAAATGATTAAATTTTCCTCAAAACCTGTTTTTGAAAAGGTGTGATCGAATTATAAGATCTTAAGATCTCTTTTAGATCTGTTTATTTTTACTTTTATTAGGAACATCAAGATCTGTGGGTAACCGATCAAAGCACATAAAGATCATCAAGTTACGCGATCAATAACATTGGGAAACCCCGATCCATAACCCTACCTCAAACTTGTGTATAAATGGCCTTTTTATCCACACCCCGAATCGTTTGAAAAGTTATTCTTTTTTCGATCAAAGCTTATGCACAGTGGTTTGTAGGATCCTATCCACAGGGGTGATCAAGATGTGATCCAACTGGGGATAAAATGTTTGCTATTTATGTATCGCGATCAAAAGATCGTGTAGTTACGTGCGTTATAGCGTGATCTCATTGTGGAGGAGATCTTTTCCAAAAGCTGTGATTAGATCGCCCAATCGCATTTATCAACATCTTCAAAAAATGTGCAGGCTTTTATGAACGACAAGATTATTTTTTCAAAACAGCCCATTTTTCAGGAGAAAAACATAGGAGTTGACCAAAATACAGTCACTTTTATAAGGTAGAAGTGGGTCTGAAAGAATGGTTATTTGTTTAACTGAAGGAGATCGTTGAGTGTATCTATGAATTGAAACCGTATCGTTTTGGTAAAAAGCGGGATCAACAGACTAAGTGATTCGCTATTACTTAGCACAACAGGAACATGCAATAAGGTTTAATTAAGGAAAAGACCTAGCAGAGTAAGGGCAAGGTTTTGAGAGAGATAGGAAACCAGGTGCTATTAGCGCACCTGGTTGGGTTGATAGCGTGGCTGTGAAACAGAGCCTTGCATGTCTTCTTGTTCAATGGTTAAGCCTTCACGGCGGCTTGGGCCTTGGAACCTAACCTTGTAAGTATCGTACTCTTTAATCGACTCAAAACAGTAAGGACCAAGGGCATTTTCAAGTTCGGCTAAATTGTGATTGGTGATCAAAATACAGTTTTTCTTGTTTACTAAGCGCTGTCTTAGCAGGTTACCAAACCAGCTCTGCGCATTTTTCTTTAACACGCTTTCGTTTACACACACCTCATCGAGAATAAGCAGATCAACGTCTAGCAGTTCCTGATTGATCTCCCTGAAGCGCTGCCCCGCGTTGTCCGAAGCCCCAAAATCAAACGAGAAATTGCGCATTTCAAGCAGTGTAGACAGTTGACGATAAAGTACTGAAATTTCGTACTGCTCTATAAGTTGATGGGCTATGGCGCCGGCGATATGTGATTTACCACGTCCGTAATCGCCGTAAAACAGCATCATATGCGAGCCGCTTTGACGCCATGCAGGGTCGTCATGGGCAGCTATGAAAGACTGAGCAATTGATACGGCTTCAATCACATCATCACTGTCTTCAACCAAGTTGGCGAAGGTCCATTTAGGATTCAGATCAGAACGGCCATGAATAGCCTCTACACGGGCTTTTTTACTACGCTGCTGTAGTTGTGATACTTCTTCGTTCGCTTTCGCCTCGTACTGCTTTCGAAGCGTTTTATAGTCGATGTATTCACGATTGGGATCGACGTCTTTGTTGAGCGCTCTCGCTAAATTAGCAATTTTGTCGGTTATACGATCCATAACGAATTAACTCTTCTTAGTTGCGGCATACTTTTCCACCAGCTTTCTAGCATTATCATCTGCTTCTATGCCGGCTGCAACTTTCACTTGTTGCGTTCCCACCACCTTTGTTGGGGCGTAGCCTGAAGCGAGACGCTTGCGCTTGATATTGTTGGCAAACTTTTGTGTCCATTGGAATTCGCTAAACACTGAACTAGGTCTTCCTAACCAATAGGCAATGAATTCACCCACCTCGTTGTCGTCAAATGTTTTATCGATAATACCAAGTAGCGAGGCCATTTCTTCAAACAACGCCTTGTTGGGTGCCCAATTAGGGGTCATGGCGCTGTGACGGGCATGTAGTTGGTCGAAGTCTGACTGCGGCTCGCTTAGAAGCGGAAGAAGTAAGGTTTTCCCGTTGATTGTGTGCTCAAGGTCAAGTTCAAGGGGCAGGGCAACCAAACCCACTTGTTCAAGCTGCTTAACCAAGCTATTGATTTGACGACCGCGTTGATAAGGTTCGTCTTTGCTGTCGCCGTTTAGCAAGTTCAATAATTGCTTATAATCAATAGGGGCGGACGATGTCGTTGCCGCATTTGCACCTGTTCGAAGCCCAAGTAAATACAGTACCCGGCAATCGTTAGAGAGGGGAGATTGCAACGCCGCCAGTTCAGCTTGGGTAAGGTTGCTGTTCATCGCATTGGTTCCACGTAAAAACGCTTGTTAAGCATTGGCCAGCTTTTCGTCAAACCATTCTACGGCGGCATCTTCAGGGATAGGGTGTTCTAGCACATCGATGTATAGCGCGTCGGTAATTAACGTGCCACCTGCGTTTTTAATATGCTTTTCCATTTCTTTTGCGCCGAAACAAAAGGTGTCGTAACTGGTGTCACCTAGCCCAATAACATAGGCATTTACTGCGCTTAAATCCGCGCCCTCTAGCTGTTTTGCGAACGGCTGGATGTTGTCAGGTAATTCGCCAGCACCGTGTGTTGATGTACACACGATCCACGTTGATTCCGTTTTAATCTCATCTAAATTTGGTTCAGCATGAATAGTGTGGGTGTGCCCGCTCGCATCAAGTTTTTCCGCAATGGCATCTGCCACGTATTCTGCGGCGCCTAACATGGTGCCAACGATGATTTCAAAATGCTTGCTCATTATTAGGTTGCTTCTCTATTTACGATTGTCGTCTTAACGTAAGTGCGGCTTATCCCGTAGGTTATTCACCTTCTTACTTTTATGGTCACGCTATTTGCCGATACAGAACGATGAAAAAATCTTACCAAGTAGATCGTCTGACGTGAATTCACCGGTTATCTCACATAGTGCCTGGTGAGCCAAGCGCAATTCTTCAGCAAGCAACTCACCCGCCATAGCATCATGCAGTTGTTGTTCGCCAGTGCTTACATAACTGTAGGCTTGGTCGAGTGCATCTATGTGTCGTCTGCGCGCAATAAATTGACCTTCAGTTGTAGTATCGAAGCCCATGGTTTTGGCTAGATGTGCTTTTAGCGTGTCGACGCCGCTACCTTCTTTGGCTGATAGATTGATAACTGAGATATCACCTTGCTCGGTGGCAACTGTGCTTTGTCCAATATCTAAGGTACTAAGGTCGGCCTTGTTGCGAACTACGGTAACGGGGATGCCTTGTGGCAATCGGGCCATAAATTCTGGCCATATTTCATAAGGGTCGATAACAGCAGTTGCGGTAGAGTCTACAACGAATAATACGTGGTCAGCTTCATTAATGGCTTGCCACGCGCGCTCAATACCAATTTGTTCCACTTTATCTGGGCTTTCTCGAAGTCCTGCTGTGTCGATAATGTGCACCGGCATACCATCAATGTGTATATGCTCTTTAAGCACGTCTCGCGTGGTACCGGCTATATCGGTAACAATGGCGCTATCTCGTCCTGCCAGGGCGTTTAATAAGCTCGATTTACCGGCGTTAGGTCGCCCCGCAATCACCACCTGCATACCTTCGCGCAACAAGGTGCCTTGTTTAGCCTGTTCGCGCACTTTGGTTAAGCTTTGCATAATTGCGCTTAAGTCACCTGATACTTTCCCATCAGATAAGAAATCAATTTCTTCTTCAGGAAAATCGATGGCCGCCTCTACGTACATACGAAGATGCACGATTTGGTCAGATAGCGTTTGAATTTGTGTAGAAAACTCACCCTGTAGCGAGCGCAGCGCACTTTTTGCTGCCTGTTTAGAACTTGCATCAATCAAGTCGGCAATCGCCTCTGCTTGCGCAAGGTCTAATTTATCATTTAAAAAGGCTTGTTCACTGAATTCACCTGGATTGGCAAGTCGGGCATCGCCCGTTGCAAGCACGGCATCAATCAGCATGTCCATGACAACTTGACCGCCATGGCCCTGCAGTTCAAGTACATCTTCACCGGTAAATGAGTTAGGCCCTTTAAAAAACAGTGCTATGCCCTGGTCTATTACGCTGTTGTTAGCATCAACAAACGGCGTATAGGTCGCAAGACGTGGTGTTAGTGCGCTTGGTACTAACGCCTCTGCGATAGCTTTAGCCTTAGGACCTGAAACACGCACAATACCTACGCCGCCACGACCGGGTGCTGTCGCTTGTGCGGTAATAGTGTCGGTAGAAAGGGTGAGTGATTCCATAATTAGTCGCGGAAGTTCTTAAATTGGAAAGGTTGGCCTAAGTTCGACTCTTTAACCAGCGAAATCACTTGCTGCAAATCATCACGCTTTTTACCTGTTACGCGAAGTTCTTCGCCTTGAATAGCCGTTTGCACTTTGATTTTGGCGTCTTTCACCAGCTTCACAATCTTCTTCGCCATCGGCTGCTCAATACCTTCTTTAAAGGTAATGGTCTGACGGTAAGTTTTACCGTGGGCATCGTAGGGTTTAACATCCATAGATGAAGTGTCGACGTTACGTTTAGACATCGCCGTTCTAAACATGCTTTCCATTTGCTGAAGTTGGAATTCAGCTTCAGCTTTCATGACCACGGTTTTATCTTTGTACTCAAAGCTCGCGTCAATACCGCGAAAGTCGAAACGCGTTGATAGCTCACGGCTTGCGTTTTCAGTGGCGTTGCGTACTTCTTCCATGTTGATTTCAGAAACAATATCAAATGATGGCACAGGTTATTCCTCTTAAGACAAAACAGCCCGCATAGGCGGGCTGTATAATTCATTGATCAGCGTGTTATTTACTGCTGATGCCCCGCTTCTCCATTGAAGCATAAATCATTTTGGCTTGAACCAAGGTAATCACGTTACTGACTAGCCAGTATAGTACCAGACCTGCAGGGAACCACAGGAAGAATACACTCATTGCTACCGGCATCCATTGCATGATTTTCTGCTGCATTGGATCAGTAATGGTGGTTGGCTGAAGTTTTTGCAATAGGTACATACTTGCGCCAGTTAGAATTGGCAGCACAAAGTATGGGTCTTTTGTAGAAAGGTCAGTGATCCAAAGCACAAAGTCTGCATGGCGTAGTTCAACACTTTCCATTAGTACCCAATAAAGCGCAAGGAAGATTGGCATTTGCAGAAGAAGAGGTAAGCAACCGCCCATAGGGTTTACTTTCTCTTTGCGGTAAAGCTCCATCATAGCTTGAGACATTTTTTGTCTGTCGTCGCCAAAACGGTCTTTTAGCTGCTGCATCTTAGGTGCTAAGTTGCGCATACGTGCCATTGACTCGTATTGCTTCTTAGTTAGCCAGTACATCGCGCCTTTTACTACAATAGTGATAAGGATAATTGCCACACCCCAGTTATTAACTAGGCTATGAAGGAAGGTAAGAAGGGCGAACAGCGGCTGTGAAATCCAGAAAAGAATACCGTAATCAACGGTTAGGTCTAATCCGCGCGCAATCTTCGCTAGGCTTTCTTGATCTTTAGGACCCATGTAAAGGGTAGATGCAAGGGTTTTGGTTTCACCAGGCGCTACGCTTTCAGACGGCGATAATACACCAATTACCGCATACTGATTTTTCAGGTTACGAGAATAAAGCGTGTTAGTTTGCTCTTGTGAAGGTACCCATGCTGATACAAAGTAATGTTCAAGCATGCCAACCCAACCCGCTTTCGTGGTTTCGCGTAGGTTGTCATCTTCAATCTCGTCGAACGAGTACTTCTGGTAGCGGTCATCTTCTGTTGAATATGCAGCACCACGGTACGTTGGCATAAACATGTTGCTGTCGTCTTCAAACTCCATCACTTGCTTAAGCTGTGCGTACGGTTGAACCGTTGCTGCGCTGCCAGTACCATTTTCCACGCTATAGCTTACGTTTACGTCGTACTGACCTTTAGTGAAAGTGAAGGTTTTGGTAACTGACAAGCCTTGGTTGTTTTTCCATGTAAGAGGAATAACAAGGGTGTCGCCAGTCATTTCATAATAGTCACTTTGTGCATTATACACCGGGCGGCCACTGCTGCTTGCATCAGGCCCTTGAGCACCGATTAGGCCACTTTGCGCTACATAAAGACCGTTGCCAGAGCGAAGTAGGCTGTAAGGAATATCCGAACCTTGCTCTACCGGAAACTTCAGTAAGTCTGCTGATACTACATCGCCGCCTAGCAAATCGATGCGTAAATCGAGCGTATCGGTTTTTACTTCAATAATGCGGTTTGAGCTTTGCGCCGCTGCGATAGGTTGTGCAGCAGGAACGCTATCACTACTAGGTACATCTTCGCTGCCATTTTCATTAAATGACGGTACGCCTTGTGATGTCTCTTGCGTTTGTTGTTGCTCAACAGGCACAACTGGCTGTGGCCCATAATCTTTTTGCCATGATTGCCAAAGCAAAAAGCTAACTAGCGCAAGGCCAATTATCAGAAAACTACGTTGCGATTCCATAGAGGTCTCTTTATTTTGAGTGTTTATCTTGTTGTTTTTCCGGCACTGGATCATATCCGCCGGCATGCAAAGGGTGGCATTTTAATATGCGTTTAATAGATAACCAACCGCCTTTTACTAATCCGTGCGTTTTTAATGCGTCTATAGCATACCAAGAACAAGAAGGATGGAAACGACATCGTTGCCCTAACATAGGGGAAATGAACCATTGATAGAATTTTATCAATGCCAAAGGCACTGCAATTAAGAGTTGCCGCAACGCTTGTTTAATTTTTTCCATAGCTTGTCCAATGTAGCGAAAACTTCTTGGTTGCTAAGGTTGTCAGCGCCAGACTTGCCAATAACGATAATATCGACATTGGGTAAGTTGTGCTGTTTATGCCTAAAACTTTCTCTGACTAATCGCTTCAAACGATTTCTATCGTGAGCTTTACGGATACGTTTTTTCGCGAGCGTAATGCCTAAACGAGGAGTTGAAAGTGTATTTTTTCTGGCTAGGACAGTAAAAGAGGGAGATACAGCTGGGGTTGCGTTATCAAACACATAGGTAAAGTGGGTGGGAGTTAACAGACGTAACTCCCTAGAAAAATTATTCTCGCCCACTTTGGCGTCTTTCAATTAAGCTGAAAGACGAGCGCGGCCTTTTGCACGGCGAGCTGCTAGTACTTTACGACCATTTTTAGTCGCCATACGAGCACGAAAACCGTGAGAACGCTTGCGCTTTAGATTGCTCGGTTGAAATGTTCTTTTCATGACCAAAGTCTCACTTATATTTAGTTAAACATAGGCGTTTTTGGTAACACATTATGCTGTTGCCAGAACAATGTGGTGTTTTCACCAGAAAAGCCCATCGAAAAAGGACGCTGAATTCTAGAGATCTCGGGGCGTGCTGTCAATGCATATTCTCGCTTTTCGGATGAATAAGTGAACAATTTTTGCATTTTCTAATCGATAGCTTAATCGATAACGCAGTTTTCGTACAAATCGTCTGTGAATAACGCGTAAAATTTGGTTAGGTTATCCACAGTGCGTTGTGAAAAACACAGAGATATATATAAAAAGCAAGGTGATCTAACGGTTTTTTAGCACAAATTTAGAATGAATTTTTCTCGTTATAGTTTGATTTGATCTAAAAGAAAAAAGCTTGCTAATCAGTTGCTTGTTGTTTTGATCGAAAAGATCGATCGGGATCGCCATTTACATTGTGTTGATAAAGTAAGATAATCCACAGCGATTAAAACGATAACTTAATTTCTCGCTGCTACCCAACACTTCCAACGCTATTTTCTTCTAATGGCGCTTTTTAGTGCCTGCTTTCTTTATGCTTGGCTTTTCAGGAGTTGGTTTTTCTAGCGAGTTACGGGAGCTAACTACGTACCATGTCCTTGTGGAACCAATGCCTTGAAAGATTGCGTCAAGAATTACCAACGCAGCAGTTTAGTATGTGGATACGACCGCTTGTTTGTGAAGAACAACAAGGCGTGGTTGCACTCTATGCTCCCAATCGTTTTGTACTTGATTGGGTAAGAGACAAGTACCTGAATAATATTACCGCACTACTAAAAGAGTTTGCCGGAAGTGACGCACCACAATTGCGTTTAGAAGTGATGAATCGTCACAGCGTAAGCCGTAGTCAGCCTGTAAGTACCAGCGGATCTTCGCCTGCTCCAAATACGCCTAATAATCAACCAAGTAAGCCTAGTGCACCTGCGGGCGGTCAAGGGTATCAGAACTATAATCCTAGTAATCAGCCTGTTCACAGCGGCAGTAATGGGCAGCACACATCGTCTTATTCACCAATGTCGAATAGCGGTATGCCATCATCGGCAAGCCAAGCGGGTGATCAAGGACAAAACAATGCGTTTTCAAAATCACCTTCATACACACAGGGTATGGATCTAAATGATCGCGGTGCGCAAAACCACGACCGTAATGGATATAATGCATACGCAGATCAAGCGCCAAGATCGTCTACACCGCCGAAAGTGATCCCGATCCCTGAGGCGATGAAGCATAAAAGTAATATTAATCCGACTTATCAATTCGACAACTTTGTCGAAGGTAAATCTAACCAGCTAGCACGTGCGGCTGCAACTCAAGTTGCAAATAACCCAGGCGGTTCTTACAACCCACTGTTCATTTACGGTGGTACGGGCTTAGGTAAAACTCACTTATTACATGCAGTGGGTAATGGCATCGTAGCTAATAACGGTGACGCTAAAATTGTGTATATGCATTCAGAGCGTTTCGTGCAGGATATGGTTAAGGCACTACAAAATAACGCTATAGAGGACTTTAAGCGCTTCTATCGCAGCGTTGATGCGTTACTTATCGATGATATTCAATTCTTTGCTAATAAAGAGCGTTCACAAGAAGAGTTCTTCCACACGTTCAATGCGCTTCTTGAAGGTAACCAACAAATCATACTTACTTCTGATAGATATCCTAAAGAGATTGATGGGGTAGAGGATCGATTGAAATCGCGCTTCGGTTGGGGTTTAACTATTGCTATAGAGCCACCAGAGCTTGAAACCCGAGTGGCTATTTTGATGCGCAAAGCGGCAGAGAACCGGATTCACTTACCTAATGAAGTGGCGTTCTTTATAGCTAAGCGATTGCGTTCAAACGTACGTGAGCTCGAGGGTGCACTTAACCGTGTTATTGCTAACGCAAACTTTACCGGTCGCCCTATCACTATTGATTTCGTTCGTGAAGCGCTTCGAGACCTTCTCGCACTTCAAGAAAAATTGGTAACCGTTGATAATATTCAGAAAACCGTCGCAGATTATTATAAGATAAAAGTAGCTGATATTTTGTCTAAACGACGTAGTCGTAGTGTGGCGCGTCCTCGCCAAGTCGCGATGGCGCTGGCCAAAGAACTTACCAACCACAGTTTACCTGAACTAGGAAACGCGTTTGGTGGACGAGACCACACTACGGTTTTACACGCTTGTAGAAAAATAGAGCAGCTAAGAGAAGAAAGTCATGATATAAAAGAGGACTATAAGAACCTCATTAGGACTTTGTCTTCCTAACACCACGACCTTAGAGGCGAGATAGCACTGCGATGAAATTTACTATAAGCCGCGAACAATTTTTACAACCCCTACAGTTGGTATCTGGTGCTGTAGAGCGTAGACACACACTGCCAATTCTTTCCAATGTTCTCATCAAAGTAAGTGAGGACGCACTTTGGCTTACTGGTACAGATTTAGAGGTAGAACTAATTTCTAGCGTGAAATTAGAAGGTGAATTCACGGAAGGTGAAATTACTGTTCCTGCTAAAAAGCTGTTTGATATTATTCGCGGTATTTCTGAAGGAACAGATATTCATTTCTCGTTAGACGGCAGCAAAGCACTTATTCGTGCCGGTCGAGGTCGTTATACGCTTTCTACTTTATCTGCCAACGACTACCCAAATTTAGAAGACTGGGAAGGTGAAGTTGAGTTTGAATTATCGTGCAGTGATCTAAAACGTCTTATCGATGCAACGAGCTTTTCAATGGCTCAACAAGACGTACGTTATTACTTAAATGGTATGTCCCTTGAAACGGAAGAGAATATCATTCGTACCGTTGCAACAGACGGTCACCGTCTTGCTCTTTGTCGCCTAAACTACGAGACCGCTTTGCCATCTCGTCAGGTGATTATTCCACGTAAAGGCGTGTTAGAAATTTCTCGTCTTATTAGCGAAGATGATAAATCTCTTAAGGTGCAAATAGGCGCCAACCATCTTCGAATTTTCTCAAACGATTTCATTTTCACTTCGAAATTAGTTGATGGCAGATTTCCTGATTATCGCCGTGTTTTACCTCAAAATGGCGACAAGGAAATTATTGCGAGTAAAGCCGTATTAAAAGAAGCATTTTCACGTGCGGCCATTCTATCTAACGAAAAGTTTAGAGGCGTACGATTAAACTTGTCTTCTGGTGAGCTTAAGATAACGGCTAATAACCCAGAGCAAGAAGAAGCGGAAGAAATCGTTGATGTTCAATATCAAGGTGACGATTTAGAAATTGGCTTTAACGTTGCCTATTTAATTGACGTGTTGAATGCGCTTGGATCTGATGGTGTTAAAGTTAGCCTATCAGACTCAAACGCAAGTGCGCTAATCGAAGATGATGCTGATGACGCCGCGTTATACGTTATTATGCCAATGCGACTGTAGTCACTACTACATTAAGTGTTTGCAGCGTTTCGCATATTCCACGTTATTTTGTTATTTAAATTATCAATTCAAGAAGCGATGAGTGTTGATACTCCTCGCTTCTTTTCTTTCATCAGTGTGACCTCATGAAACTGGACCGCGTCCAGATTACACAGTTTCGTAATCTTACTTCCGTATCACTTTCTCCTTCACCAGCGTTGACTATCATTAAAGGCGTGAATGGGAGTGGAAAATCCTCGTTAATCGAAGCACTTTATTACCTGGGCTTTGGACGTTCTTTTAGAACAAATAAACACAGTTCGGTTATTCAAAATGAGAAGGACAGCTTCAGTGTTTTCGCGTCATGCAAAACTGAAGAAGGGGATGAATTAAAGCTAGGTTTTCAACGAAGTAGAAATGAGACATTCACCTGTAGTATTAACGGTGAACATTCAAATAAGTTATCAGATTTAGTTAGCTTGGTACCACTTCAACTTTTTACTCCGCAGAGTACTGACCTTATAATTGGTTCGCCTTCCGAGCGTCGACGTTTTTGTGATTGGGGATTGTTTCACGTGGAACATCAGTTTCAATCACTTGCTAATCAGTATGGTAAATTTTTAAAACATAGAAATGCCTTACTGAAACAGCAGGCAAATTTAAGCGCACCACAAAATCAATATTGGGAGTCTCAGTTCTCAGAACTAGGTGAATCTCTATCGGCTACGCGTCAGGAATATGTGGATACCCTTACGCCTATTTTTAAGCAATATGCGCAAGAATTTCTTCCTAACTTCGATGTGGAATTAAGTTACTATAAAGGGTGGGAAAAAGATGTCGGTTTATCAGAAAGCCTAGTTAAAAAACGTGAGTATGATGGTAAAATAGGACATACCTCTTCTGGGCCCCATAAAGCCGATTTAAGGCTTAAAGTGAATGGAGTAAACGCCCAGGAGCTTTTATCGAGAGGGCAGCTTAGAATGGCTGTGGCAGCGCTTCAAATGTCACAGACTAAGCTATTTAATAAGGCAACGCAGCGTAAAAGTATCTTTTTACTTGATGATGTAGGTGCCGAACTAGATGCCGATAAAAGAGAACAATTTATTGATGGGTTGCTCAAAATGGATACGCAGGTTTTCGTTACTGCAATAGAATCCACGCAGCTCGCTTTTATACAAAAATACAACGAAAAGAAAATGTTTCACGTGGAACATGGAAACGTGAAAGAGGAGTAAAAGCTAGTATGTCAGCAGAGAACAACTACGACTCGTCCAGTATTAAAGTACTTAAAGGATTAGATGCCGTAAGAAAGCGTCCTGGTATGTATATCGGTGATACTGATGATGGTACCGGATTACACCACATGGTTTTCGAGGTGGTCGATAACTCTATCGATGAAGCACTTGCTGGACATTGTTCTGAGATTACTGTGCTCATTCACAGCGATGGCTCAGTATCTGTGTCTGACGATGGACGTGGTATACCAACTGAAATGCACCCAGAAGAGGGTGTGTCTGCAGCTGAAGTTATTATGACGGTTCTTCACGCCGGCGGTAAGTTCGACGATAACTCTTATAAAGTATCGGGCGGTTTGCACGGTGTAGGTGTATCAGTAGTAAATGCACTTTCAAGCCGTCTGAAGCTTCGTATTCGTCGCGGCGGTAAAGCGCATGAACAAGAATATCATCATGGTGTTCCACAGGCGCCACTAGCCGTAACAGGCGATACTGACAAAACGGGAACTATGATCCGTTTCTGGCCAAGTTCAGACACCTTCACAGATACGCTTTACCACTACGATATTCTTGCTAAACGTCTTCGTGAACTATCATTTTTGAACTCTGGTGTGTCTATTCGCTTGAAAGACGAACGCGATGGAAAAGAAGACCACTTCATGTACGAAGGTGGTATCAAAGCTTTCGTTGAGTACCTAAATGAAAAGAAAACACCTGTTCACCAGAAAGTGTTTCATTTCAGCAGTGAACAAGAAGACGGTATTGCAGTAGAAGTAGCGATGCAATGGAACGATAGCTTCCAAGAAAACGTGTTCTGTTTCACCAACAATATTCCTCAGCGCGACGGCGGTACTCATTTGGCGGGCTTCCGTGGAGCGTTGACGCGTACATTGAATAACTACATGGAAAAGGAAGGCCTGAACAAAAAGGCTAAAACGAATGCCAGTGGTGACGACGCGCGTGAAGGTCTAACCGCGGTTATTTCCGTTAAAGTACCAGATCCGAAATTCAGCTCACAGACTAAAGATAAGCTTGTATCTTCTGAAGTTCGTCCAGCTGTCGAATCGGCAATGAATGAAAAGCTAGCAGAGTTCTTATTAGAAAACCCTGCAGAAAGTAAAATTATTGCGGGTAAGATTATTGATGCTGCTCGTGCTCGTGAAGCTGCACGAAAGGCCCGTGAAATGACACGCCGTAAAGGTGCGCTAGATTTGGCTGGTCTGCCGGGTAAGCTAGCTGACTGTCAGGAAAAAGATCCTGCACTTAGTGAATTATACATAGTGGAGGGTGACTCTGCGGGGGGTTCAGCTAAGCAGGGTCGTAACCGTAAAAACCAAGCTATTCTGCCGCTTAAAGGTAAAATCCTAAACGTTGAGAAAGCGCGTTTTGATAAGATGCTTTCTTCTCAGGAAGTTGCGACGCTTATCACGGCACTAGGTTGTGGTATCGGTCGTGACGAGTATGACCCTGAAAAATTACGCTATCACAGCATCATTATCATGACCGATGCTGACGTAGATGGTTCTCACATTCGTACGCTTCTACTCACATTTTTCTATCGTCAAATGCCTGAAATCATTGAGCGTGGATATGTATATATTGCACAGCCACCGCTATACAAAGTGAAGAAGGGTAAACAAGAGCAGTATCTTAAAGATGACGATGCGCTAATTAACTACCTAACATCAATCGCAATTGACGGTGCGTCTTTGCACACCAGCGATAAAGACCCAGGTATTAGTGGTGTAGGCCTTGAAAACCTTGTTAAGCAGTACCAATCGGTAGAGAAGATGATTGCACGTATGAAACGTCTTATGCCTGCATCTATCCTCTACAGAATGCTTTACACGCCTACGCTAAACCTTGAAGACCTTAAAGATGAGTCTGCACTAGAGCATGTGGCGAAACACTTCGTAGAGCAGCTTACAGAGCGCGAAAACGATGGTGCTACATACCGTTATGAAATTCGCACTGATGCTGAGCTTAGCGAGTACTACATTACAATCATTATGCGTATGCACGGAATTGATTATGAGTACATTATCGATCATGAGTTCATCGAGTCGTCGGAATACCAGCGTCTTAAAGAGCTTAACCTTGCCATTAACGACATGATGGGCAAAGACGCCTACATTCAGCGTGGCGAGCGTAGACAGCCAGTTGAGTCTTTCAAAGAAGCACTAGAGTGGCTAATGAACGAAGCGAAACGCGGCCAATACATTCAGCGCTATAAAGGGCTAGGTGAAATGAACCCTGAGCAACTCTGGGAAACCACCATGGATCCTGAAAGCCGCCGTATGCTACAAGTTACCATTGAGGATGCCATTGGTTGTGACCAGCTGTTCACTACATTGATGGGTGACCAAGTTGAGCCTCGTCGAGAGTTTATCGAAGCTAACGCGCTGAAAGTGGAAAACTTAGACGTGTAGAGCTTTTATTTATTTGAAAAAAGCGACCAACGGGTCGCTTTTTTTTTGCCTAAGCTCAGGTGAATTACTCGTACAAAACAGAGAACTTTTTATTGGCATTGAACGTGAGGCAAGAGTCTTTACAATGAAAAAAGCTTGGTGAATGCCGCTACTACTACACGGCACTCAAGTCTAAACTTTAGAAACAACCAGAGCGACTTCCCCCGCACTTGCTGCTGTTGCTGTAAAGCGATAGGTGCCAGTTGAGGAGGGGGTAAATTGCAAGTTCTCTGAGCCCTGTTCACAGACTAAATAAACAGTGGAGCCTAACATTACAGGCTGCCCTTTATATTTGCCGCCACAGCTTTGTGAGGGCGTCCATTTTGCATCGGACAACCTAAAATCATAAGGTTGTCCGTCGGCTATGAGTTCAACGTCCACTGTCCAGCCTGAATTTGATCGTTTGAACTTGTAACTTGGGTCAGCCTCCCACCAGTTAAATACACCTCTTAGGAACATGTTTTCGAATTGAATGCGAGGCACGTCCGGTGCTATTTCTGGAATTTTAAAACTTCCACTGCTTGAGCATGCTGAAAGTGCTATGCACATAGAAGCAATAGTTAGTAACTTTTTCACAGCGTCTCCATTTATAAAAAAAGCCCAACGTTAAGGCTGGGCTCTTTGTTTTTCGCGGCATAAAACCGCATTAACTCTTACTAGCCTACGACTTCGCGAGAATAGATATATCTGCGGTAGTAAGGAAAAGTTGCCTTAAAAGCGACAGTAAAGCAAGTCGGTTATTTTTAACCGCTTCGTCATCAGCCATAACCATTACGTTATCGAAGAAGTTATCGATTACATTACGTAAGGTTGCAAGCGCAGTAAGAATACGCGTGTAGTCCTGTGAAGGAACAGCAATATCAACTTCTTTCTGTGCGGCTTTCAGCTCAACGTAAAGCGCTTTTTCAGCTTCTTCAGCTAACAGTGACTCATCAATATTCACTGTGTCTGTCACTTCAACGTTCTGCTTAGCAAGGATGTTTGCAACACGCTTGTTAGCGGCAGCTAGCGCTTCGGCTTCTTCCAATGCTCTGAACTTATCTACCGCATGAACTCGGGCTAAGTAGTCAGCTGGCTTAGTAGGGCGACGAGCAGCAACGGCCTGAATAACGTCAATGGCGATAGCTTGATCTTGTAGGAGCGCAGTAAATCGACCCAATACAAAATCAACAACCTGAGATTGTGTTTCTGCATTCGTTAACTTATCGCCATACACATCGATAGCTTTGCTTACTAACGTTTCAAGATCTAGCGGCAGTGACAGCTCAGTGACAATACGTAATATACCGATAGCTGCACGACGAAGCGCAAATGGGTCTTTATCACCCTTAGGTAACTGGCCAATACCAAAAATACCCACAAGAGTATCTAGTTTGTCAGCAAGCGCGACCGACGCGCTAACGCCTGAACTAGGAAGTGCGTCACCAGCAAAACGCGGCATGTATTGTTCATACAGTGCTTCTGCAACGGGCGCATCTTCACCGTCGTTTAGCGCATAGTATTTACCCATAACACCTTGAACGTCAGGGAACTCCATAACCATGTTCGACATCAAGTCGGTTTTAGCTAGAAGACCTGCTCGTGCAGCTTGTGTTTCATTCGCATCTATTTGCGACGCGATAAACGCCGATAGGGCAGATATACGCTCAGACTTTTCTTTTAGCGTACCAAGCTGTTTTTGGAACAACACGGTTTCTAAGCTTTCAAGGCGGCTTTCTAATGTCGTCTTTTTATCGCTGTTAAAGAAGAACTCAGCGTCTGCAAGACGAGGGCGGATAACCTTTTCATTGCCAGAAATAACTTGAGACGCATCGCGACTTTCGATATTCGTTACGAATAAGAAAGTGTTTGAAAGTGCACCATCGCTATCTAGCAGCGGCACATATTTTTGGTCGTCTTTCATGGTATAGATAAGCGCTTCTTTCGGTACTGCCAAGAAAGCCTCATCAAAACCAGCTTGAAGTACAACCGGCCACTCTACAAGTGACGCGATTTCTTCTAGTAAGTCTTCATTATAGTCTGGCTTAAGCGACAAGCTTTGCGCTGCGTCTTCAAGCTGCTGACGCACTTTATCTTTACGCGCCTCAAAATCTGCCAGCACATATTGTTGCTCTAGGGCAGAGGCGTAATTGTCAGCATGATCCAGTTCAAAGCGACCTTCGCCGTGGAATCGGTGACCCTGAACAACGCGGCCGCTTGTTAGGCCCAATACAGAAACGTTAACCACTTCGCTTCCGTAAAGCACGCAAAGGGTGTGAACCGGGCGTATAAACTGAGTGTTGTAATTACCCCAACGCATTGGCTTTGGAATAGGTAGCTTGCTTACCGCTTGGTTTATCAGCCCTTCTAGAAGCTCTGCAACTAATTGCCCTGGAACGTGGGCTTTATGAAGTAACCACTCTCCTTTGTCAGTTACAAGGCGTTCTGCGTCAGCAACGTCAATGCCGTTACCGCGAGCCCAACCTTGTGCTGCTTTAGTGGGATTACCGTCGGCGTCAAACGCGGCTGATACTGCTGGGCCGCGTTTCTCTACTACTTTGTCAGCCTGACCTTCAGCAAGACCTGAAACATAAACGGCTAAGCGGCGAGGGGCTGCAAACCAGCTGACTGAATCAAAGCTTAAGTCAGCTTGCGTAAGCGCAGCTTCAAACTGCGTGGCGAAGGCTTCACCTAAAGACTTAAGCGCTTTTGGTGGGAGTTCTTCAGTACCTAATTCAACTAAACAATTTTCTGTACGCACGCTTATGCCTCCTTGTTACATAGTGGGAAGCCAAGTGCTTCACGTGCTTGGTAATAGCTTTCTGCACACGCTTTGGCTAGCGTTCGAACGCGAAGAATATAGCGCTGGCGTTCGGTCACTGAGATAGCATGACGAGCATCAAGCAAGTTAAATGCGTGTGACGCCTTCATAACCTGCTCATAGGCAGGAAGTGGAAGGTTGTTTTCGATAAGCTTTTTGCTTTCTGCTTCACATTCGTCGAAGGTTCTAAATAAAGCTTCAACATTGGCGTGTTCGAAGTTATACGTCGATTGTTCTACTTCGTTTTGATGGAACACATCGCCATAGGTCACTTTGCCCATAGGGCCGTCAGTCCAAACCAGGTCGTAGATACTATCGACACCTTGAACGTACATGGCGAGTCGCTCTAAGCCGTAGGTAATTTCGCCGGTAACAGGCTTACACTCTAGACCGCCTACCTGCTGGAAGTACGTAAACTGAGTTACTTCCATGCCGTTTAGCCACACTTCCCAACCTAGACCCCATGCACCAAGCGTGGGTGATTCCCAGTTGTCTTCTACGAAGCGAATGTCATGAACCAGCGGATCGAAACCTAACTCTTTCAAAGAGCCCAAGTACAACTCCTGAATATTGTCAGGTGAAGGCTTAAGCATTACTTGGAACTGATAGTAATGTTGTAAGCGGTTTGGGTTCTCACCGTAACGACCATCGGTCGGTCTACGGCACGGTTGAACATAGGCGCTACTCATTGGCTCTGGACCTAAAGAACGTAGGAACGTCATAGGGTGAAAAGTACCGGCACCCACTTCCATATCCAGAGGCTGAATAATAACGCAGCCCTGACGCGCCCAATAATCTTGAAGCGCAAGGATCAACCCTTGAAAGGTCTTAATATCGTATTTCTGCATACATCCGCTGCTTATTAGTTATCTGACTTAAAATAAAGGTGGGATAGTATACAATTTGTGAGGCATAGTATGTAGGTGTAAAGGGTGAAAAAACGTCACGAATAAAGCCAATATGCCACTTCACAACAAGGATTTAATCTTAAGCCATGCCCAATCAAACAAAAATAGAAAAAAATATGCCTTTGCATCGCTGCGGTTGGGTAAGCAGCGACCCTATTTATTTAGCGTATCATGATAACGAATGGGGGGTACCCGAGCTAGATAGTCGCGCGTTGTTTGCTAAGTTATGCCTCGATGGACAGCAGGCTGGTTTATCTTGGCTGACCATTTTGAAAAAACAGCAGAATTTTGAACAGGCATTCTACCAGTTCGACCCTGAGAAAATTTCGAAAATGGGCCCCGATGATGTCGACAGACTTATGCAAGACAGCGGCATAATCAGAAACAAGCTCAAAATAGAGTCGGTTATCAAAAATGCCAAGGGTTTTTTAGCTATTGAAGCGTCGCAGCCATTCAGTGATTTTATTTGGCAATTTACAGATGGACGTACGGTCATTAATGCGTGGGAAGACTTCAGGCAAGCACCCACATCAACTGATGCGTCTAAAGCAATGTCAAAAGCACTTAAAAAGCACGGATTTAATTTTGTAGGTGAAACGATTTGCTATGCTTTTATGCAAGCTGTGGGTATGGTCAATGACCACGAAGTAGGGTGTCATTGTTACGAACGTACCTGCGAGCTCGCGATAAAGTGACATAGGCAAAGGTAACCGGGTTAAAAAAATGGCCGACTACATACTGTACTCGGCCATTTTCGATATTGATTGCATTAGTTTTTATCTTTTAAATCAGCGTCGCGCTTACTCGTTATTTAGTGGCTACGAGTGTCTCACAATACGCCTTCAGCGGTGGTAATTCGTCCAGCACCTTAGATTCGTATTCCGATTCAATCTGCTCGCGAGCGATATCTTGCTTTCTTCGCTCATTCTTAGGTAGCTGTTGCCTTGCTTCTAAAATCGCAAAACCGCTTACCTCTGTGAATAGTGCATGAATGTTGGGATACTGCGCTTTAAAATCAGGCGGAGTACTTATTGGAAGCGCGTTAAGCAAGTTCACGATGCGAATTACGCCTTCTGACAAATCACATTGCTGCTGCTCCATCGCCTTAGCTATTACTATAATACTGTCGGTTATAGTGGCTACGCGCGACTGCCTTGCCGCTTCTTGTCGCTCTTTTTGTTGTTTTAACATAAACAGCAGTTTGCCTGCGTAAAAACCTAGCGCAAGAATAATTAGTAGCGCGATGCCTGAAAGTACTGCCCAAAGCATGACTCTTTCCCGTTTTTTATTAGTGCTTAAAGTCGTCGATATTAATAGCGTCTAAATCATTAAACGGATCCATATCGTCGTCTTCATCATCCTCTTCTACTATTCCTAATAGATCACAAAGAATGCGGTGGCGTGCCATTTTCTCGTCGACATAAGCTTGTTGCTCACGGGTGAGCGGTTTATCGTCGTCAAGTTTGTCGAGTAAATCTGACAAGCGTTGATCTGCTTCAAGCGCTGCCAGTTCTTGGGCTGGTGTGGCGTACTTTTTCTTTTGAGCAGGGGTGGGCGTCACTGCTTTTACAAGCTGAATAGGCTTTTTACTGCCGTGGCGCGGATCTTTATTCTCTGCACTCTTTTTGCCCGTCACTTTTTTCTGTTCAACATTGTGGCGATTACCAGCGGGCTTACCTTTATGCTTTTTAGGGCGAGGCGAGTCTGATTTACGGTTTTCGCTTGGTTTAAAGTCAGGATCTTTACGAACGCCGATTAGGCCGACTTTACGTGATTTCTTTGAACGTGCCATAATTTCCAAATAACAAAGAGAGTGAAAAAACAGCGCTATTATAGCGCGAATTAGTGTCTACGTATTGATCTTTGGGTATGCAGTGCAAAATCAATACGGGGAACATAAAGTATTACGGGAATTTGTTTCAGCGCTTTCTCAATAGAACGACATCGCTGGCAGGAAAAGTGACATCATAGCCATCTCGTTGTGCCAAATATTGAAAGGTTGCTTCGCTGAAAAAGCTAACGTGGGTGACGTCGTTTTTATAGTGCCAATTTGCAAACCTGGCTTTATCAAGTACGCGCTTGGTCATGATGGCAAGAACGCCACCAGAAGCTACAAGTTTGTTAAAAAGCGCCCATTCCACATGAGGGGCGTGAAAGTGTTCTATAGCCTCTGTACATGTCACTATGTCATAGCTTTGCTCAAGTACCGATAAGTTGTGTGCATAGAAGGGATCGTACATATTCATCCTAACGCCTTCTTCTTCCAGCATACTTGCTAAAACAGGCGCAGGGCCACAGCCAAAGTCTAGTCCTCGGAGTTCACCAAATTTCATGTCTTTTATAAAAGGTGTAAGTGGCGTTAAAACCTTTCCTAAAAACTTTCGATACCCTTCGTCTTCAAAGCTATTCTCGTGAAGGTCATACTCCTGCTTTTCTACTTCTTTAGATGGCAAGAATTCAGGAGAAACATAAACGAGTTTGCATTGATTGCATTGGAGGTAATCGCGCTTTTTATCTGAGTGATAGTGAGATGGCGCGTTAGCGCTTTTGCATAAAGGACAGTACATAGGAAAGTGAACAATAATAAGGGGCTTAAAAAAGAAAAAGGTGATGGTTCTCACCATCACCTTACATTGTATGAGTGTCAGATGACACCTCTCCCGTTATACACTTCTATGTGTATTTTGCTTCCCTAGCCGTGCTCCCCTTATTTTTATTGTTAGCAGAGCTGTATTGTTGTTTTTGGCCCTCGTGGCTCTTTATCCCGTCTTCCATGCTGCATTTTTATTATTATTCTTGTTATTTAGCTTGTAGCTTTTCAAAGGCACCTACAAACTACGCCGTTAGATTACACGAATAATTTCAAAATACAACTTTTTCGGTAACAAATTTTTAACAACAATGTGCAAAAACGGTAATGCTTAGTGTAAGCCCGCGATATAGTTAGATAAAATCTCAATATCTTCGTCGGTTAATTTCATCGCAATATCACGCATCATGCCATTCATGTCATTGTGACGTTGGCCTGAACGGAATGCTTTCAATTGAGCTGCAGTGTAAGTTGCATGTTGACCGCTGATATCCGGGAAACCTGCTAAGCCCATGCCGTTGCCCTTAGGACCGTGACACGCGATACATGCAGTTACGCCTCGAGACTCGTCGCCACCTTGGTACAATGCACGGCCAGCTTCAACGTATTGCTCTGGTGTTTCACCCGCCTTTGGCTCTTGGCTTGAGAAATAAGCGGCTAGGTCTTTCATGTCTTGCTCTGAAAGTGGGGCAGCCATGCCGTTCATCACAGCATTGTTACGACCTTCCTCGCCACCTGTTTGAGAGGCAAGTTTAAATTCGGTTAATTGCTTAACAATGTACTTCTCATGCTGGCCAGCAATCTTTGGGTTCATGTCAATCATGCTGTTGCCATCAGGGCCATGACAGGCTGCACATACTGCAGATTTCGCTTTACCTGCCTCGGCGTCGCCTTCTGCCATAGCAGTTGCGCTTAAACCTAAAGACATACATACCAACAAACACAGTTTTTTCATAATAAATCTCTTAAATGGATCCAACGGCTCGCGTGATATACGTGATATCATGCGTATTTTACACATTTAACGCGTCAGAAAAACCTATTCCATGATAAAACTATGGTTTTTAGTTGGTTTATTCATTAAAAAACTGTAAACCGAAGGTTGAGACGCATGTGGAGGTAAGTCTAGATGTCGTATTACACCAAAGCAAAATTCTTTACGAGCGCACCTGATATTCGTCATTTAAAGAATGATACCGGAATTGAAGTAGCGTTCGCGGGCCGCTCTAATGCGGGTAAATCGAGTGCACTTAACACGTTAACTCGTCAGAAGAACTTGGCAAGAACCAGTAAAACACCGGGTCGCACCCAATTGATCAACGTCTTTGAATTAGAAGAAGACTTACGCTTGGTTGATTTGCCAGGATATGGCTTTGCAAAAGTGCCAGTAGCCATGAAAAAGAAGTGGCAGGCGTCACTTGGTGAATATCTTCAAAAGCGCAAGTCCCTTAAAGGATTAGTCGTTTTAATGGATATTCGTCACCCCTTCAAAGATTTAGACCAAGATCTTATCCATTGGGCAGTAGCGTCAAATATTCCTGTACTGGCATTACTTACTAAGGCCGACAAACTTAAAAGCGGTAAGCGAAAGGCACAGCTGTTAATGGCGCGTGAAGCTGCGATGGCATTTATGGGCGATGTTACCGTGCAAACCTTCTCGTCATTAAATAAGCACGGGTTACCCGAATTAGAGCGTATTTTGGATACGTGGTTTGGCTTAGATAAACAAGACGAAACAGAAGAGTCTGATAGCGAAGTACAGTAGCGCAATTCACCCTTACCGTTTGTGCTGATCTGACGTGCCCGATGGATAGGTATGATGGGGTGTTAGAAAAAAGAACGCCCCGCATAGAGCGAGGCGTAAACTGAGAGAAAACACATAAAAACCGTAGATATAGAGTCGTGATAAATAGAGAAGTTCAGAAAAATTAAAATAAAATTCGCTTTATTTTTTAAGTTATTGATATTTATGAATTATTTATTTTCCGCAGATATAAAAAAACCCCGACAAAACTGTCGGGGTTAAAGCAAAGGTTTGAAAACAGCTTTCTCACCTCTGTACCCTACATGTGTAATATTACAACAAAGCACAGAAAAGGCAAGGGTGTTATGTAATTAAATTACCAAATTTAATGAATATAACGCGCCTTTTAATGTAAAAACTGTAATCTAATTACCAAACTAGTGCGCTTCATCCCAGTTTTCGCCCACACCAGCCTCAACAACCAGCGGAACATTTAGCGTAGCTGCGCTTTCCATAAGAGCAGTAATAGTAGAGACATAGGTTTCCACTTTGTCTTCTTTTATTTCAAAAACCAATTCATCGTGCACCTGCATCATCATTGTCACATCATCAGATGCATTTTTTCTAATCCAGTCATCAACTTTGATCATCGCCATCTTAATAATGTCTGCCGCTGTGCCTTGCATAGGCGCGTTTATCGCTGCGCGCTCTGCGCCTTTTCTACGTGCACCATTACTGGCTTTAATATCAGGCAAATAAAGTCTGCGACCAAATACGGTTTCTACATAACCTTTTTCTTTCGCGCTCTCACGTGTTGAATCCATGTACTCAAGCACGCCTGGGTAGCGCTCGAAGTAAAGATCCATATATTTCTGTGCTTCATTACGTGGAATATTAAGTTGCTTCGACAACCCAAAGGCACTCATACCGTAAATTAAGCCAAAGTTAATCGCTTTTGCACTGCGACGCTGTTCAGTGGTTACTTCATCTAGTGGAACACCAAACACTTCAGACGCTGTAGCTTTATGAATATCTTTGCCATGTGCAAAGGCGTCTAATAGACCCTTATCACCCGAAAGGTGAGCCATTATTCGCAATTCAATTTGCGAGTAGTCGGCAGCGACGAACTTATTTCCTTCTCTTGGTACAAATGCCTGACGTACGCGGCGACCTTCCTCATTTCGGATAGGGATGTTCTGTAAGTTAGGATCGGTGGAAGAGAGTCGTCCCGTGGCGGTTACTGCTTGGTGATAAGAAGTATGCACTCGACCCGTACGATGATTGATCATCTTAGGAAGTTTATCCGTGTAGGTATTCTTTAGCTTGGTTAGGCCACGGTATTCCATGATCTTCTTCGGCAACGGGTACTCAAGCGCAAGTTCTTGCAGTACGTCCTCAGAAGTAGACGGCGCCCCTTTAGGTGTTTTCTTTATGATCGGTAGCGACATTTTTTCGAACAAGACATGTTGAAGCTGTTTAGTAGAACCTAAGTTGAATGGCTCGCCAGCTTCCTCATGTACTTCACTTTCAAGCTCGGCAATCCGGGTGGCAAGATCCTGGCTTTGCTGAAGCAGCCTTTGGCTGTCTATCAATACGCCTTCCTGTTCCATACGAGAAAGTACACAGGCTAGGGGAACCTCAACATCTATCAATAGATTTTTAAGCTCAGGAATTTCTTTCAACTTAGTCCAAATAGCGTTGTGTAAGCGAAGTGTGATATCAGCATCTTCTGCGGCATAAGGCCCTGCTTCTTCAAGGCTAATTTGATTAAACGTTAGCTGCTTTGCGCCTTTACCCGCAATCTCTTCAAAGTGAATAGTTTTATGACCAAGGTAGGCTAGGGCAAGCGAGTCCATATCATGGCGCTGCGCAGTACTGTTTAGTACATAGCTTTCAAGCATGGTGTCAAAGCCGATGCCGTTTAAGGTAATGTCATAGTTCGCTAACACATTTTTGTCGTATTTTATGTGTTGACCTACTTTGATCACGGTGTCCGATTCTAAAATAGGCTTTAATGCGTCTAATACAAATTCTCGTGATAGCTGGGCGGGTGCATCTGGATAATCGTGAGCAACAGGCACATAAGCAGCTTCACCTTCCTCTATACAAAATGAAACGCCAACTAACTCCGCATCCATGTAGTTAAGGCTGGTTGTCTCGGTATCAAAAGCGATGAGTTCGGCTTTTTCTAGCTTCGCTACCCAAGCGTTAAAACGCGCCTCATCAAGCACGGTCTCATACTTCGACTTATCTATTTCTACCGCTAAACTTTGTTCGGTATCTTCTACGCTGTCACTTTTGCTTTCGTCGGCGCTTGAATTGGCAGCTGAGGTATCTCCGCCAACTATTAGCGCGCTTACTTCTGCATGCCAGCGTTTGAACTCGTATTCGGCAAACAGATCGCGAAGTTGTTCGTTATCTGCCTGACACGGCATTAACGTCTCAACGTCGTAGTCAAGGTCAAGATCGATGCTGATAGTAGCTAGGGTATAAGATAGCCGAGCTTGCTCTTCGTATTCCTGCATTTTAGCCGCCATCGACTTACTGCCTCTAAACGATAGATCTGCAATTTTATCCAGGTTCTTATATATGTCGTCGATACCGCCAATACCGTTTAACAAGGCTTGAGCACTTTTATCACCTACACCAGGTACACCTGGAATGTTATCGACTTTATCGCCCTTAAGCGCAAGGAAGTCGATCACAAGCTCCGGTGGAATACCAAACTTCGTATTTACACCTTCGACATCCATCAGTTGGTTTGTCATGGTGTTGATTAAGGTGACATGTTCATTAACTAGTTGCGCCATGTCTTTATCGCCGGTGCTGATAAGGGTATCAATACCTTTTTCTGTGGCGTGTTTGGCTAACGTGCCAATCACGTCATCAGCTTCTACACCCGACTCAACAATAACAGGTAAACCCATTGCCTTAATGATGGCGTGCAACGGTTCGATTTGGCTTCTTAGCTCATCCGGCATCGGAGGACGGTTCGCTTTGTACTCTTTATAGATGTCATCGCGAAAGGTCTTGCCTTTAGCATCAAAAATCACCGCCATATGCGTCGGGTTGTATTGTTTGATCAAGCTTTTAAGCATGTTCACAACACCATAAATAGCACCGGTGTCTTGACCTTTTGAGTTGGTTAATGGTGGTAAACCGTGAAAGGCACGAAAAAGATATGACGATCCATCGACAAGAATAAATGGAGGCTTTTTAGAATCAGGCATAGATGGCGATTTTCCAATAGAGAATATGAGCGCAAGGATGCCACAGGCTAGGGCAGATCGCCATATCATGAAGGAACATTAAGGTCGATAGCGGATCGCATTTCGCCTGTGGATAACTTTGTGATCTAAAATTTTGGGCACAGTGATCCGGATGATCTTTGTCAAGTTAAAGATCACCTTTCAAATCAAGAAAAATAAGGGAATGAGACTTAGGTGTGAAAACAGCGTACCTGCTACTTACCATTCCATTTTATGTGGATAACTTGGTGTACGTTTATTTTTGGTTTAACCAAGTTGGTCAAGTAATGTAGCATAACCATTAACAATGTATACACGTATTATTAAGAACTTTTTTTGAACAGTTGTGTGTTTAATAGCCAAATTTTGAATAAGTAGATGGCATAGCGTCTAGGAGGACAATATGAAACAAGTAGCCGTTATTTTAAGTGGTAGTGGTGTGTTTGACGGGGCTGAGTTACACGAAGCGGTATTGACACTTTTAGCCATTGAGCAAGAAGGTGCGTCTTACCAGTGTTTTGCTCCAGATGTAAACCAACTGCATGTAGTCAATCACTTAACCGGTGAGGTATCAGAAGGTGAAACCCGAAATGTGTTAGTAGAATCGGCCCGTATTGCCCGAGGTGATATAAAACCCGTGACTGAGTGCGACGTAACTGCTTTTGACACACTTATTTTACCTGGTGGTTTTGGCGCTGCGAAGAACCTGTGCACGTTTGCTGTAGACGGTGAAAATTGTACCTTTAACGAAGAGGTGCTGACAGTGTGCAAAGCCTTTGCTCAAGCTAAAAAGCCCGCAGCGTACGCGTGTATTGCACCTGCGCTAGCAGCAAAAGTGTATGGCAACAAAACTAAACTGACCATTGGCAATGACGAAGCCACGGCTGGTGGGCTGAATGCCTTAGGAGCAACGCATGTAGAGTGCCCAGTTGATGAGGTGGTTGTTGATAATGACGCGAAGCTTGTTACTACACCTGCGTATATGCTGGCGCAAAGCATTAGTGAAGCCAATGCGAGTATTGCTAAGATGGTCAAAACCGTGCTTGCTATGAAATAGAAAACTAAAAAAATAAAAGTGGTTGGTTTTTTCCTAGTGAAAAGATCAGGTGCCTTTATGTGTAATTAGCCTAATGTAGTGGGGAGACAAAGGTTTCCCCTTGTTCATTATAGTCCTATAATCAAAACCCTATGCGTAACGTATAGGATTTCATCTACCTTGTTTCACGTAGATAGATTCGCTTTTTGAAACCATATCAAAAAGCACATTGTAACTAGGGCTCAGTAGTCCTTATGCGCACTATAAAAATAAAGGCATAACAAACAATGCACTACCGTGCCATCATACGAATACTTGGGTTATTAATTGCGCTTTTTAGCGTAACCATGATCCCACCCGCTATCGTGTCGTTGATTTATCAAGATGGCAGTGGCCTGCCTTTTATCCTCGCATTTATATTTTGTGTCATCGGCGGTATGGCATTGTGGTATCCCAACCGTCAGCAGAAAAATGACTTAAGAGCACGAGAAGGGTTTCTGATTGTTGCGCTGTTTTGGTCAGTACTAGCAAGCGTGGGGGCAATTCCACTTATCTTGCTAGAGCAACCAAGCATGACGGTAACCGATGCTTTCTTTGAGTCATTTTCTGGCCTGACTACCACTGGAGCTACGGTTATTGAGGGGATAGATTTTCTTCCTCACTCAGTACAGTTTTACCGTCAACAACTTCAGTGGTTAGGTGGCATGGGTATCATCGTACTCGCAGTTGCCATTTTACCTATCCTTGGAGTAGGGGGAATGCAGCTTTATCGGGCAGAAACTCCTGGCCCAGTTAAAGATAATAAAATGACTCCGCGTATTGCCGATACGGCAAAGCATTTGTGGTACATCTACCTATCCATAACCATTGCATGTGCCGGTGCATACTGGCTTGCGGGAATGAATGTTTTTGATGCGATTTGCCATTCTTTCTCAACGGTTGCTATTGGTGGCTTTTCGAACCACGACGCCAGCTTAGGCTATTTTAATAGTCCTATGGTAAACGTGGTGTGTACCGTGTTTTTGCTTATTGCTGCGTTAAACTTCTCATTACACTATGCGGCGGTGAGCTCTCGTTCGGTTAAAGGCTATTTTAACGATCCAGAGTTTAAGGCGTTTTTTATCATTCAAGCCTCACTCATCGGGATTTGTTTCCTAGTACTTACGCTATCAGGCTACTATAGCTCGGCAGAGCAGGCTTTAGACCAAGCTATGATCCAAGCGGTATCTATTAGTACCACTGCCGGGTTTGCAACCACTGATTTTTCAGTCTGGCCGGCATTCCTCCCTATTATGCTTATTTTTTCAAGCTTTATCGGCGGGTGCGCAAGTTCCACGGGTGGGGGCTTAAAAGTAGTACGCGTCTGCTTACTGTTTCTACAAGGCAAGCGTGAGGTTGATAGGCTAATTCACCCGAAAGCGGTATACAGCGTTAAGTTTGGCGACCGTGCCATGCCTGACAGAGTAGTAGAGGCCGTATGGGGGTTCTTTTCAGCTTATGCAGTGGTGTTTGTTATCATTATGATAGGCTTGATTGCCACGGGTTTAGATAACCTAAGCGCCTTTACCGCTACTGCGGCCATGCTGAATAACTTAGGTCCGGGATTGGGGAGCGTAGCGGCCAACTATGCTGATGTTACTGACGCAGGCAAATGGATACTGGTGATTGCCATGGTATTTGGGCGACTAGAGGTCTTCTCATTGCTGGTCTTGTTCTCACCAACGTTCTGGCGCAGTTAACAAATAAACCGGTAGTTTTGATACGAGCTAAAAAAAAGGGCGATAAATATCGCCCTTTATTTTTATGTCTTCAACTTTTAATCTTGCGGCACCTATGACGCTTTGCAAAAGCGCTAGCCAAAGAAAAATGCGCTGGGTTGGAACAGCTTTTCCACGTCGTTGATGTACTTCTTATCAACCAAGAACAAAATTACATGGTCGTTTGCTTCAATCTTGGTATCGCTGTGAGCAATAATCACCTGATCGTCTCGAACAATAGCCCCAATCGTGGTACCTGGCGGTAGTTTAATATCGCCTATTTGTTTGCCAACCACCTTAGAGGTATTTTCATCACCGTGCGCTATCGCTTCAATAGCCTCGGCAGCACCTCGTCGTAATGAGTACACGTTTACAATGTCACCTCGACGTACGTGAGTCAGTAGCGCCGAGATAGTGGCTTGTTGAGGTGAAAACGCGATATCTATCTCACCGCCTTGCACCAAGTCCACATAAGCACTTCGCTGGATAAGCACCATGGCTTTTTGTGCACCCATACGCTTTGCCAGCATGGCTGACATGATATTCGCTTCATCGTCGTTGGTAACGGCTATGAAAGCGTCAACTTGCTCGATATTTTCTTCACTTAGCAATTCAGGGTCAGACGCGTCACCGCTAAATACAATGGTTTTATCTAAGTTCGCAGATAAATATTTGGCCCTTTCTGGGCTGTATTCAATAAGCTTAACGTTATGATTGTGCTCTAACTTTTTCGCAAGGCCTGCGCCAATCAAGCCACCACCGGCTATCATAATTCGTTTGTAGCTTGATTCGAGCTTTTGAAGCTCACTCATTACTGCGCGAATGTGCTTGGTAGCGGCAATGAAGAACACTTCATCATCGGCCTCAATAACCGTGGTACCTAACGGGCGAATAGGGCGGCCGCGTCGGTAAATGGCAGCAACCCGAGTTTCAACGTTAGGCATGTGGTCTTTAAGCGCAGATAACGCGTGGCCTACCAATAAGCCACCGTAATAGGCTTTAACCGCAACAAGGCTGGCCTTGCCTTCAGCAAACTCAACCACCTGAAGTGCACCCGGGTAGTCAATAAGACGTTTGATGGCCTTAGTTACCAACTGCTCAGGAGCGATAATGTGGTCAACGGGAATGTCTTGCTGCTTATATAGCTGCTCTTGGTAAATGATGTACTGTTCAGAGCGCACGCGAGCGATTTTAGTGGGTGTTTTAAATAGGCTGTAGGCCACCTGACAGGCCAACATATTGCTTTCATCACTATTGGTTACGGCAATCAGCATATCTGCATCTTCCGCACCGGCCTTACGCAACACATCAGGATGTGATCCCACGCCTGTTACTACTTGTAAATCAAGACGGTCTTGAAGTGCGCGCAATATAGTGGGGTCAGAGTCAATAACCGTTATTTCGTTATTCTCACCCACTAAGTTTTCAGCAAGTGTTCCGCCTACTTGGCCGGCCCCTAAAATGATGATCTTCATCGTTATTATTTTGCCTTCATATTCGTGCAAGTCTTAACTGTGTGACGTTGCACAACTATTGAACTCAGTCTGCTGACTTTACCAGCCTCGCATAATAGAAACCATCCATTTGTTGCTCCCCTGGCGTTATCTGGCGCCCGGGTTTATCAACGGTTTCTGTTTTCACTATGGGCGATAACGAGGCATCTGGAGTGTCGGCGAGAAACTGCTGTATTTGCGCCATGTTCTCTTTTGGCAAAATAGAACATGTTGCATAAAGCAGCGTGCCGCCTGGCTTTAATAGACCCCACAACGTTTCTAATATACGCCGTTGAAGCTGTGCTAAATTGTCGATGTCATTGGCTTTTCGAAGCCAGCGAATATCTGGGTGACGTCGAATCACGCCGGTAGCAGAGCAGGGGGCATCCAGTAATATTCTGTCGAAGGGCTTTCCGTCCCACCAGGTATCAGGATTAGCTGCATCACCTTGCTTGATATCGACAGTGTGCTTAAGGCGAGTCATGTTTTCTTCTACCCGTTTTAGGCGGGTAGCATCAGCATCAAGCGCTAATACGTACTGCGTATCAGGTGCAGACTCAACAATGTGCCCTGTTTTTCCGCCTGGTGCGGCGCAACAGTCTAGAATGCGTTCGTTCGCTTGAGGCTTTAGGTAATGTGCGGCTAATTGCGCTGCCCCATCTTGTACCGCAAAGTGACCTTTTTCAAAACCAGGCAGGGCAGTAATATCTTCTCGCTTAGTCAGAATTACCGCATCAGCGTGGTTTGCGCTAAGGGTATATTCAACCCCTGCTTTATCTAACGCCTGAGTAAATGCTGCCAAGGATGTTTGCAACTTATTTACGCGAAGCCAAATGGGGGCCATGGCATTCGTTTCAGTACGTACCTGCTCGGCGTCGTCACCATAGGCGTTCTCTATTGCCTTAAACAACCACTTTGGCAAGCCGCTGTTTATGATTGCGTCGTCTACAGGTTTGTCTGCAAGGTTCTCTCGCTGAAAATTACGCAGTACTGCATTAACTAACCCTTTTAATCCTGCGGCATTTAAATAAGACGCTGCAGCGACGGTTTCACCCACGGCGGCGTGGTTGCTAACGCGGGAAAAATTAAGCTGGTACAAACCAAGAAGAATAAGATGTTCTATGACTTTTTTGTTGCCTTTTAGAGGCCTATCCAACAAAGAGCGCAGCCAGTGCTGTAAAAGGGGAAGGCGACGCATTACCCCTAGTGACATCTCTTGAATCCATGCGTTATCTTTGGCGTTGTGTCTGCGCTGAACGCGCTCTAAGCACTCACGCGATGACTTGCCTTGCTCTAAAATTTGATAGATGACCCACGCACAATCTGCGCGCAGGTTCTTTTGTTTGGGAAGGGGTAATGGTTTCACGTTTAGTCCGCTTGTGTCAGACAACGGCCCACTTCAAACCACGTTTGGCGAGCATTGATAACGTCTGACGCTGGAAGCGCCTTTTTGCCAGGAATTTGAAGAGTTGTAATGCAAAGCGCATCGCGCCCCGTAGCGATAGTAATGCCCTCTTTATTGGCACTGACTACCGTACCTGGCGTGGCACCTTTATTTAAAGGAACAACGCTGGCAGACCATACTTTAACGTTCTGATCTTCGACCTGCATCCACGCTACAGGCCAAGGGTTGAAGGCGCGGATATTTCGCTCTATTTGCTCAGCATCGTCTGCCCAATTAATCAGGGCTTCTTCTTTTGATAGCTTTTTCGCGTAGGTCGCTTGAGAGTCGTCTTGTTTGGTGGGCGTGTAACGATCAAATTCATTAACGACCTCAACCAACGCTTGTGGTCCTAGCTCTGCAAGCTTTTCATATAAGGTGGCGCTGGTATCTTCAGAGGTAATAGGCAATGTTGCTATGTGAAGCATGTCACCCGTATCTAAACCTTCGTCCATTTGCATTATAGTTACGCCGGTCTCAGCGTCACCCGCCCAGATTGAACGCTGTATTGGTGCCGCGCCTCGCCACTTAGGCAGAAGAGAGCCGTGCACGTTAATGCACCCTAGCTTAGGTGCATTTAACACCGCGGTAGGCAGTATCAGTCCGTAAGCAACAACTACCATTAAATCGGCATTGAGCGAGGCTAATTCTTCCTGAGCGTCTTGAGCTTTAAGCGACTGAGGCTGGTAAACTGGAATGGCGTTTTCTTCTGCTAATACTTTAACCGGACTGGCGGTAAGCTTTTTACCTCGCCCTGCGGGTCTATCAGGCTGAGTGTAAACAGCAATGACTTCGTGCTCGCTCTCGAGTAACGCTGATAGATGTTTAGCTGCAAAATCCGGAGTACCGGCAAAAATCACTTTCAATGGAGTTGTCACGTTATTCCTTAGGTTTTTGCAGCAAGACGCGCTTCTTTCTCAAGCTTTTTACGAATACGTTGGCGCTTAAGCGGTGAAAGGTAATCAATAAACAATTTGCCTTTTAGATGATCCAGCTCGTGCTGAATACAAATCGCTAACAAACCTTCTGCATCCAACTCAAAGCTTTCGCCATTCTGATCTAGCGCTTTTACGGTAATTGATTCGGCGCGCTCAACTTTCGCGTAATTACCCGGCACTGATAAACAGCCTTCTTCGCTAATCGTGGAGCCATCTTTACGAATGATTTCAGGGTTAATAAATACGCGTGGCTCGTTTTGATCTTCCGATACGTCCATTACAACAACTTGAACGTGGCGGTTAACTTGCGTTGCAGCAAGGCCAATACCGTTCTCGTCTTTCATGGTTTCGAACATGTCCGATACCAATTGTTTAATTTCGTCGTTAACCTCTTCAACCGGCTTAGCTACCGTGCGAAGACGTTCATCAGGAAAACTTAATACGTCTAAAATTGCCATTTCTCGCTTACTTCACCTTTTCGCTGTATAAATTCATATACGATCTAATTGCCAGCACACTTTACAGTGCTTATTAAGTTACTATTCTAACGTATATCGGGCTGTTTCGTGCAGTTTTTTACCGAAACCCTATTAGAATACCTAGTTATGCCGATATAGTGCTATTGTCTGAAAAATCAACAATGAGTGACAGTGAATAATTTGCAGGTGGTTAATTTGAAAAAGCGATTGATTTACGCGCGTCGTGCAGCATTGTTTATCTTAGGTGTACTGCTTTCTTTGCCTACCTTTGCGCTGCAGCTAAAAGAGAGCGCGCCAGAAACCTACACAGTAAAGCGTGGAGACACGCTATGGGCAATCGCTAACGTTTTTCTCAATGAGCCTTGGCTCTGGCCTGAATTATGGCGAACCAACACCCAAATTGACAATCCACACCTTATTTACCCGGGCGATGTTATCGTCGTTGGGTATGTTGATGGGCAGCCTGTATTAAGTGTAAAGCGCGACAAACCTTCCTATAAACTTTCTCCGGCTACCGATAAGCGAGTAAAACCGAAGCCTGTTGATGTGTTGTCGTGGACATCTATCTCTCCATTCATTAGACAACACATGCTGCTAGACGAGGAAAGCTATGCTTCGCTACCTAAATTGCTGGGTAATCAGGATGGAAACGTAAGGTTTGCGTCTGATGATTTTGTGTTAAGCCAGCAACAATTCAGTACCGACGATCAGTACAGAGTTGTAAGAAAGCACGCTACGATTAGAAATCTTGATGGGGAAATCCTTGGTATTCAAGTTACCCATGTTTCAACAGCTTCACTAGTGGAAAAAGATGAAGGTAGCAACACGATGTTGCTTTTCATCGACGATGCGAACCAAGAAGCTAAGCGCGGTGATAAGTTAATGGCGGGTGGATTTGAACATCCTGAAGGCTTTGAACTTGTTCCGGCTACTTCGCAGCGAGGCGCAATAGTTGGAGATTTGCATGATCACGATTTACTTGGCAAATACGACGTTGTCATTCTTGATTTAGGCAGTATGGAAGTAGCGCCAGGTACGGTCCTGGGGCTTTACTCACAAGGTCCAGCCATTATTGACGAAGAAAGTCCACGCTATGTAGATGAACCCGGCGCTAACACTGGTGGTGAGTGGTTTATCGATACAGTATCGCAACCCGCGCTTAAAGTAGGTGAAGTTGTTGTGTTTAAAACATTTGATGCGGCAAGTTACGGATTAATTACGCGAGCGAATAAGGGGATAAAGCGCGGCTTCATTGTCGCCAAGCCTTAAACGTTGCATGGTTCATTGTCGCTCGCATTAGGAGCGATAATGGCACCACAATCTTCTCAGTTAGACAGCGAAACATTAGCATGGATAGCGCTGGCTTCCGCTCAGCGTGTTTCACCTAAACTATGGCTACAGGCTCTCGAAAAATATCAACTTTCTACTGTCGATTTAGGCAGCAACACGTCTTCGCTGCCTAACGAGGTTAAACAACTCACCAACAACATTTCACCGCCTCTGATTGATGCAGCAATAAACTGGCTGCAAGCGAGCGACAATAGACACATCGTGCCGTTGTCATCGCCTCACTATCCAGAATTACTTAAGCAATTGGATAGTCCGCCCCTCGCGCTATTTGCCACGGGAAACAAAGCGCTATTTCAAAAACCACAGATTGCTATAGTGGGAAGCAGAAGGGCCAGCCTTCAGGGTAAGCGTACCGCAACCGACATTGCTTATGGGTTATCTAGTAGCGGAGTTGTAGTGACGAGCGGCCTTGCCATGGGCATTGATAGCGCCGCACACCAAGGCGCCCTGTCTGGTAGCACCGGAACCATTGCGGTAATGGGTACGGGACCTGAAAAGGTATATCCGGCTAAAAATAGTAAGCTCTATGAAGCTATCAACAATGACGGAGGTGTCACCGTTACAGAGTTTTTTCCGGGGCAGGGACCTAAGCCTTGGCATTTTCCAAGGCGAAATCGAATTATCGCAGCGTTATCCCTTGGAACCTTAGTGGTAGAGGCAAAAATTAAGAGTGGCACCTTGATAACTGCGAATTTGGCCGCAGATATGGGGCGAGAAGTATTCGCTGTGCCAGGCAATATCGCTAACGCTTACGCTGAAGGTTGCCACTGGTTAATCCAACAGGGCGCCAAATTAGTAACAAATATAAGCGATATTCTAGATGAAGTTGGCGTTCAACCTGAACAACTAGGCTTGAATGTTGACGAGCAAAACGAAAAAAGTACAGCGAATAGCTTGGCAACCGATAAATTATTAGCTAGTGTGGATTATGACATCACCGCTATTGATGTCATAGCCCAGCGCAATGCCTTATCTGTATCGCAAGCAATGGCATCATTATTAGAATATGAGTTGCGTGGTTTAGTGGCCGCTGTCCCTGGTGGTTACGTTAAATTGAGGGGAAAATAATATGTTCGATATCCTCATGTATCTGTTTGAAAACTTCATTCACAGTGAAACGGAAATTCGTGTTGACCAAGACGAGTTAACGGAAGAGCTTGTGCGCGCAGGATTTCATCACGATGAGATTTATAAAGCCCTCGCATGGTTAGAAAAGTTAGCGGCACTGCAAGAGACGGACATCAAACCGTACTTTTGCAAAGGTATTAGCACTAGCTTAAGCCGTATTTACACGCATGAAGAACAAATGCGTTTAGATGTGGAATGTCGCGGTTTTCTTATGTTCTTAGAACAGGTTAATGTGTTGGATGCCTCCACACGCGAAATGGTTATAGATCGCGTTATGGAAATTGATTCCAATGAATTTTGCTTGGAAGACCTGAAGTGGGTTGTGCTAATGGTACTATTCAACGTACCTGGCAAAGAGAAAGCCTACGCACAAATGGAAGATCTTTTGTTCGAAGAGCCAGATGGTGTTCTGCATTAATGCAGTTGTAGTCACTGGTATTTGAATCTTTACTTAAAAATGCGCTGTGAAATTGCAGCGCGTTTAAGGCCTTAACGTCCAATACATGTCTAAAATAGACCATTCACTCTTTTCAGCGCACGAGCACGCTCTCGATGATAATTTCGGAGATTGCCCCGAGTGCGGTAAACCTCTTCATATAAAGAATAGTAAATCGGGTCCTTTTATCGGTTGTACAGGCTATCCTGAATGTAGCTTCAGCAAGCCACTTCACGATAAACAAACCACCATACTTAAAACCTTGGACGGCGTAGCCTGCCCTGAATGCGCATCCGACTTAGCCATAAAGAAAGGGCGGTTTGGCATGTTTATCGGCTGTACCAATTTTCCTTCATGCCATCACATAGAGCCCATTAAAGAAAAAGAGGATACTTTGGTGGATTGTCCAAAGTGTAAGAAAGGGCATCTAATCTCGCGTACTAACAAATACGGCAAACAGTTTTTTGCGTGCAACCATTATCCACAATGTCGATATGTGCTAAATTTCACGCCGGTTAATGAAAGCTGCCCAGATTGCGGTTGGGGAGTATTGATAGATAAAAAGGGGCAGTTACAGTGTCCTCAGCCTAGTTGTGGCTTTAAAAAGTAATAATACGAACAACTAAACGAAGAACTATACGTAGAGATTAAAACCATGTCTGATATCCAAAATGGGAACGTAAACACGTTTACCCCCGTTGAGGCTAACTCACCTGAAGTAGACCCTGTTGTTGCCGCATTCCAAGCTGGCAGTTTAATCGTTTATCCAACCGAAGCGGTAATGGGCATCGGATGTGACCCCGACAATGAAGCCGCTGTAAATGCGCTGTTAGAGATAAAACAGCGACCGGTAGAAAAGGGCGTGATCTTGATTGCTGCAAACTACAGTCAGCTACTGCCTTATGTTAACGATAACGCCATTCGCCCTGACAGACGCACCGATATTTTTTCGAGCTGGCCAGGCCCTAATACTTGGCTATTACCTAAGTCGTCATCTGCGCCAGTTTGGTTAACCGGCAAGCATAGTAAAATAGCGGTGCGCGTAACTAATCACCCTGTAGTAGTGGAATTGTGCAACAAGTTAGGTAAACCGTTAGTTTCTACAAGCGCTAACCTGACCGGCCAACCGCCAGCCACCACCACTGAAGAAGCAAAAGCCGTATTCGCTGATTCCGTTTTCTATGTCGAAGGGGAAGTAGGCGGTGCAACTAAACCCAGTACCATTCGCGATGGTGACACAGCAGAGGTAATAAGAGCATGACATCAGCAGAATTACTGGACGGTAAAAATGCCGCTGAAGTAATAGAACAAGTAAAAAGCTATTTACTAGGGCTGCAAGACACCATCTGTCAAACCCTTGAACTTGCCGACGGTAAGGGCCAGTTTGTTGAAGACAGCTGGCAGCGAGAAGAAGGTGGCGGTGGCCGTTCTCGAGTACTAAAAAATGGTGCGGTGATTGAACAAGGCGGCGTTAACTTTTCCCATGTGTTTGGCAGTCAAATGCCGGCATCAGCAACGGCTAATCGGCCTGAATTAGCAGGAAGAAACTTTCAGGCTATGGGTGTATCACTCGTTATTCATCCACATAACCCGTATATCCCCACGTCACACGCTAATGTTCGCTTTTTTATTGCAGAAAAAGAGGGCGAAGCACCTATCTGGTGGTTTGGCGGTGGCTTCGACTTAACGCCATTTTATCCGTTTAAAGATGACGTTGTACACTGGCATGATACTGCTAAAAAATTATGTAAGCCGTTTGGCGATGATGTCTACCCTAAGTATAAAAAGTGGTGCGACGACTACTTTTATCTAAAGCATCGCAATGAAACCCGCGGAGTGGGCGGTTTATTCTTCGACGACCTGAATGAATGGGGCTTTGAACAGTCATTTGCATTTATGCAAGCTGTTGGTAATGGCTTCATCGATGCTTACGTTCCTATTGTTGAACGTCGTAAGCAAACCGATTTCGGCGAAAGAGAGCGTGATTTCCAACTTTACCGCCGGGGCCGTTACGTTGAGTTTAACCTTGTATTCGACCGAGGCACTTTATTTGGACTGCAAACCGGCGGGCGTACTGAATCAATTCTAATGTCGATGCCGCCGCTCGCGCGCTGGGAGTATTGTTATACACCTGCACCGGGTAGCGCCGAAGCCAAGCTGACAGACTGGTTAAAACCTACTGATTGGTGATTAATTATTAAATAAGGCAGCGCTTAAATCCTTACGCGGACCGCCGACAGCAGCTTTCATCTTTAATGACTAAAAAACGCCGTATTAACGTTAATGCGGCGTTTTTTTGATCTACATCAAGGTGGAATATCATCTGTGTTTCAGTGAGTTATCAAACTTGCGCTGGATCAATGTTTCTCTTAACCACAGGCGTAAAGTATCGCCATCTTAGTTAAACACAAAAGAGACACATCATGCGCAAACACTTTTTTTCTGCATCTGCACTTTGCTTTACTCTTGCTGCACTCTCACCTTTAGCTAGCGCTCACCAGCAGGGCGACTGGATTGTTCGTGGCGGTCTTACTACCGTTGCTCCTGACGAATCTACCTCTAACATCGTCGCGGGTGGAACTGATCTTGGCGTTGCCCTTAATATCGATAACGATACTCAGCTAGGTCTAAACGTAGCGTACTTTATTACTGATAACATTAATATTGAGCTGCTTGCCGCAACGCCGTTTAAGCACGACGTGAATTTTTCTGTTGCTGACCCGTTAGGGACGGGTAACCAGCTTGGAGAAGTCACGCACCTTCCACCTACGCTTACCGCAAACTACTATTTTAATGATGCCAGCTCTGCGTTTCAGCCGTACATTGGTGCTGGTATCAACTATACCTTTATCTTTGATGAAGAGTTTACAGGTGCAAATGAAACAGCTGGCTTAAGCGACCTTTCGCTTGATAATTCATTTGGCTTGTCAGCACAGGTGGGAATGGATTACCAAATTGATACCAAATGGCATGTCAATGCATCGATTCGATTCATTGATATAGATACCGAAGCAACCTTCAAAGTGGGTGATGCTGCTGGAAAGGTAAGTGATATTGAAATAGATCCTTGGGTGTATACCTTATCGGTGGGTTACACATTCTAATTCTTAGTTTCATCACCTTATTAACTATGAGGCTTTCACAATTGCACTACTTTATGCGCCATAAAGAGCGTAGACAGTAACAGGGGAGTTGCGCGTTAAAAGGTTAATCCTTTCAACGCGCTTTTTTATTTTGTATTCACCATGTGATTGGCGAGTTGATCAAGTGCGTCTATCAACTGTTGAGCTAAGGCGATATCTTCAACCGTTTTAAACATGGCTTTTCGCATGCAATACATCCACTGCGCTTTTAACTCTGGTGTTACGGTATAAGGTAGGTGGCGTGCACGCAGACGCGGGTGGCCATACTGCTGCTGGTAATCATCAGGACCACCAAGCCATAAACTTAAATATAGAAAGAACACGTGGCGAATTCTGTCTAATGGCTGGGGGTGAATAGCTAGCAGTTCATTGGCGAGTGGATCGGTTTCCATTATGTCGTAAAACGTATTTGCTAATTCCCGTACTTTCTCCTCTCCACCTATACGTTCATATGGTGTACTCTGCGAAGCACGATTATCGCTTTTCTTCTTTATATTAAATAAGTCTCGTATTCCCATGAAAAAATTCGCTGTATTCGGAAATCCTATTGCACAGAGTTTATCACCAACTATCCATCAAATGTTTGCTGAACAAGTGGGAGAAAATATTTCTTATGAAAAGATACTTGCGCCCGTAGACGGTTTTGTAGATGCCGCCAACGCGTTTTTAGCTCAGGAAGGCGCTTTAGGTTGTAACGTCACCATGCCTTTTAAGCTTGATGCATTCAACTTGGCAATGGTAGATGACCAAGCAGCCAAAGATGCACAAGCTGTTAATACGCTAATGAATGGTGACAGCGGTGAAATATGGGGATTCAACACTGATGGTGTAGGGCTGGTAAACGATCTGCTTAACAGCGGTGTGGAAATTAAGGGTAAGCGCGTGTTGCTTATTGGTGCCGGCGGCGCAGCCCGTGGCGTAATCTCCCCGTTATTAAAAGCAGGGGCCGCCTCTTTAATCATCACCAATAGAACCAAAGCGAAAGCTGAGGAAGTGGCAAGCGCCGCTTCAAACGCTAAAGTGCAGGTGGCTGCGCTTGAAGATATCGCAGATGTTGCGCCTCATATTATTATCAATTCAACAGCCGCCAGTTTAAGCAATGAATTGCCGTGCCGTTTAAATGATGGTGTTTTACAAAACTGTGAAGTGGTGTACGACATGGTTTATAAAAACTCACCCACGCGCTTTATGAGAGAGGCGGCCGAACTTGGTGTTAAAACACAAATAGATGGGTTAGGGATGCTGGTTGAGCAAGCGGCTGAAGCATTCTACATATGGACACAAAAGCGCCCCGATACTTCAGATATTGTAAAACGTGTCAGGGCTATCGTTGAGCAAGGTGAGAAGCGAAACTAGTTCGCTTCTTCAAGGTACTCATCTTTCAATACAACATAGTTAACGGCAGATTGTTTCAGGAATGCCATTTCGGCGTCGTTGAGCGGTCTTTTCTTTTGCATGGGGTTTCCAACGTAAAGAAATCCGCTTTCTAATCTTTTGTTCGGCGGCACTAATGTACCTGCACCAATAAACACATCGTCTTCAACAACAACACCATCCATTACAATAGCGCCCATGCCAACGAGAATTCGATTACCCAACTGGCAGCCGTGCAGCATACACTTATGCCCAACGGTAACGTCCTCACCAATAATAAGTGGGAAGCCGTTGGGGTTTTTCTCAGATTTACGGGTAACGTGTAAAACACTGCCATCTTGAATATTAGAACGGGCACCAATACGAATTTTGTTCACGTCGCCACGAGCTGCTACCAGCGGCCAAATACTCGCATCATCTTCTAAAACTACATCACCGACGATTCTTGCCGAGCCATCAACATAGACATTCTTTCCTAATGTAGGAGAAACACCTTTAAAACTGATTACAGGTTGTGCCATAGAACTCTCTTTAAGCGAAATTATGCAGGACATGGTAAGCCTTTTTTAAAGAAATGCATAAAACACATTAACACTTGATGATTAATCTTGTTATCGATAGCTAGCTTCAATCTTTTAAAGCAACAATGCTGATATACTATAGAAAAAAATCAAAATGCTATTTCTACGGAGAGTTCATGTCAAAGCGCTATGTACTATTTGCGGCACTGCCTTATTCCTATTCAATATTGCGACCTATTCAATCTGAGATAAGAAAGCGTGGTGGTGAAGTAGCGTGGTATCTGGAGCATAGCTGTGAAGACTTGTTACTTGCCGATGAGAAAAGATTAGCAACAGTTGAAGAGCTTGTTGAGTTCAATCCCGACGCGACTTTGACTCCCGGTAATTACATTTATCATTTTATTCCTGGTATTAAGGTAGGCGTATTTCATGGCTACTTTATTGGTAAGCGTGGCGAACAGACCTATCAAGAAGATTCCCATTTCCGCATTCGCGGGTGGTTTGACTTAATTTGTACACAAGGACCAAGCAGTACAGCACCCTATAAAATTCTAGAACAGCAGCATGGTAGCTTTAAGGCTTATGAAACAGGATGGTGCAAGGTCGATACCTATATAAAAGGAAAACGCCCGCCGGCATCAAATCCTCCAACGATACTTTACGGAACAACGTTTACTAAAGGTATTAGTTCGGCCGAGTCGGTTTTTGAAACTATCGAGAAATTAGCTAAAGAAAGAGACTGGAACTGGATCCTTACATTTCATCCTAAACTGCACGGCTCCGAAATTGTGGAACGTTATAAACAATTAGCTGCGTCTATAGATAACGTTAAATATCTACATAACGTTGACTTAGACAGTGTGAACGAAGCAAGTGTGCTTCTTTGCGATAGTTCATCCATCATTCTAGAATTTATGATGCAAGAAAAACCGGTGGTGACGTTCCGCAATACTAATCCAGGTCCTCATCTAATAGACGTGACAGAAACAAGTGAAATTGAAGCGGCTATAGATTACGCGCTTACGAAGCCTATTGAAGTAATTGATGCAATAAATGCTTATGTAGATCTCCATGAGAAATACAGGGATGGTCGTAATAGCGAGCGCGTTTTAGATGCTATTGATGACTTTATTCTCAAATACAAAGGAAAGCTAAAGCCGCATAAGCCTGGAATATGGCGTAAATTTCAGATGAGAAAGAAGACGGGATACTGGAAATAGGGTGTTTTTGCTGAATAAACGAGCATTCAAAACGAATATGACACTTTTTTTAAAATAAGTGTTGACGTGAGCGCTCATTTCCCTAAAATTCGCATCCGCTTCGGGGGAAAAGCAAAACAGCAAGCCTCCTGAAGTAAGTCTCTACTACCTTTGTAGGCCAGTAAGGACGGGAGTTTAGGAGAGGCGCTTCAGAAAATAAATTTTCAAAAAGTGTTGACAACGAAAACTTCCAGCGTATAATGCGCACCTCACTCGAACAGGGTGAGTCACTAAGAAGCAAAGGCTTCTAGTGAATGTTCTTTAAAAATTTAGACAAGACAATCTGTGTGGGCACTCGTTAAGAGTGTCACAACGACGATTCATATTTCGATATATTTAAT